>CAYGQW010000010.1:5271-27430 GCA_964352175.1 uncultured Halobacteriovorax sp.
CAAGAGATGCTTGTGACGTTCCTTGGAAGTGTGACTCTACCAATGCGTGATCTTGTTGTCGCTCGTCGTGCTTACTTTCCTGGTGAATATGATGGAGCGTGGTTTTACCAATCACTACTTCCAGAGTTTCCAACACGTTTATTTCCAACAGATGATCTAGAGTTACGTGAAAGGATTAAGCTAGGGCCAAATCCTTCTGTTGATCCTTATCATTTTTCAATCGAAGACAGATCGTTTGGTCGTTCTCAAGTTAGAATTGATGAAAACTCAATTTTATCGCGAGACGTTCTAACATTAATGAAAGCACCTTCTACTCTGAACTATGTTAGAGCCTTGAAGCTTATGACTCTACATATGATGATGTCACAGCTTTATGTTTACGAAAGTATGCAGGAAAATGGTTCAAGCAGTATTGATATTCCTCGTTCTTGCCAAAATCATTTCAATGGGGACCTTCCATCAAAAATGAACTTTCAGTTTGTTGAAGGTCAGGGAGAAGAATTTCTAGATAATATGTTAGCGAATCATGGCCTTACATTTTCTCCATCAAATTATCAATTCATTGAATACTATATGGAAAATGCTGCTAAAGACCCGACAAAAAGTGGTTATTCAGGATTAATGCCATTTGAAGAAGTTCTATATGCACAAAAAGGAATGGAACAAAACCGTATCAGTGGGTTAACTCCTGATATTGATGATATTACACATTTTGAAAGAGTCATGCAGTTTAAACTTCCTGAGGCGATGGATGTATTTCATGGCAGTACATTTTCTTGGTTCGGACTAAGAGACTCTCGCGCTTATACCTATAATGGAAAACAGCTTTTCGAAAAAATCGTATCTGATCCAAGTCCATATGAACTTTATGAAGTTGAAGTTAATGGTGAGATGATTCCACTTGAACCTCAACGTCAAAACTTGAGCTTATATCTAGCTGAGTTAATGCAAAAGAAAGGTGCCACTCATTTTCAAGAAATTATTTCTAAATCACTTGAGACAAGATTAAAGGCGACAAATATTCAGCTTTCGCTGCCAAATCTTTATGGTGCAAGTGTATGGCGTCAGTGGGGGCTTCGTTTATTAACAGGTGCAATTAGATCAGGACAAGGTCAAGCATTTGAAAGTGTTATTCGTGATCAGTGTGCTAGAACTGTAAATTACTCTCAACATCATATTGCTGGTATCAATGAAATAGCCTTAGAGACATCAAAGGGCAGAATTTGTGCCCGTAATGATATTCCAAAAACTGTTGATAATTTACTAAATTACCTATCTGAGTTTGAGCAAGAGGGCGAATATATTCCGTTAAGACGACTTGAAGAATCCAAGCTGGCCGAAGCTTATCCTTTTTTGAAGTCATTATGGGGAAGTCTTTTGTCCCGAACTAATCTTCTAGATGAAGCAAAGACCAATGAATACGATTTTATCTCCGATCAAATGGAAGCACTTAATCCTTGGGCGAAACTTCGTTTGAGTTACCTCGTTGCGAAAGAAGAATTAGAGTCTTACCGTGCAGGTCATGAGCCTGAATATCAGGTTTATGTATCGGCACGTGATAGAGTTTCTCCTTATACTTCTCAGAGTCAGTGCTTCTACCGCAATGTTGATTCAATTATGAACAAGTTTGAAAAAGCATCTAAGAAAATTGGTCTTGATCGTACCTTGAGACCATCTTTTGGCAATCATGTTTTATCACAATCTGAAAAAGAGTCTTTCTGGCAAAGTGTTGTGCAGACTGCAGACGAAGGAAACTCACAACTATTCAGTGTTAAAACTCAGGGAAAAGATCTCTATTCAAAACTGCAAAATGTTTCATATCAAACATTATTGAATAAAGATGCTCTAGAAGCTTTTGTCGATTCTTCAGGTCACAGGCTTGACGATAGAGCCGAAAGCCAAATTGATACTGTCTTTGAAAGCGATGAGGCCAAGCTGGGCGAATTCTTTATGCGCCTTTATGAGTTAAGAGGAAAGCCAGAAGAGCAACAGCAGCTGTTTAATGATTTCTCTACTGCAGAAGGAATTGATAATACCTTTATGGCAAAGCTAAACTTCTTATCACTTGATAATGAATTAAAACGTCCTATCTACAAATCGATGGTTAGAGAAGCCGCTAGAACTAGAGCTAACGAAGTCAAGAATCGTATGCAAGAATTTTGTAATATGGAGCCTAATAAGCATGAGGATATGAAGGCGCTTTTCTATGCAACAACTAAAGCGCAAAACCAGGTTAATTCGCTTGGAGGATTGCCTGGAGTACCTGAAAATATTTTAGATCAAATTAATAGTATGTCGGATGACGAATGGAAGGATCTTTGGTTAGGTCTAGGAGCAGGTCTTCTTGGAATGGCTGCAATACTGATCGGTGCTGCTTGTACCGGTGTGACTGGTGGGCTTTGTGCTCCACTTGGTGTTGCAATGATAGCTGCCGGTACATCGGCCATGGGTATGCAGGTCACTTTAATTAAACGTGAGTACGATCGAAAACAAGATGCCAATGAATACCAACGGCAAGTTAAGCTGATGGAAGATTTAGGGTTTGCAGATTACGGCAGTAATGATTCTGTTTCTCGTGGCTGGGCATGGACAACCATTGAAGCGATTAGTGTATTTCCGTTAATTGGAATTGTTGGAAGATCTGTTGGCCTAGGATCAAAACTTGTCTTAACTTCTGCAAAACATATTGTAAGAGGATCTGGTAAGGTTGCCTTTAGACAAGCTGCTAAAACAGCTGTTCAAGAAACAGATGTGCGCCTAGCTAAATATGTTCTTGGTTTTGGTCGTCTTAGAGATGCGGGTCTAAGAAGTGTAGATGAGCTCGCTCAGTCTGGTGCTCGTGAGTTAGGCGAGATGACAGACGGTCTACTTAAGCGTGGAGTTAATCCGGCACAACTTAAAGAAGGCGTCGATGAGATTAGAAAAGTAACTTTTCTTCATAGAAGAGGGCGAATCTCTGCTGGTTTGATGGCCAAAAAGGTTAGCGATATTCTGGGACGATTTAGATCAATGCTTGGAAATGCTCTCGAATCAGCTGATGGTGCTCTTGGAAGAGTTGTTGTTAGTGAAACCAAGGGACAAATTGATAATCAAACAGCAAAAATGGTATCTCAGTATTTTGGTCATAATCCAAATGGTCTTTTAAGACTTGTTAAAAGCTACTCAGGTAAAAGGTTAACGAATGCAGTCAGAACAATGGAAAGAGTCGAAGCCGGCAAAGGCTTTTTTGCTCGAATTCCACTTGTTGGCAAGATGGTAAATGGTATTAAGAAAATGCGTGTCGCTCACTTAGCAGCTAATGCGAATCGTATTCGTGGACTTGAAGAAGGTCTTGAGCAGATTGTCCGTAATGGTGGTGATCTCGAGCAGTTTATCAAAGCAAATATGGAAGATTTGACAGAGGTC
This sequence comes from uncultured Halobacteriovorax sp., assembly GCA_964352175.1. Lineage (GTDB taxonomy): Bacteria > Bdellovibrionota > Bacteriovoracia > Bacteriovoracales > Bacteriovoracaceae > UBA4207. The sequence continues at coordinate 8,677 of CAYGQW010000010.1, forward strand.
TTAATAAAAGTTCCGATGAGAAAAAGAGAGTTGCCATATCTGTTCTTCTTGGAAGGTGGTTATCACTATCTAATGCCGTATGTAACGAGAAGACTTCCATTCATTGGTGCAGTCAGTGACGGAATGATTCTCAAACAGCTTTTTAATGCCAGAGCTCGTCTTGTTTATGAAAGCTTACGAGCTGAAGCTCGAGTTGCTTTAGGAGTCGCACCCTATGTCGCCGCCGAGACGACTCTGGGAGTCTTCAGAGGATTTGAGCAGTCGGTTGCTCACGCAATCGATAAGGCTTCAAGTACAGAAGCAACTCGTCTGACTCAAGAGCTGACTGGTGTGCGTAGTAAGATCATACAAAGTCTTGAAGAAAAATTACGTGAAGGCGGTATTCGCTCACATAAATTCCGTCACCAGCTTTCCGCTGCTACAAATTTTGATCGAGCCAGCTTGGAGCGTATTGTTTTTGCCCCAGCTAATATTGATGAAGAAGCTTTAGGCAGTGTTTTGTGGGAAGCTTTAAAAACTGAAGAGATCTTTAAATTAAGTGAGCTCGGCGAGTTTGCTCACAAAGTCGCTATACAACTTTCAAATTATAGTGATGCAGATGATTTTGATCGCTACTTGGCTGCATTAAAAGTCCTAACGATTCAAAGAGATCCTGGTGTGGTTCAAATATTTTAGAATTTGATCGAAAAAAAAGCCCCTTTCGGGGCTATTCTTATGGGAAGAAACATTTTTTCGATCTTAATAGCTCAATTTGCTCTGAAGCGACGGGATCATCTCCAGCTTCTTTTTTAAGTGATTTAAAGAACGCTTCTTTCATTGGTTCGCCGCTTTCTTTTCTTTCAGCAGTAACATTTTTCAAAGTTTTGGTCCAATAGTCGATATACTCGTCATCCATATCTTCAGTAAAAAGAAGGTGTAGTTTATTCTCTCCGCCATCTGCCATAAACCTAATTTTTCCAGAGCTATCCTTAGAAGCCTCAAAGATCTGTTTGACCAGTTCTTTTTGTTTGGCGCTGCCAGCTTCATACAACCCAAGCATTAAGGCCATTGCTCTTTCTTCTTCAGGAGCAACTAGACGTGAACTAACTCTTGAAAAATCACCAAGACCATAAGCTTGAAACTTACTAGATATAAATCTTCTGATATCTGTTGGGTTCTTTGGTAAAATTTGTGTTAATACTGATTGAGCATTCGAGTCAGACAATTCTTTCATCGTAAATCTAAAGCCATGAAGTGATAGTTCATCACTTACACATCTAGCACAACCTAGAACTGCTGTAGCAGTGTTACCATGTCTATTCGCAAGGTAAATAATATTATTGATGGCACCGACAACGTCATCTTTAGATATGTCGTCAGCATCTTTTGCCAAAAGGTCCTGCAGTTGTCTTTTAAGTCTTAGGTCTTCAGCTGATCCACCTAATTGATCGATGATTGCTGTAAACTGTTGACGAGTAGGTAGTTGGCCCGAAATATTTAATGATTTTAGCGACAGTTCAAGATATCTTCCAATCTCACTGGCAGCATCACCTTTAATATTGTGCTTGGCTAAAACTTCTAAAACACCTGAGCCATTAATTAAAAAGTCTATAAGCTTTCCACCTGCAGCTGAAGCATTCAGCGATAGAGTGGCACTTAAGAGGAGTGTTATAGCTAACTTTGTAATACGCATAATCCCTGACCCCGTTTGATCAACATTTTAAACTTATCTACTTGTACTTATCGTCTTAACTTCTGAGGACTTAAGTCAAAAAAGTAATTTATATTAAAAACTAAGTAAAATTATCAACTTATCAAGGATTCTTACGACTATACCGATAATATAGCGATGTTCTACTTATTTAAGAAACACATTTTTATACTCGTACTTCTCATGCCATTATCGATGGCCTTAGCAGCCGATAATCTATTAACGATTCCATTTGATGGAAAAAAACTTGAAGTTAATTTTAGTAGAGGATCCAAGAAGCTTGATATTGAGCTGATTCGTAATGGTCAACGTCGATCTTTTTTTAATGAGACTTTTGATATTAATAACCCCAGCAATATTGATGCCCATATAGCTCAGATCACATCATCGCTCCAGGCGCAAGGTGTATCTAGTGACAATATTGAATCTGTTGTTAATCTTTTTGAAGAGTTTAAATTTGTAAGCACATCTAATTGCCAAGCCATTCACCTTGGCGAAGAACTAACATCTGACACGCGAGTAATCGAAGATCTTGTCTCTGAGTTTGACCGTATTAGCGCCGGTATAAGAGGAGAAGGAGACTTTGAAAGAAGTATTGAGCTATTTGAGCTAAATGTTCCTGATGTCGGGAAAATTCAATTACGTGCTCTCGTTGATCGTCATGGCAATCCTATTCGTTTAAGCCTGTCCCAGGCGGGAGGAAGTCTGAGAGATTTCACAGTTGAGCGCAACGGGGATAGTTTCATCTTGTCTACTCAAGATGGTAGACAGATTTTAAAAGTTAAAAACCATAACATGGACAGCAGATTAGTAAGTATCTATAGCTTAGGTCGAGAAGGTCTCGAGACAGAGGCAAGAACTCACCTCAGGCTTGAATCAATTGATGATAGCTTAATTGCAACTATAATTGCGTCGTCAGAAAGAGTTGAAAGAGAAAGGGTTGGGGCTGTTCAGTTAACCTCAATTTCGATACAGCATAGTCCTGTTATTCGTAATGCTCAGATGAATATTTTTATTCCCTCTCTTGATGTTGATACGTTAAGAGAAAAAATCCAAAGCCATCCCTTTGGCTCAATGTCGACAAGTCTCGATACCTTTAATTCTCGTGTGCAAAATGTTTACGACTCCTGTCTGTCAGAGGCTTATGTCCTACGGCGTGAATTATCCTATCCTTATTCAGATACCCAATTAAGCGACAACTGTCTTTTGCGCACTGGTCTTGAAATGGCAGATATCAGTTTGGGAGAAAATGAAGTTCAGCAGCGCGAACTGAGAGCATGTCTCGTTGAGTCTGGTCTGCTTTATGGAGAGGGAAGTCAGCGAAGATATAATGATGATTACATTTACAGCGGTGATTACACTAAAGTAGAAGATTGCGAAAATCGAGTTGAAGAAAATGCTCTTCGCATACAACTATCGCTTTTGGTTGAAAATAGTTTCTTACGGCAAGATGAATCATTTGCCCCTTTATCTGTCAGAGTCACAGAGATGGCTTTAGAATCATTTAGGCAGTGTGAAGGTGCTAATTGCCAGGCAATTGCCCTTAATAAGGCACGTGCTGAGATTTATAAATTGAATTTTCTAAATTGGTTTAATGAGTCTATCCCAAACAAAATTGAACAGAGAGAAGAATTAGTCAGAGATTTTAATGAGTGCATTTCATCGCCACAAAGTTTTGATTCATGTCGAATCGCTATAGTGTCAAGTACAGTCGAGTTTTTACCGGATACAATGTATGAAAATATTTTAGCTGAAGCTGGCTTAAGTGAAGTTGCGATTTCTGACACCGATAAGAGAGATATCAATTCCTGTGTTAGGGATAATCTAGGTCGAGTTGATGCAAGCAATTTTACAAGTTTAGACGAATGGAGATACCGCTGTAGTTTTAATCGATTGAAGGAGTTATTACCGCAATTAACAAGCCAGTATTGGTCTCGTAGCTTGTCTGATTATCAAGTACAATCTCCAGTTAGCAATGTCGTCGATTTCGTTAACTCCTCTATGGCGCAAATACAAAGCGTTGCCGACGCAAAGAATATTATTGATCAGTCTGCAGCTTTAGCCTATGCTTCAGCATTTAATTCATTTGTAACCAACAGACTAAATGAACGACTTCCGATAGAAAATACTGGTTCTGTTTATGAGGCAGCTGCACAAGAAGAAGTCAGAGATAACCTTGCAGCAATTACCGATCCGGGTACTATTGATCTGAATGAAGGCAGTGCTGCATTCTTAAGAAGCGCTGCTGCGACAAGAGGACTTGATGGTGTCAAAACTGCCTTCAATGATATTATTATGCGGGCACATATACAGCCACGTGCTTATGAATTAGCTTCAAATCTAGGAGCTGCTTATAATGATACCGATCTGGCTCCAATTCTCGAAACTTTAACTTCAGAGTATGAAGAATGTTGGCAGGACTACGATGCTAATTCAGAATCTAACGTTTTGGATTATGGTATACAATGTGACAAGCAATCTATTGCGAGTGAAGAATTTGCATTAGTTGCCCAACAACTTCGTCAGTATGTTTCTCGCCGCTTCCCGCTTTCTAGCCAAGAGGCGAATGAAATTTTAAGTCCATTGTATTATTTAGATAAGTGTTATCGAGACGGCGACCCACTTGGAGAGAAAAGTGTTTATGACTATCGCAGATGGGTAAATGCCTGCTCTGCGGTTTCCAGGGTCGATATTGCTTCTAATCTTTTTGAAAAACTTAGAGAGAAATACAACCCAGTTTTAAATTCAGGTGATCAATCTTTACTTGCATCTAAAATGGTGTGTTTTACAGCGCCATTAAAATCACTTCTAGGAGAAAATTCTGAGCAATGGTTTAAACCCAGTTTTGTTGCGCCTGCAGGTTTAGAAAATTCACGCTCAATTGATGATATTGTTACAGCTTCAAATGCTCTCGTTGGTGCCGGCAGTATTTTGTCAGCCATGTTCCCAAGTGAAAATTTTGACCAGCGTTATAAGGAGTCAGATCGTACAGTCTTGCAAGGCTATCTCTCATCTCTTAGTAATATAGAAGAAAGCTCACTTGATTCATTAATGACGAGTTTAGAGGCTTGTGCTTCTCAATTTAATCAAAGTCTATCTACGGGCTTTAGGAGTTACCTGATTGAGTCGGTGCCAAACTTGTTTAGTCGATTAAGTTCAACGCTAAGCCAAGAACAAAATCAAATTCTACAAGAAGTAATTGATGTTGAGCTAGCTCAACTTTTGTTGCAAGTTCAGGCTAAAAATGAATATCGAGTTATTCCAAGCGATGGACCTGGGGCAGAGATTGTAACTTCAGAGTTTACGATTCAAGCATTGGCAAGATTCATTGAAGGTGTTGGTCAGTATATCTCACAAGGCTTTGTCTTTGATTTAGATGAAATGAAAACAGAATTGGCCGTATTTAAAGAAGAACTTAAAGATGCGCTGACTTGGGTTGTAGAGTCACCTGAGCCTGTCTCTCTCAGTGAGTTGTCTCGCTTCTTTAGTGAGAGTCGCTTGGCTGACCATATGGCGCTAGCGCATGTTTCAAAAACAACTGATGAAAATTTTCAAGCATTCTTATCGAGTATGTATGATCAAGAAATAGCAGATTTTTGGGAAAGAGTACGTGACAGTAATTCAGGATTTCTTCCATGGATTCTGGGTAGAGACACCAATCATCTATCAACTACACAGAGGCGTGAGCATACTGAAATTGTTTCAAAGTATAGTTCATTGAAAAATTTAAGTCATCGAATGACGGCTTCATATGATTTTAGAAGAATATTTAACCTCCATAATTCGCAAGGAAGAGCTACCCTTGATTTAATTATGGAGAATGAATTTTTACCAAGAATTGCGGGACGCGTTCCATCAGCAACCAATAGAGATGAAGTTAGTAGCGCAATCGCACAGAGAATTTTAGCTGACAATACTGCAGGTGGCTTTGCCGAAAGATTTGTACGCGAGATGGCACAAGAGTATCTCACTAAACAGTCTCGCTCTAAATGGGGAATCACCAAATGGCTATTCTACGATTCAGGGGATTTTGATTGGGAAGTTATACGCGACACACCTTCAGGTCAGAGAGCAATTAACTACTATGGACGCTACGTATTGCTACCAAAAATGCTTGGCCAGAATGTGTCTCGTTATCAGGAAAATATCCACAAACGTCGATTTGAAGCACTTTTACGCGAAGCCCAATCGGAAAATTGATAGGTTACACTAATACTATTCATTCATTGTATCTAATTGATGAGCCGAGTCATTTAAGTCCTTGAAATTACTCCGAATCCTAACAAAATCATCATATTTCTTCTTTTAATTTCAATGACTTATAGATTTTTTCAAATTTGCACAGCACTTAAACTAGGGATATTCTCCCTTCGCCCCAAATATCCGTCTTAATTAATAAGGAAGGCACCGTGGGTTTGAAGTTGATAATTTTATTATCACTATTTACGTCTTACAGCATGGTTGCAAATGCGATTTCTGTTGAACGTGAACAAGAGCTCAATACTGAGTTTATGTCCTACTGCGAACAAGTTTCTAAGTATGTCATCAAGAATAAATTTAGTGTTTCTTGTGAAACTGACTATCATCACTACAATTCTAGAGCAGCCGCTAATCATTATTCAATGAAGCCTGATCACGATTTAAGAATCGCTAACTATAATATTTTGCATCCAGGCTCAAATAAAAACTCATATAAAGATCTATCACTGATCGCTCAGATTATTAATCAGTATGACCTAGTTTCTGCCCAAGAGCTTATTCCAAGACTGGGCAACGATATGAGACATAATAATGATCTCGTTGAAATGATCGAATCCACTAAAAACTATGATCTTGAAAAACTATATAAGATTCCAGGTTACATCTTAATCTTGAATGAACTTAGAAAGTTAGATCCTAGTTGGGCCCTTATCACTTCTCCGCGTGGAGAAGCTTCGTCTCCATCAAGTGTGCATGAAATGCTTGGCTTTTTTTACAGAGCTGCTATCGTTCGTCCAATTGAAACTGAGCATTGCGCTGAAATTGGCGTAAAAACCAATCGTGAAGAAGCTAATACGGACTTTGCTTGTTATCCATTATTTAGAGCCCCTTTCTTTAGAGTTGATGCTGCTGATGGGTTTTCGAGAAAGCCATTTGTTTCTAGTTTTGAAAGTGGTGACTTTGATTTTACTTTGATGAACGCTCACGTCATTTTTACCTCTCCTAAAGATGACGAAACGATGAGCTGGATTTCAAATTTAGCTTTTGGTGTTAACGATTATTCTGATGTCGGTACTGGTGTAACAAAAGAAACTTACGCTCGCTTTGCAGAAGTTCGCTTAACACTGGAAATGCTCGAGCTTCTGTCTAGAAACTATAAAGAACAAGACTTAATTTTTGCTGCAGATATGAACCTTGAAGCACGAATCGCATATTGGCAGCAGTTAATGAGTGACTTCAACAGCTTTACTCTTATTGGAGAGATGCCAACTAGCTTAACAAACTATCGTTATAGTAGTCGCGGCAGTGTTGCAACAAATGGTTTCTCAAGTAATTATGATCATTTTATTTACAACAATAAGGCTAATAAGAATTGCACTAAAGACTCAGATGGAAAGATTAAGGTTACCCGTCAAAGTTACTTTGAAGATCATGTCGACGAATGGATGAAAGATAATTATCTCGTTCGTGAAGAAACTGGTGATGCAGATGAACCTTATAAGTTTTCTTCGAAAGGCAAGAAGATCATGGAGCAAAGACTTGAGGAGCATAAGCGCTTTTTGGAAGAATCATTGATCATTGTTGATGGCGAAATTGTTCCTCAATATGAAGACGTCGAAAAAGAACTTGAGATCTATAAGCGTCGAGTCTTTGATGAGCAATTGAGTGATTTTACTTATTATAAACTCTACAGAGAGCTGATTTCAGATCACTTTCCAATCAGTATTTCTTGTAAAAACTAACTATAAAATTTTGGGAAATAGGGCTTGTGGCTCACTTAAATTGTAAGTGGTCTTGCCGAATTCTATATCACTAAAACTTGTACTCTCTACACCCAAAGATGCAAGCGTTGCAGGTCCAGTTTCAGGCAAGAAAGGCGTAATCAAGCAGGCCAAACCGTGTATGGCATATAGACAGTTATAGATTACAGGCTTTAAGGCCTCTGGATCAGCTTTAAGCTTCCACGGCTCACTATCGTTAACATATTGATTGGCTTTGTTAACATACTCCCACAGCATATCCAGAGCCTTGTTATGCTCTCTCTTGTCCATGCATATTTTCATACGATCGAAGGTATCTGAAAAATCAAAAACTTTTGCAATGCCATCGCCATTAATTTCAGTTGGTAGATGCTTTAGTGATAGCTTAACGACTCTCATGATTAGGTTTCCATAATCATTTCCAAGCTCATTATTATGTTTATCGATTAGTTCTTGCTCAGAAAAGCTGCCATCACTTTGTGCTGAAATTGCTCTTAATAAATAGTAACGAAATGTATCGACTGAATACTTAGCCAGCATATCGGCAGGGTCAACACCATTACCAAGAGACTTGGACATCTTTCTGCCGTCAGCAGCCAGAATCATTCCATGGACATAGACTTGCTTAGGTAAAGGCAGTTCGACTGCATTAAGCATGCATGGCCAAATTACACAGTGAAACCAAATAATGTCTTTGCCGATAACATGGACATCTGCCGGCCAAAATTCTCTTTGTTCTAAAGTAAGTGCAGAATAATAGTTAATTAAGGCATCAAACCATGTGTACATGATAAACTTATCATTACCAGGAACAGTAACACCCCAAGCGTCTTTATTAGGCCTAGAGATTGCTAGATCTCTAAGGGGTTCTGCCTCAAGTCGTCTTAAAACTTCATTATATGAATTCTTTGGAACAACAAACTGTTGATTCGATCTAAGAAAACTTAGAATGAAATCCTCATATTTCGACATTTTAAAGAAATAACCCTCTTCTTCTTTAAGCGCTAACTTAGTTTTGTGGTCTGGGCATATTCCATCGGGAGATTGAAGTTCAGTGTAAAAACTTTCACACGCTAAGCAATACTGACCAGAGTAAGAACCAAAGTAAATATCGCCTTTTTCTTCAAGTTTTTTCCAGAACTCACCGGCTACCTTAGCGTGTCGCTCTTCTGTTGTTCTTATGAAGTCATCATGAGAAAGATTTAAGGCGGTACATAGATTTTTAAAAACTTCTACTTGTGCGTCTACATACTCTTTTGTTTTTAAACCAGCTTTTGCAGCAGACTCGACTAATTTTTGACCATTTTCATCAGTACCAGTTAGAAAGTGAGTGTTTCTGCCTAAAGATCGATACCAACGAGCATAACAATCAGTTACGACTTTTTCATAGGCATGACCCATATGCGGTGTACCGTTGGGGTAGTCAATAGCAGTAGTGATGTAAAATTTTTCGGCCATGGGCCAACTCCAAGATATAAAAATATCTGATTTTATAGCATGAGCTTAGCGAATAGCCCATAAGAGAAGCAATTTACGCCAAACGTTAATTTTATGCGAGACTACTAATCCTAAAACATCGTCAAGATGAACAGGGATATCATCATGGTGGGAATTAAGACCTCTAGTTTGTATCAAATTGTTTTCACCCTCAGTCATAAATTGATTGATATGTTTTACTAAGTGGCAAACGAGCTCTCTTTCACTTTTGTATACAATTATATCAAAACGCTTTAATGGTTGATCGATTTTTTTGATGACAACTTTGTCATTTACTTTAATAACAGGTTCCATGCTACCTGAAATAATCTTGATGGGTAGCAAGCCTTTAGAGTTTAATTGCTCTCTGATCTTTTTAAACTGAATTTCAAGTTCTTTAGCCGTAGTCATTTCATCTCTTTTCTGAGCCATTCATAAAAACATCCAAAAGTTATTTTTTCTGCATAGGGAGGAGCCCAATATGTAATAATCTTTTTTTCGTTTAACTTAAGATTGTCGAGGATCGGTTTTGCATAAGGAGCAATACTTCTATGAGATGGTAGAATCGGTTCAAGAATTCTTACCGAATGATTTGGAGAAAGATCAATGAGAGTTGATGTTTGTATGGGGTTTTCATCAAATAATGGCTGAGCCTTTAAAGCCAGAAGATGGTGGTTTAAGAAACTGTCTCCGATAACCAAACAGTTTTCTTGTATTTCATGGAAAGACCAAGAGTCAAAATTATTAATACGATTAAATTGATTTTCAGAAATAATCGTAGCCTTAGGGATAACCTTTTTTAGTATGCGAGGAAATTCAAAACAAGGATGAAGTTCATCGTTGGATCGTTGATAGAACTGATTTTCACGCATCAACATGAGGATAACAAAATCTTCGTCTTTAAGGTCTGGTCTAGATTCCCTCGCCTTCATTAAAGACTCTTCAAAATATTCAGCAGAACAATAAGCTCCGTTGACAAGAGTATAAAGAAAAACTTTTTTGGTTTTATTGTTAAATAGATTTCTAGAAACTAAATCAAAATAGAGTGAATTAATTTGATATTCCATTGGAAGTAAAAACTGAAGTTCTTTATTAAAAATTAAAGTGCATTCCAAGTCATGAAATAGGGTCGTATTTAGAGCATCGAGTAAGGGGAGAGCTCCGTCTCTAACAAACCAACAAGGGTGAGCATTTAATAACTCTTTGGTTTTAGGTTCGTAAGTAAAGCATGGATTTAGAGGACTGAAATAGTCCTTAGATAATGGATCGGTGGCCCAAGTTAAGTGTAGATTGCTATAATTGCAGTCAGTTTTTTTAAATCCCGTAAGGTAAAGTTGCTCGACAAGCTTGCTCTTGGGTATTGAGTTAACTTCTTGTTTGAGATTTTCTATAGTAAGGGGCATAGATATCCTCGTAATAACTATTATAAGAGAGAGGCAGCCTTGGGTGTGAGAATGGACTATATCCATTACTCTTAAATAGAGCGGCCATTGTTTGAAGCTTTCTATTAAAACCTAAGAATTTCTTGTTACCTTTAAATAATATTTTTTCAATTGTTTTTACATTTGAACTAATTGAAAAATTTTTAGCATAGACCTTATGAATAAGTGCTCGCTCTTTGGGGTTAGACTTACCTACTTTATAAGCATGTTGGAGTTCTTCAATAAAACTTTCTTGATTAAAGCGCAGTTGATGATTTTTCATCTGAACAGGAATTAGTTTGCAGTATTTCTGTTTGAGGGCAAAAGAGCTATATCCAGCCCAATCGGTAAGGATTGTTTTCGTACCACTTAAAAGTGATTCAATTGGCGACATTCCATAATCTTCATCATTATGTAGACTGAGACTGATGAACATATCTCCAGCGAGATAATACTGTGTTAACTCATCAGGGTCTAGATTTCCAACATAGTGAACTCGATCTTTAAGCTGATCAGGCAAGTTATCAATTTGAAGTTGAACTATAGATTGATACTGATTTTTCGCTAAGTAATTACCTATAAAAGGAGTTCCTAATTGGTCATAGGCTCCAGCAAATAAAAATAACGGCGGATTACTATGATTCTTAAATGCTTTTTCAAAGCAATCTAGTAGTTGTAGGGTCTTTTTTTGTGGAGATAATCTACCAGTGTAGAGAAAGACAAAATCATTATTTTTTATTCCTAGATTTTTTCTAGCGACTTCTCTTTTTTCTTGGTCAAAGAAAAACCTATTTGTATCAACAGGGAAAGGGCAGTATTGAACGTTTTTAGGATTGTTCATAAAGCTAGAGATTAATTCTACCTGTTTGTGAGATGCTGCAATAAATTGACATTGATCCTTTTTAATCAGTTCCCCGGTAGCAGTCCAGTCAATCGTGAAAAGAGTAAAATCGCCATAGACATGAAAAATAAAATGACACTTTTTGGTTCTTAACTTTTTGTAATATTTTAAAAATCGAAGTGGATGTGGCTGATGATCCATAAACACTAAAGTATCGGGCTCCCAGTCAGAAGTTTTTTGGACTTGCTCCATAAGTTCAAGTTCAGTTTGGTCGTTATAATAGTTGAAGTATTCAATCTCTACGGAACCCCCGGATTGCTCAGCAATCTTACGATAGCAAGCATCAATATTAGGGGTAATAATGCGACAGCTCTGCCAAATTGATGGGTTAGTCGCTACTATGATAGCTAATTTAGTTTTCTTCATAATAAGTCCATAATATTAACATGAACTAGACGATAGGTGACTCCTGTTTTCCATCGTGAAATGATAATTTAATGAATAAAAGCCCTCCAAAGAATAAATTTTTACGTTCAGCCAAGTTGATTGGTGCTGCAGGACGCTATGCTTTAGGAGAGTTTGCACAGAAATACAAATCAGAGCAAACAGCTAAGGTAAATGACGCTATCATAAAGAGAGCGACTGACTTAGTTGCTAGTTTGGACCAATTAAAGGGGTTTCCACTCAAGCTCGGCCAACTCTTAAGTCTTGATACAACTGGGATTCTTCCGGATGAAATTCGACAAATTTTTGAAAAATTACAAAATCAAGCGACACCTGTGAAAGAGTCTCTTATGAGAACTACTCTAAGTAACGAACTTGGTGACAAAGTTGATGAATTAGAAATTGACTGGAACCCATTGGCTAGTGCTAGCTTGGGACAGGTGTATAGAGCAAAAACAAAAAGTGGTAATAATATCGTCCTAAAAATGCAATATCCCGGAATTGAGAATTCTCTAGAAGGTGATTTGCTTATTATAAAAAAAATTACCCCATTAATTACTTCTTTTTCTGGTAAAAAAATAAATTTAGATGGCGTTTTTGAAGAATTATCAGACATGTTCAATCGCGAGATTGATTATGAACGAGAAGCGATAATGCATAAAAAATTTATCTCTCTAACTGAAAGCTCTGAATTATGGGTAGTGCCAAAACTTTATGACCAGTTTTGCACCAAAAGAGTAATTGCCATGGAATATATGCCAGGCAAGACACTATCCGATTGGATTTTAACCAATCCTACTGTTCAGCAAAGAGAGAGAGTTGCGAGCATGGCAATTGAACTTTTTTGTTGTGAACTTTTTAGTTGGAATATTGTTCAAACAGACCCAAATTTCGCTAACTTTCTAATCTTAGAAGACTCCAAGATATGCTTGCTTGATTTTGGAGCAAGTATGGAATTTGGAATAGGATTTGTTGAAAAGTACCGTTCTCTTTTAATAGCTCTTAAAGCGGGAGACAGAAATAAAGTTCTCGAATTATCAATTGATTTTGATCTTATTGATTCTCGAGAGGATGAAAAGGCTAAAGAGTCTTATCTTAGAATGGTTGAGATTTCAGTAAAACCATTTATAGATGACGGAAAATTCAAGTTTAGAAACGATGAATATTTAGAGTTAACTAAAAATGTTTCTTGGGACTTTATTCGAGATACCAAATTCTCCCCGCCACCAAGACATTTATTATTTCTTCATCGAAAATTAGGTGGAATCTATAGCTTACTTCATCGTCTTGATATTGAATTAGATTTAAAGCCATTTTGGGAAAAATGGATTAGCAGAGATTAAACGAGTTCTTTTGTTATCGCCTTGTAGACTCTATTCCAAACCCCATCCCATAGTTCCCCAGATTGATTAGACTGACGTTTCAATAGAAGAGCTTCAACACCCTTCGAAGAAGCAGCGTCGCGCATCTTTTGGTACAACTCTCTAGCTGCCAAGGCCGGATCTTGATCAAGAGTTAGAGTCATGTACTTTATCTCTTTAAGCTCTTCTGGATGATCTAAGAAACTTAAATACATCGGAATATCTGGCATATAGTGATGTTTTAAGTTTCCAGGCGAAACGGGACTTTCCTTAATGATGACATCGACATCAGCTACATTTCGTATCATCGAAGCTGTAATTGCTCCTGGACGATAGATCTCAATATGGTCTTGAAAGATGCCTGCCACAGTAGATTCAATACCAATCTGGCAAGGTCCGCCATCAAGAGTATAAACTTCACCGTTAAACTCAGAATCGACATGACTTTTTAGGGTGGGACTTGTTTTTCCAAAACGATTGGCACTTGGAGCAGCAAGAGGTCCACAATATTCAATTAACTTTAGAGTTAAAGGGTGGTTGGGACATCTAATACCAACACTTTCAAGACCAGAAGTAATCTTTGAAGAGATGATCCCTGATTTAGGCAGAACTAATGTTAAGGGCCCTGGCCAAAATGCTTTTGCTAAAGCTTCTGCATGTAAAGGCCAATAGCTACAACAATTCAGAGCTTGATCTAAGTTTGCAACATGGACAATAAGTGGATCGAAACTAGGACGCTCTTTGGTTGTAAAAATTTTATCTATGCCCAGCGAAAGGTTGATTCGTGCGGCTAAACCATAAACGGTTTCAGTCGGAATTCCTACAACCCCGCCTGCATCAAGAATAGTAATAGCTTTTTTAAGATAAAATGAATTCATTAAGTTTCCTTATCGAGCTAATTATCTCAGATAAAGATGCTGTGTCTAGCCCTTATAATTCATGGCTTCTGTGTCATGAATATCAGATGGTTATTGCAAGTTGGCAGGCATTGTTTTAGCTGGAGGGAAAAGAGACGAGTCTTTTTCATAAAAATCTAATCCCGGTAATTGTATGTCGGTTATAAAGTTTTGCTCGGTATCGACACTTAAAACAATAGGATTGTCAGAGTTGACCCCTTCAAAGGCAATCTTTGCAAAATTAAATAATTTTAAGCAAGCATGGTCATCGAGAGAAAATTGCGCAACACGGATTTTGTATTGATTTTTATATTCAAGACGACTTCGATTTTCTCCATACCAAGGATTGAAACTACAAATGAGTTCTTGGGCGCGGCCATCAGGACTATATAAAAGGATAACATCTAGAGTGTCCCATTCCATTCTGATAATCGGTAATTGGATGGAGCTTGGGATTGTTCCATTTAAAGTAACTTTGGTTTGTCGATTTTGAGCAATAGCAGGGACAATGGCACAAAAGGCAAAAAATATTAATATGATTGTTTTATTCATCAAGACTCCTAAGGTTATGAATCATGAATGATTTTGATTTTAATTTAAAGTAGCATGTGTGAAAATTGACATAAGTTGACTAAATCTAAACGTAAACGAAGAGAATATAACAATGTTTAAAGAATTCAAGCAATTTGCAATGAAAGGAAACGTCCTCGACTTGGCGATTGGGATGATTATTGGTGCGGCTTTTACCTCAATTGTAAAAGGCTTAGTTGATCATATTTTGTCTCCAATTCTAGGCTTGTTAACTGGTGGTGTGAATCTATCCTACCTAAAGATTATCTTGGCAGGAGAGGGAGATAAGGCTGTCGCAATAAATCTCGGACTGTTCTTGCATTCTGTTATTAATTTTTTACTTGTTTCAGTCTCAGTTTTTTTACTAGTCAAAGCGATTAGAGCAGTTGAAAAGAAAGAAGAGTCAAAACCACTTGAGCCACCAGCTCCAACAAAGTCAGAGGTTTTTCTTGAAGAAATTAGAGATTTACTTAAAAAGTAACAGAGCTCACTAAAAGTTTGCATAATCTTTTCAACTAAAATTTAAGGTCTATGCTTAAATAATTCAATTAACGTAATTGGAGGTTAATTTGAAATTATTTTTGACTGGTACTTTTTTACTATTTTCTGCAACAGCATTTTCTTGTGAAACCCTATCTGATTGTATAAATGAAGCGAGTATAATTACGGGCAAGCAATACCTAGTGAACGAAAATATTAAGGGAAAGCTTAAAGAACCATTTCCATCATTAAATAAAGAAAATGTCGAAATAATGATTTCTCATTTACTCGATTCGAATGGTTATTCTCGAGTACCAATTACTGAAGATATATGGAAAATTATTAACGCTAGAGATATACGCTATCATGCTTTACCAATGCTTGAAGCAGACCTTGAGCATCGGCCAGACTTTGGTATCGCTAATGACTATAAAATGATGCGCTATCGCATGACCAATCCTCAAGCATTAAGCGAGCTTTCTAGGTCAATCAGACCTTTTATATCTCGCTATGGAAGAGTAATTGATATGAAGTACTCGGGCGTCATTTTAGTACAAGATACGGTTGATAATTTAAAGCGTATTTATGAAATTGTTAAAGATGCTGACAGAGAACCAACTAAAGAACAGTTGGAGCGAATAAATAGGGAGCAAGAACAAAACTTTAAAATTCGATGGGCTAAAGCTCGTTCTGGAAAAAGCGAAGAGTAGTTAAAAGGTTGGCGACTACGTTCTATGACGTGTCGCCATTCATTATTAGGCTTAATTTTGAATTGGATCTTTATATGATTCGCCACCATGCTTATGAATCAATTCATCAGCTAGAAAGTTGTCTGGAAGACCGTGGGGGTCGATTTGATACTTTAAGACTTTTTCCATTTCTGGATCCTCTGCGTATTTTAAAAACATTTTTACCATACGATCAATGTCAGCTTCAAAACTTATATTACCTTTAGCGTTAGCTGGGTAAAGATTAGAAGCTTTTGGTACCCAATCTTTATATTCTTTAGCTTGAGCTAGGAAAGTATCAAGAGTTCCACTTTCTCTAGCTATTTTTTCCAGAGTTTCATTTGAAGCTGAGCCTAAATACAAAACCGCCTGTTCCATATCAAAACCCATCTCCATTCTCATATATTTGGCCAGTAATGTTTCTTGTGTATATTGAACTCTGTCTACGCCTTCATACATGGCAGACATGATGACATATCTAAAATTATTCTTCGATCTGTAAGTTGAAAAAATTGATGCTAGACCGAGTGGGTGTGAAATGGCCCAATGGGCGTGTCGCATATCATGTGGCTTTAAATAAATTGGCCATAAGTTGTGGGCAACAATATCTCTATATTCTTCAAAAGAAAGTAATGGACCATCTTTTGCGTCTTCATATGCTTTTGTCTGATCTAAGTAGCTTTTTACATATTTTTTATAATCAGAAAAACTCATATTGAGCTTATCGCTATAAGTGTGAAGGGCAAAATTATCTGTCTTCAAAAACTCTGATGGAGTAAAGGATTCGAGTTTTCCAACAGCTCTTGCGGAAGTTGCATCCATAAGTCTTTGCTGTGGATCAGGAAGATGCCTATAAATTATTCTTAGTTTTTCTGCAAATTTTGATAATTCATTGCCAGCAGTTAGAGCATTATCTACGGTTCTTCTTATATGGTGATATGCTAAATTTAAAGAGTCAAAATAACTGTCGCCCTCTAATTTGGGAACTCCTATTTCTTTAAGCAAGGCTTCAACTTTGGGTTTGTTCTCATCAGTAATTTTGGTTTTTTTGATTTGAGGAAAATCGACTAATTTAATTTCTTTATCTTTTTTAACCAGAGTGTTTATTAAAGATAAACAAGTGTCTTCAGCTTTAATAGCTGTTAATGAAGAAACTATTAATAAAAATATAATGAGCAAGTTTGTTTTTAATAGAGATCTCATTGCCATGAGATTGCCTCCCAATACTTATGTGCGGGATGGAAATACTCTGGTTGATGAAACGTTCCACTAAAAGCGTCAAATAACGTAAACCATAGGTCTCTACTCTCTATTTGATAACTGGGGTTTACATCTAGACTTCCCATGAACTTATAGACCTCTACAGTCTCAGGAAGAGGATTGTTACCGTCTCTGAATCTCTTTGGGTTTACTTCAATTTCACGCATCACTGCATACCACTGGATTCTGTGAGTCAGTTCACCGTGACCTGAGCGAACGCCAGCATCACTTCGAAATGACGTATCATTAAAAAGTGCGCCATCTCGCAGCATCGCCCACCAATCCTGAGCATTATAAGCCTTATTTTCTAGATCAATGGTAGGCTTGAACCCATGTTTTTTTTCTTTTTCTGAAAGAATTTCTTCAACGATATCTTGCATTTTATCATTAGGACGTTTGTTTTTTCTTCTTAAAGCTTCGATCTCTAAATCTTTCACACGTTCGAAAACTTTCTTTGGTTCATCTAAGAAATCTCTAATACCAGAATAAAATGAATGATATTTAAGTTTGTTATTTTCTGGTATTTTTTTGACAGCATACTGCGGGATATTAGGTATAACTTCTTGCTTAAAGATCGCTTCTTGTTGCTTAAGAACTAGTCTTTGTTCAGCTGTGATCCCATCATAACGACTTTTCCCAGCTAGACCGTTATCAAATAGTTTTCTTATTTCAGTCGAGCTAAAACTTGCCTTCTTGAGAAGGCGAGTTTTTCTATCTAGTTGTCTCTGAGTAAAATTGGAACTTCCTGAGCGAGTGATGCCTGCTTCATTAATACCATCAAGCCCAAGTTCTCCATTTCCGATTTCATGGGCCTGGATTAATGCTTGTCTTTGATCATTGCTAAATGTTGTCTCTAGGAGTTCCTCTGCTTTTGCAATTCGATTAGTATTATCTAGTCCAGCATTGCTTAGAATTCGACTTGTTCTAATTTCAAAGATTTTTCCTACAAGATCTTTACAAGATAAATCTAATTGAGCAGGAGATCTAGATGTATAGACATTGGCACATGAATACAGAATCAATGATAAAAGTAACAATTTAATAGTGTTCATTTTTACTCCATATGAATCTATCGACATATAAACCTAATCTCTTGAAATTTTAAGGATTTTAAAAACCTAACTATTTGTTTTTATGTTAAGAGCCAAATTAGAACTAAGCTTTTACATTCGATTGCCGATAAAAAAGCTCAGGTTCTATTTAAGGAGTCATCGGTGAATATTAGTAAGTATAGTCGACTGTATCTGGGTCCAGTGTTCGTTATCGTCGCTGGGATTTTATTTTCCTATGAAGACTCTAGTTACTCTTTCAGAACGCCTGCAAATGGTGATGATGCTTATAGTTTGTATCAAAAACTCAGGTACGATGCATTTGATGATGACGGGCCTACACAGCTTAGAGTTTTAGGAACTGAAACAACCACAAATCAAGGCTTGATTACTTTTGGTGCAGAAAAAGAAGGTTCGACTTCAAGACTGACAAGAGTTGCTGGCCCCAATGGAAAACATTTCAAATCCACAGTTGAATCACTTTCTTCGGCTTCTAAAGATGAATTTCTTCGAAACTTTTTAAGTGAGGTGTCATCTGCCGGAGCAAAGACTGTTGAGGCTTTAGATGGCTCTACTAT
>CAYGQW010000011.1:0-10983 GCA_964352175.1 uncultured Halobacteriovorax sp.
TTTATAACCGTAGGGTGATTTACATTTGGGGCAGCTTTTTGATTCATCTGACATTATTAATCCTTTAAACTTCAATCTAAAATTCATAATATTTATTTGATTATTTATACAGGATGGGAACAAGTTTGTAGACTTATATAAAAAACCTCCCATTCGAGAGGTTTTTTAAACAGTAGACAGAGGTTTTTAAGCTTCCAGCTTCTCCGTCAAATATCAAAGAGTATTGGGTTAAATTCATCTTAATTGACTGAAGAGTTTTTGCTTAATCAATTATAATTTCTTTAGATAAACTCTCGAAATGATAGGCTTTTAAAAAAGCGAGTCCAGTTAATTGGTGCCCAAGATTCTAGTCACTCCACACCATGTAAAAATCACACTTCCCCTTTCATTTTTTTTTATTCGTGTAATGTAGCACTATGAAAACTTTAACAATATTATTCACATTACTCGTTGGATTTCCTCTTTTTGCTCAAGTGGGTGGTAACTACTCACCCTCTATGCCAGCAAACTGTAGTGAAAATGATTATCAAAATGTTCATCAGATGCGAGCTTTTTTAGTTGAAAATAGCACTGAAGAATTTGTTGTCCACCTCACTTCAAGAGTTGGGGTTTGCTTTAACGGACGCTTTGCACCTCAACCACTTATTTATGATTATGAGACGACCTTTATTCCAGAGCGATTCTTTTGGCGTGAACCTTTTGATGCAGATTTCACTTATACTGAAGGCCAAAGATCAGGCGAGATCGTGATGCGTTTTCAAAAAGCTAAACTCTTTAAAAAGCATCATTTGCAGCAGATGGATTTCTACTTTGGAGTTCACGGAAAAGGTCACCGTCCAATCTATTTCAAGTGGTATGTGACAGTTATGCAATTACCTGATGGAAACGTGAAGCTATCGACCAAATATCAAGGCTCTAGAAACGATATCCAATAGATATTAAATACAAGTTGCTAAGGTGCTATGGGTAATAGCAAGCCGTATCCACAGAAAATAGCGACTTCCACTAAATAGATAAAACCTGAGTTACAAAATCTGAAATAGATTGATCGGTAATACCTAAGCCTTGGCAACTCGAACAAGAAAGTTGGGCTTCAAAACGACGGGTTAACGCCAGAGCATTTTCTTGCTTCGCTTCTTGAGTTTCTACAAACGCCCACAAAGCTTTAGATAAGACTTTTTCAATAGCCGTAGCGGAGGCAAGGTCAACTTGCCGCCTAGGCAAGAAAGCGATCAAGGGACCCTTAGACGGGATATCGTAAATTAAAGTCACCTCATCAGAATGGAGTCGACTTTCAAAACTTGGGGGCACATTTAAGTAACCTTTACTATAAAGAAGGAGCAAATACTGAGCTGCCCGAACACCCGGTGAGGAAATAAGGAACTTCTCCCCTTTTATAATTGGCCAGGGATAAATAAAGCGACCATCTGGGGTCATTCGCATTTCTTTTGACATTGAAATATTTTACCAAAGAAACTCTAAGCCTCAAAATTTAACTTGCTTGTTTTGGCCAAAAGGGTAAATTCATGGATACATGCCGGTTTGAGGGACTTTGTTTCCATGAAAATTTTGATCATTTTTAATGATGATACTCAGACCACTGATCTTTCGGATAACTCCGTCGTGTGCTACCAATCCAGAAAAAGCATTGAAACGGTTGCTCTTCATGTGGCGACTGCTTTAAAAAAGATTGATGAAAACTACGATATTACGATAGCTCCAATTCAGTCAGCTAAAGAAATTGAAGATGCCGCAATTTTGCATAGCCCAAGTCTTATCTTTAATTTATGCGAGTCCCTTGATGGTGATGCCGCTAACGAAATCGCTGTTGTCGAAAAACTAGAAAGCTTAAAAATTCCTTTTACTGGAAATAGCTCCAAGGCCCTAAGCTTTGCCCTTGATAAGTTTTTATGTAATCAGCGATTGGCCGAAGCTGATATTGCTGTTCCCCATTCTTTTATACTTGAGTCAATTAATGACTTAGACTCAGTCGTGCTTGAACATAATAAGTATATTATTAAGCCTAATAATGAAGATGGATCAACCGGGATTGACGAGTCCAGTGTGGTTGAAAATAACGACGAGCTACGAACTAAAGTAGTGTCACTTTTTAAAGAATCAACTCGCCGATTAATTGTTCAAGAATTTATTGAAGGACGTGAAATTAACTTTGCCTTCATTGGTCAAAAAGAAAATCTTCATTGGTGTACCAGTGAAATTATCTTTGATCCAACAATTACGGCAAAACATAATATTCTTTGCTATGCCTCTAAGTGGTCGCCAGAATCAGATCACTTTAAACGCTCTACTTCTAAACCGGTTATTTTAAGTGAAGAATTAAAACTAAGATTAAATCATAGTGTCGCTATGGCTGCTGAAGTTTTAGACATGACCAGTTATGGACGAGTTGACTTTAAAGTTGATAGTCAAAATAGACCTTATATTATCGACGTTAATCCTAATTGTGATCTAGACCCAGGGGCTGGAATGACTTTGGCCAACCTATTTGTAGGCTTAAGTTATGAGCAACTTGTAAAAAGTATTGTTTTAAAAGCGATGGAATAAATGAATCTAAGAGCACTTATAAGTTCTGATGAATCGTTAATGCAAACCCTCTTGCATGATATCGAACTCTTTACTCAAGAAGAAATTGATGTCGTCAATGAACTCCTTGGCGTTTATCTGCATCAAGCTGATCAAAAAGATTATCATTTTTTTGGACACGAGAATGAGCAAGGTGCTCTTGTCTCTTTCATATGCTTTGGGCCAACACCTATGACAAAAAATACGTTTGATTTGTACTGGATTGGTACTCATCCACAGATGAGAGGAAAAGGACTCGCTGTAAAACTCATTGATCATTTGAAACAAACAATGATTAAAGCCAAAGCTAAACTCATTCGTGTTGAGACGTCTTCAAAAGAGCTATACGCCAGCACCCAAGCCTTTTATGATCGCTTAAACTTTATTGAAGCGGCTCGTATTAAAGATTTTTATCATGATGGGGATGATCTCATTACCTATATTATGAAAGTAGAATAATATTATGTTTAGTATTAGACGTATCCACGATTATCATCTTCCCATTGATCAAGCAGCCATTAAAGATATTCAAGTCATCTTGAAAAAACAATTCCCGCTGATGGCGCAAGAAGATATTGATGATCTTCCAATAAAACTCATCGACCCACTTAAGTACCAACTTCGCACAACAATTCTAGTTGCTGAAACGGAACGACATAAGATTAAAGGCTTTGCCATCTTACAGCATGCGCCTGATCTTAATTTTAGTTATCTTGACTTTATTTCTATTGCTCCTGAAGTCACTAGAGGTGGCGTAGGTTCGGCACTTTACTTGCGAGTTCAAGAAGAAGCACAACTATTGAACTCTGTTGGTATTTTCATGGAATGTCTCCCTGATGTGCCAGAGTTATGTAAAGAAGAGAAGTTTTTAAAAGAAAATAAAGCGAGACTGCGCTTTTATGAACAGTTTGAAGTCTATCCAATTATCAATACCAAATATGAAACACCTGTGAAACCGGAAGATGACTGTCCTCCTTATTTAGTTTTTGATGGTCTTGGTAATAAAGATGCTCTTTCGAAAAAAGATGCTAGAAAAATTGTAAAAGCCATCCTCAATAGGAAATATGAGCAAACTTGTTCCCCTGAATATGTTGAAATGGTTGTTCAATCTATTAAAGACGATCCTGTAAGACTTAGAGCCCCTATTTATAAAACAACTAAGCCAAGCGTTGATCAAAGTATTATTTTAAAAGATCAACAGATAGCTCTTTTTGTTAATGAAAAGCACGATATCCACCATATTAGATCAAAGGGATATGTTGAATCTCCAGTGCGAGTAAAATCTATTTTAAAAGGTATTAGTAAACTCTGTTTTTTTGACACTCGAGAAATTAAAAATTTCCCGGATAAACTCATTAAAGAAGTTCACGATGTAGAATTCGTTGATTATTTAAAAAATGTTTGTGCCAACCTTTCTGAGAAAGATTCAATTTACCCTTATGTTTTTCCCATAAGAAATCAAACTCGACCTCCAAAAGATATGGCGATTCGTGCAGGTTATTACTGCCTCGATACTTTTACTCCACTCAATAAGAATGCCTATCTAGCTGCTCGCGCGGCTGTGGACTGTACACTAAGCGCCGCTGAATCCTTACTAAGTGGTCAACGACTTGCCTATTCTTTAGTCAGGCCTCCAGGTCATCACGCTGAACATCGTGCTTTTGGTGGCTTTTGTTATTTTAACAATGGTGCCGTTGCCGCTAATTATTTATCAAAGCATGGAAAAGTTGTTGTCTTTGATATTGATTATCATCATGGCAATGGAACTCAGGATATTTTTTATAAACGAAATGATGTTTTGACGATATCTATTCACGGCGATCCAAGTTTTGCTTATCCCTACTTTAGTGGATTTAAAGATGAGACTGGCGAAGGTGATGGAGTTGGCTTTAACATAAATATTCCATTGGCAGAAAAATCATCTGCAAATCATTATTTCGCGACTTTAAAAAAGGCGCTTGAAACAATTAAAGAATTTGATCCTAAGTTTGTCATCATTGCCTTAGGTTTTGATACAGCGAAGAACGATCCCACGGGGACATGGCCTCTTGCGCCTGAAGATTTTGAACGAAATGCCAAAGAGATTGCCAAGCTCAATCGACCGACATTGATCGTGCAAGAGGGTGGGTATTTGTCGACGAGCTTAGGTAGAAACGCGCACTCGTTTTTTAGCGGATTGATGTCGAAGTAAACAATATTTCCATGACACGATACTCCTATTTTTTGAGACTAGCTCAGCTATAATAACTCACACAGGAGTTTGCTATGGGTGATAGAGCACCAAGAACTACACATGGACCGAATTTCAAGTGGGATGTAGATACAAACACTCTCGCTTATTATTGCTTTCGTTGTAATGCCTCAAAAGAGATAAAAGACTTCATTTCAAATCACTATAAAGAGATGAATCCCAGTAGCCTAGAGGTAAGAATTCAGCACTTTAATTCTCTTACTGACGATTCAAAAAATACGACGACTAATCCGTCAAAGCAGACTATAGAGATATATGAAAGTCTACAGCATATAAGTGATGAGGAGTGTTCAGAAGCTTTAAGCGATAGACTTAAAGAAATGGAGTTTGCTCCAATAAAAAAAGAAGTTATTCAGAGTAATGATGAGCTTGGCAATATTGATGAGTATTTTAAATCTCACTGGTCAATGCAAAGAAAGTTTCAGCACTTGGAAATGAATGACTTTGAGCTTAGTCGCTT
This sequence comes from uncultured Halobacteriovorax sp., assembly GCA_964352175.1. Lineage (GTDB taxonomy): Bacteria > Bdellovibrionota > Bacteriovoracia > Bacteriovoracales > Bacteriovoracaceae > UBA4207. Next base: position 5,295 of record CAYGQW010000011.1, read on the forward strand.
TCTAAAAATTGCTAGCACCATGAACATAAAGTCGTGTGGAATTAAGATAGAAAAACGATTTATCGCGCTTAATAAACTTAGAAAGTCAGTTATGAGCGAAGAGGGTGATGCATGGTTAGCCAACGGTGAGGGCGTAGAAGTTAAAACATCTTTTATCACTCCCCTTTTAGGTTCCTCTGTCTCTTTGACTGGATTGAGACTTTGGGAACAGAAGGTTAATCACTACTTTCTTTTTGTGGTTGATTTAAGAGATCTTGATTTTGGACCAAAACCCTATGCTATGTGGATTCCTAAAGAATATCTTCAGTTTTTAGATGACCAAGGAAAGCTAAGAACTCCAGGCCTTAAAAAATCTGATGCTAAAGATAACAAAAAGGTTCAAAAATCTCTATCCATTAAAATTGATAAGCTTGAAGATTGGGTTAAAAGATTTCCACTTCCATCTCACTTAAAGATTTAGTCACTTGCTAGAAGAACTCCCAAACTAATTTTTTTGCAACTGAACTATTAACCTCTAGTTTTCCGCTCGTGCTTCGAAGCATGAGGTTTGATTGGCTATAGCGATTAGCTAGATAGTCACGGCCTGAGCTACCTATATTGAGTCTTGAAGCACTAGTAACTTCAGACTCGGCCAAAAGGTTTCCCTGCCTATCAAGAACTCTAATGGAAAACTGACCATCACCGTTTTCACCTGAGTACTTAACACCAAAGCCGCTTAAGTTGAATGTTCCATTTTTAGACTCTTTGACTTCGAGAATGTCTAAACTTTTTAAAGCTGAAGTTGTCGTAGTTGAAAACGTTCTTTTTGGAAGAACGGCTTTAGACTCACTATTGATCCAACTAAATTCAATAAATGGATTAAGAGAACCAGCAGAGAGAATCTCACTTTCAATTACCAGTGCATGCTCAATAAACCACTCTATATAGTCTCTATAAATATTTTTATAATGCTTCCAATAGGTTAAGCAAACTTCGGATTGCTCTCCGAGTCTCGTCGGATTCATCTCAAAGTGTCCTTGTTTCCATTTATATTCAGAAGCAAACCAAAAATGATTTAAAGGGTGAAAGTTTCTAACAAAACGCGCCTGAATAGACTTTTCATCATCCCCGAGATGTTCAGGAGCTGCTTGAAAGATATGACATAGTTTCCATTTTCCTCCATTAACTCCACGCCATTTCCGGTCCGTTTTGAGCTCGTCACCACTACCCCATTTAAGCCAATCATTTTTTGCCTCACCTTCTTGTGGCGCCATACTTATTGGTATGATCTGGCTTAAAACTGAATCTGAAAGGTTAAAGTCTATATTGTTATAAAGATGACGCCAAAACCATACAATGGGTTCATTATCTCCAACCACAAATTTTATAAGATCGTCGCTGGAACTATTTAGTCTTGCTGCTGCTTGGTAGTTTGAAAAGTTTCTCGTTACTAGTAATTGCTTATTAAGCAAATGATTTTTAATTTGCTGATGAGCAAGACCAACTTGAGTATTTGATAGAAAATTTTCTTTATAACTTTGTATAAAGTCTTCAACTTCGCCTTTGAAATGATCAGGACATTTTTTCATCTTTCATCCTTTGCTGCAGCAATTGCTGCACTAAATGAGGTACCCATTATACCATTAAATTCATCGTCCTCTAATCTGGTCACGACTTCACCTTTGTTAAATCTCTGATATCGACTACCTACAACGATAAAATTATCATTATTAATCTTTAGACTCAGGCAGGCGGGATATATATTACAGCTTTGTGGTGATAAAATTTCTTGTCCATTACCAGCACTCGCGTAGATTTTACTATATCCTGAAATTTGATCAAGCAGATCAACTTCTTTATGCCAGTAGCTAATATCTTCAAATGGAAGAACTATTTTTTCAAATTGCCAATCAACAAGAAAAATCAAAGCCTTTAGATAATTTTCTGCACTTAGGTTAGGATTTCTGGCAATTGTCTTGACTGGATAAATACACGTTTTCTTATGATCTATAATCTTTTGGATAGCTAAAAAAGTTAAGTTACCATGCTCTATTTTGCTTTTGAAGCCTTTCCTCGTAAAATCGAGCATACCCGTGTTACAAAGATAACGTTTGTCGATTCTGCTTAAATCGATTCCCGAGTCGAGGATTACAATTGTGCTTCTTGAATCAAAGCGTGGTTTAAAGCTTTTTCCTATAACAGCTAATAAAATATTATATATTAAACCTACGAAGATGATCTTTCTTTGCATGTCTAATCTTAATCATCTTTTGTCCTAAGTTTTAGGACATTTCATCCAAGTTTTCATTTTCTGGTTTTGTTATAAACTCCGCCTGTGAGTCAAATACTAAAGTGAAACGATGATCTTCGAGATCAAAGTCTATGCAAACTTCTAAATCAAACTCACTCGTAGAAAATCTTGATATATTTTTAATTTCCGATTCCCTTCCTTCTTTCATTAATTTCTTTGACATAAAAAGGTCTATTGTCTCAATAGTCCTCTCGTTGCCTAGTAAAATATTTGGATATACCGCATGGGCTTTTTTAAAATATTTCGCAAATTGGAATATGTTATGATCCCAATCTGGATAGTTATTAAAATAAAATGTTACTGCTATTGTGTTAGATTCTTTTTCAATACTCGTTTCAATTACTGAGTAAGTATTTACTGACGATACCGCGTTTCTAAACATGATATAAGTTTGATCAAAATTTGCACCATTAAGCTTTGCTTGCATCGCCTCAAGTCTTGTTTTCATTTGAGATGTTTCCTGATAATAGTCTAAGTCACTGTCACAGTAATTAATTCCATACTTCGCAATTATTATTTTCTTTTCTGACATATAGACCTCTATAGTTTTATTTTTTAGGACTCAGCTGTGCCATAACTTCACTACTGGAGGAAATGATGAAAACAGCAATAATTCTCAACTCTTCAAACTCGATCATTATTGGACATGTTAGGTTCGAAACCATCGACTCCTTCCTATCAAGGGGGGGAAATATCACCAAGTACGGAAAGGGGCGCAAGCCTCTTTTCAGCTACTTATGAATTATATCTAGTAATAGTCCTAAAAAACTGGAGTTTTTTACTTCAGTATCCGAAAAGCCTCTATGGCAAAAACAATGAAGCAAAATAAAACAGATCGTTATCTAAATCTCTTACTAGAGATGGCCAATACGTCAGGCTGGGTTATTAGCGAAAATAAGCTTATCGAGCTCTTAGGAAATCCTTCAAAGTCTCAATTTTATCTTTATCTAAGTGAACTAACTGAAGGCAACGCTGATCGAGCACCACTGCTTGAGAGAATAAAAACTGATGAGAGCACAACCTATAAGCTTCATCACCAGACGTGGAAGTCCTTTTATGAGGCAACTCAAGAAGGTGACTTCATGCTTGAAGCACATAGAAAATTGGGTCATCTGCTTGATACTGAATATATAGATAGTGACTTTGATTTTGAAACAACCACTAAAAATATCGATAGAAAGTTCTTTTATCTATCTAAACTTCAAGCAATTCCTAAAAGTCCTGAGTCAACAAAGATCTTTAAAGCAATAATTAAAGCCGTAGTTGGATCAAATAAAGTTTTTATTAAGTACAATAATAATACTTATGACATCTTTCCAGTTTCTATTTGTCAGTACCGAGATGATCTCTATTTAATTGCCTTTAAAGATAAGATTAAAGATGAAAATCTTCGAACTTTTAAAATATGTAGAATTACTCAGACGATGGAATCAGTTGAAAGTTTTGTCTATCCTTCTCAGTCCAGATGGAATCCTTCTGAACGCTACAAACAAACTTCTGGCTTAATTGCTGGAGAAGAAGTCGTTGCAACCATAAGGTTTTATGGCCATGCAAAAGCTCTTATGAGTGAGCGCACATTTTTTACGAATCGTCTTGTTCAACAAACAAGTGAATATGATGAGTATGAATGTATCTATACCAGTGAGCATGAGCTTCTAGGCCAGCTTTGTAGCTATGCAGACGAAATGGAAATAATGGAACCAATTCAGCTCAAGACAGCTTTTATTAAGAAAATGCAGGCGGCACTTGAGCTGAATCAATCATACAAAAAGAAGAAAGCTGGTTAAGCTACTTCTCCAATCTCGATATCACCATCTGCTTTTATACCAAAATATTGAGTTGGATAATGAACTAAGTCTAATTTTATCCAGTCAAGTGCAGGAGTCCATCCATGCCAAACATCTTCATTATCGAGGGCAATATCTTGATCATGTTTGAGATCTTTGATTGCTTTAATAAATGCTTTCAAGTCTGGGGTCTTTATACCATTAATAGCTCTTATAACTACAACGCGACTTTCGTCAGTTGTTCGTGAACCTTGACCTATATTAGTCATCGGAGAACTCCACTGCGCCTGACAAAGAAGAACCCCCTCCGCTTCCCCAATACGGTGAAATCCACGAATAAATGGAGTTAGTTCGTGTATTGTTGCTCCAGCAAAGACAATATAGGATTCAGGAATGGATAACTCTGCATCGAACGTTGGCACCTCAATCGTTAGAAGCTTTCCCCATCTCATAATAAGAATTCTACATTTAGATTCGGCATCATTAATTAGCTTATCCAAAAGAAGTACATCATCCTTTACTACAACATCGTCAATAGCAAGAATAATATCACCTGGAAAAAGTAGGTCCTCAGAGCCAGCATAATTATAATATTTTTTAATAAATAACAAAGAATCTGTAGTTCTAATACCATTAACTCTAAGCTCATCAAGATCGATCTGCAGATTTTCTACAGCCACTGAACTTGCAATATTGTCCATGCGAATACCGACATCGCGTCTTTTTACGTTTTTATTTTGACGAATAAATTCAAGTGCATTTTTAATATAGAGAGAATTTAGCTCCCAGCTAGTAGTGTCACTTCCACGTGTGTGTATCCCAATAACCTTACCGTCAATACAAAACACTGGAGCTCCACTGCTTCCACCAGCACGATCAAATGAAGTACGCATATGCAAACAATGCCTTCCAATCAACTCTTCCTTATTAACAATGACACCAGTCTTTATCGATTTAGGTTCACCTTCGTTAGTTCCAATCATCATGACTTCGGTCCCTACTTCATAATCCCTAAAGTCACTCATTTCTACTTCTTCAATGTCAACCGGTGCTTTAGTTGGATCAAATTTAAGAATGGCAAAATCATACCAAGGATCACAATACAGAACTTCTGCCTTAATTCTCTGCCCTTTTTCAAAAGTAATATGAGCACTAGAGGTAGTTTTAGGAGTGACGTGCTTACAAGTTGCAATTAAGCCCTGTTTTTTGTCGATGACAAAACCGGTCCCATAAAATGATCCAGATGAACCTGAATTTACGAAACGATAAACTGAACAATCAATTGTAACAACGCTTTTCATAAAGTTTGAAAGTTGACTTGAAAATGTAAACATAAATACCTCCTTAAAAGGAAAAATTAAGACCAACAAGGTAAGTCCCTTTTGATCTATCCAGGTTTTCAGTGTGGTGATAACTCGCCCTAATACCCATATGATCGCTAAATCTAACAGTGAGATCTACTGCGTGAGAAAATTGATTCTTTCTTATTCTTGAGACAGTTTTATAACTTCCTTGCTTGACAGTAATTTTTGTATCAGAGAAGTTTTCACCAACACTTAGTTCAAAGTGCTGGAACGTTAATAGAAAAAGCCTTAAACCAAAACCTTGATAT
>CAYGQW010000011.1:10993-27176 GCA_964352175.1 uncultured Halobacteriovorax sp.
TTATTTTCATCTTCACTCATAATATAAAATGCTTGAGCCGAGAAATAGTTAAAAGGCCGAACCTCAAAAAGTAACGGAACATATTCATAAGAAACTTTTTTCCCTTGTGACAGAACAGGTATGTAGGTAAAGGCAAAATGATATGATTGATCGCTTGCTTTAGACTTTGATGTTTTTTGTTCAGTTTTGATTGTTGCAATTTTCGATCTTTCAAGCATAGGAGTTAGTGGCTTATGATGCTTATTGGCCACTGGATTAACAATCATCGTTGCAGCAGCATGGCCTGACTTAGAGATCTTAACACTTCTACGTCCTGGCTTAACCGGTATATCATGCATAGGAGTCTCTCCTACATAATTTCCATCTATTTCGATCGTAGCCGAGTCAGGCTCTGAAATAATTGTCAGGTATGCAGGTTTAGGTGCTAACTGGATACTTACAGTTGGGTTCTCTCCAAACCAAGGACTGATTGTTTCCTCATGACTTTCAAAGTCAGGGTGTTCAACACGAAGGACAGCACTTTCACCAACAGGAAGCATTATCGTTTTTTTTGGGCTTGGAATGTTGTTTATATATATTGTTGCATCTGCTGGTGAAGTTTTAAGATCAACCTTAGATCTACCTCGTTTAAGTTTGATATTCTTTCGACCCTTTGCCCCAGCGACAGTTATGTCCTCATAAAAGGGATGATGAAACTTGTTAGTTATTGTCATGGAGTAGTCTCCTATTCCCACTTTAAATAGAGCTGGGGATGTAGCAACGACCTCACTTCCAGCACTTTTGGGTGTAAGTACAATTTTTGAACCTTCCGGACGAACAATAACTTCTAACTCTCCCTTCATCTCGATGCTTGAACTTTCAATTTTGTTAAAACTAAGGTTTGTATGTTTTTGGGTTTTTAAACGATGTTTTTCTTTATCTATTTCCTTTTTAGAATACTCTACCCATCTTTTAACTAACCATGTTCCATTATCATTCTCCTGGATACTTTCTTTAACAGGTTTAATACCAACTAAAGAAACTTTTGCCGTTGATGAGTCTGTATCACTTTGCACCTTTGTATCTTGATTTGTAATCGAGAATACTTCGCTAGAGTAGTACTTTTGACCGAATTGATGAATAACAGCCTCTCTAATGGCTTCGCGATAAGACTCTCTTAGCGCAATTGATAGCTCTCTTTGTCCATCACTTACTCCCATATAAGTGAAAGCCTCCTTGCTTTCACTCATGATTTCGCTTGATGAAGCAGTCGAGCAAAATAACAAAATGAATATCGCAACAAATAACTTCATATTACTGTCCAAGTTTATTAAGTTCTCTTGCTAAATGCTCAGTCATCTGTTCTTTAATCTTAGGATCTAGTCCTCGATCTTTATTTAAAGCATCACGAATTGCTTTTGTTAATTCACCCTGTGAAATTGAAACGAGAGAGTATGTTCTTATTTTTAACTCTTTACCGTCTAATCCTGGAACCAGAACCTTTTCCCAATATCGTTTTTCTTGATTGATTCCATGTGAGATCATTTTTGAAACTTCAGCTCCATAGAATCGAGTTAAACTAGCCCCTTCCTCAACTCCTTCTTCCATATTTTGTAATATGAACGCCATTTCGTTGGTAATTTTTCTAGATATTTCGAAACGGGCATTATTATCTGAGACTCTAACAAGTGCTGGGATTCTGGCTCCAGCACTCGCCTCGTGAAGACCTACGGCATACATGCGTCCATTTTCCATCCAAGTACTTTTCGCAATAGTGGCCCACTTTGGCTTTTCATCGATATCGTCGATTCTTTGAACCACTTGCTCCGTAAGTGACGAGCAACTCATCATAAATAATAGAACTAATAGCTTTTTCATGATTTCCTCCTGTACCAAGACTTTATAAACAAAGTGTCCTAATTTTTAGGAATGAAGTGAGCTTTAATGAATTCATGGAAAATCAAAATAGTAATAAAATTCTTTTTGAAGACCTCAATATTACGGTTATCTTAATTTCAGGTGAGAGAACATTTGTTGGGCAGGAAGTACTTAGAACTTTAAGGCATCATTTTGATAAAACTGAAACGATTTTCTTGAAGAATAATATTAATAAAGATCAATTTGATAAATTAGTAAAGAAAAGCGCTACCCCTTTGATTATCCTACCATTACAACAAGCTAATGTTTTTGATATCTACGAATTTAATACTATTCTACAAATTCCAAATAGGAAAAAATTCTTAATACTAACACTCGAGCAAGAGACTTTTTCCAGAATGGTTCAAAAATATAATCTCAACATAATAAAGAACTTAGTAACATATAACTTTATAGAAATAAAACATGATGAAAACATGATCATTCTTGAGCTAATAACAGCTTTTAGATTAAACCCAATTTACTTTACCTACTTATTTAGCAAGCTTGGAACATTTAAGCGTTACGATATCTATGAAAGGTTAGATAAAGAAGAATTAAGTGAATTGATTCATTTACTAAAAAAAAGAGCTTATAAAAAAATAGCTGCTTAAATAAGTTGAGCCCCTAGGGTAAGGGGCTCTTCTAAGTTACTGAACTTCATTAACATTGATATTAATACTTACCGGCTTAGCCTTTTCTTCTTTTGGTACTGTCAGTTCAAGTACTCCATGTGTATAGCTCGCTGTGATTTTTGAAACATCAATTCTTTCTGGCAGGTTAAAGCGTCGCTCAAATTTACCAAAACGCTTCCCAGAATACCCTTTAGTCTCTTTCTTGGTTGTACGCTCTCCTGAAATAACAAGTTGTCCTTCATGAACATCAACTTTAATGTCATCCTTTGGAATACCTGGAACATCAACTGATAAAAGCCAGTGATTTTCTTCCTCATGGATATCAACATTAGGCTTCCATAATTTTTCAATATTGCGCTCTAACCCAAAGTCAAACATTGTATTAAACGGGCTTAGTGCACGGTTTAAGTCTGTCAATTCGTATCTCATCATAGCCTCCTATTATGTTTTGGTTAGGTTTTTCCTTTCCTATAGTTAAGATGAGAGCCAAATATTAAGATGCAAGAGTAGTTGACAAAGATTTTACAATACCTAATTTTGCTGGTTGAGAGCTGCCATGAATTACGGCATGATGAAAGCGAAAGTTATAAGGTAGGAGCCTAATTATGTCAGTCATTTTAATAACAGGTGCATCGCGCGGAATCGGCTTTGAATTTACTAAACAGTATCAGGAACGCGGTGACACAGTTATTGCGATTTGTAGAAAATCAAATCCTGCGCTTGATCAACTTGGCGTAGAAGTAATTGAAGGGATTGACGTAGCCAATGCTGATGACATCAATAAATTAAAAGTTGCCTTAAACGGCAGAAGTATTGATATCTTAGTTAATAATGCTGGAGTTCTGCACGCTGAGTCGTTAGATCAGATGAATTACGAAAATATTTTGCAACAATTCATAGTCAACTCGATGGGCCCATTAAGAGTTACCCACGCATTATTAGGTTGTCTCAATAAAGGAGCCAAAGTTGGTATCGTGAGTTCACGTATGGGTTCTGTTGAAGACAATACTTCCGGTGGTTACTACGGGTATAGGATGTCTAAGAGTGCAGTTAACACTGTTGGAAAATGTTTGGCCAATGACCTGCAACCTAAAGGTGTTTCTGTTGCCGTCCTTCATCCTGGATTTGTCAGGACTGAAATGACTGATGGCCAAGGTGAGATCAATGCAGATCAATCGGCGAAAGGTCTTATTAAAGTTATAGACAAACTGAATATTTCTAACAGTGGGAGCTTTTGGCATATGAATGGAAGTTCACTGCCTTGGTAAGAGACAAAATTTATGATGACAAAAATAAAAAAGAAATCGAAGACGGCCAAAAAAAAACGTCCAAGCCTAAAGCCTACAAAGTTTACAAAAGTCATCATTCGAGGTCGCGAATTCGACCCAACATTATTTACCAATCGCGATATCTCTTGGCTAGAATTTAATAGTAGAGTTCTTAATGAAGCGATTGATCCCAGAACTCCCCTTTTGGAGCGCTTACGTTTTTGCGATATTTGGCGCTCCAATCATGATGAATTCATGATGAAGCGAATTGGCCTAATATTTAATAAGATTGAAGAAGGTGACTCAAGACTCACTCTTGACGGCAAAGGTCCAAGTGAACTTCTCTATCTTCTTCGCACCAAGGTTATTGAACAGATCAATTTATTCTCTTCTAATTTCATCAAGTCGATTCAACCTGAACTCAAAAAACAAGGCATTGAGCTTCTAAAATGGAGCGACTGTACAACTGAAGAGCACAAGTTTCTAACTCAGTACTTTAAAGAAAATGTCTTTCCTATTCTAACTCCACTTGCAGTGGATTCAGGTCATCCCTTCCCTTTCTTATCCAATTTATCAAAGTCTATTGGTGTCGCAATTAAGAAACCAAAAGCCAAGAATAGAGATTTTGCACGTGTAAAAATACCGACAGAAATAGCTCCCTGGGTACGTCTTCGCTCTGCAACTGAAAACATGTATCGCTTTATCAATATTGAAGAAATCATTGTTGCTAATCTGAAATATCTTTTTTATGGAATGAATATTGAAGGGACCTGTGTTTTTAGAGTTACCAGAAATGCTGCTTCTAAAAGTGATCTGGAAGAGCCCGAAGACCTTATGGAGCTTGTCGAAGAAGGAATACGCGAGAGAAAGTTTGCTCCTATTGTACGTCTTGAGTATGAGCATGGTGCAGATCAGTGGGTTCTAAACTTTCTAAAAGATGAATTGGAACTGATTGATGAACAAGTCTATGAGATGCCTAATATTGCTAGTTATGTAAAACTTGGCGCCCTCTATGACGTTCCTCGCCCTTTGCTAAAATATGAGAAGTACGTACCAAAAAGTATTAAAGGTTTTATTCCTAATAGTGATGCTGAATTCAATATTTTCTCAGCTATCAGAAAAAAAGATTATCTCGTGCACTTTCCTTATGATTCTTTTACTTCAACGGTTGAAACCTTTGTTCGAACCGCTGCAGAAGATCCAAAGGTGCGAGCGATTAAGATCGTACTTTATCGTACAGATGCAGCCGGTAAACTTGTTGATACCTTAATTGAAGCTGCCGAAAATGGAAAACAAGTCGCCTGCATTGTAGAACTTAAGGCGCGCTTTGATGAAGAAAGTAATATTCGCTGGGCTACTAAACTAGAAGAAGCTGGTGTTCATGTTACCTATGGCCTCGTTGATCTCAAGACTCACGCAAAAATGATCGTCGTTGTAAGGCAAGATCACGACGGTATCAGAAGTTACGTTAATATAGGAACTGGTAACTATAACTCGGAAACTTCTAAGCTTTATACCGACTATGGATATTTTACCTGCAAAAAATCTATTGGAGAAGAAGTTCATGAGGTATTCAATCATCTAACTGGTAGATCTCTTAAGAGTGATTATAAAAAAATTCTTGTCGCTCCTTTTACCATGTACAAGCAATTTAAGTCTTTAATTGAAAAAGAAATTGAATTTGCTAAAGATGGTAAGCATGCTGAAATTATTGCTAAAATGAATAGTTTTGAAGATCCTGAATTAGCTGAAACTCTTTATCAAGCTTCAAGTGCTGGGGTAAAGATCACTCTTTATATTCGTGGGTTTTGTTGTATTAAACCCGGGATCAAGGGGCTATCTGACAATATAAAAGTTATTTCAATTGTTGGAAGACTCTTAGAACACTCAAGAATTTATTACTTCTCCGGAGGCAGTACCGATCCGTTTGAAGGCAAGTACTATATTGGTTCAGCCGATTGGATGCATCGAAATCTCTTTGATCGAATCGAAGTTTGCACTCCTATCACGCAAAAAGACTTAGTCTTAAGACTTAGCGAGTACTTAAAGCTTATAAGTAGTGATGATCGACATGCTTGGGATCTTAAAAGTGATGGAACCTACGTACAACGAACACCAAAAGATGCAGAGAATCCTGTTTCAGTTCAAAGTATTCTCATGAAACGTCGTTATGCTAGTTCGTGATGTCTTTTATTTTTGAAATTTTATACTGACAAAGATCAATCAATACACCATGAATAAGACCTACGTTTGGAGCATAAATTCTTTTGAATGGTACTTTTTTTCCAACCATCAAGACTAGTTCGATGGCAGGCATTATGACATCGGCTCGATCAGGTCGCATGCCGTATTTTTTAATACGTTTTAAGTAAGAGGTATTTTCTAAGATTGTGTATAAATCTCGCAGTTCAGTTTGAGTTACAAAATCTACCTTTTGTAATTTTGTGATTCTTTTTTTTAATTTTAACATCGCTCGAAAGTTTCCACCGGTACCTATCATACGAGTTAAATCTATTTTATCGGCATGCTCGCGAATAAAGGCTTCAATCTCAGCCTCGCGATTTTTTAGTAGTTCGGGACCTTGTTGTAAAAGTCTAACTGTCCCCACATCAAAACTTTTGGCACCTTTTAAAACACCTTTATGCAAAATAGACAGCTCCATGCTGCCCCCACCGATATCCATCATCAGGGCACTTTTTCCCTTTAGATCTAGCTTGGTGTTAATTGCTTGGCGCACAAGAGTGGCTTCCAAGGTTCCATCTATAGCTTCAATCTGTAGGCCACATTTTTTTTTCACAGCTTTTGCCAGCTCTTCAGAGTTTTTTGTATCGCGAAAAGCACTTGTAGCGACGGTTTTAACAACCCCGACATGCTCATGTTCAATGGCGTAACTGAAATCTTCGAATATTTTAACAGCCTGTTTGATTGTTCGGGCCGAGAAAACACCTTGATCAAACGCTTCAGTTCCCAGTCTCAGAGGGGCTCTCAACTTTTTGGTAATGACCAGGCTTGATCCTTCACATTCGGCTATAGCGAGACGAACTGCGTTCGAACCGATATCAATGACAGCAATTTTTTTCATTGTTGAAAATTACATCCTTTAAAATCAAAAGGTATGAACCAGCGCGAAATACCCACCTATTACACTCCATTAAAAAAAGAAACTTTGTTCACCTTTAAAGCAAGCTCATTTTGCCTTATCATATTACTGAAATACTTGATAATATAGTCAGTAATTGCTTTCACGACAAAGGAGTATCCATGTCTGTTTCTCTACGTTCATTGTTATCTGTTCTAATTCTTGGCTTGTCAGTTGCTCTGACTGGTTGTGGTTCAAGCTCTAAAAAAGCTTCAAGTGATTCATCAATGTCATCTTCAGATTCTTCTTCTGATGACTCAGCTATTGAGCTGAACGGTGATTCGGATTCAAATAAAGCTGGCGGACTTCGTACAGTTTTCTTCGCTTATGATTCTTCATCTCTTTCTGGCGATGCTAGAACAACTCTTGAAGGAAACGTTGCCTTTCTTAAAGATAACACAGATGTTGAAGTTCAAATCGAAGGTCACTGTGATGAGCGTGGTGGTGTTCAGTACAACCTAGCTCTTGGTGAGCGTCGTGCAAATGCTGTTCGTGACTATATGGTTGCTATGGGTGTTGCTAGATCACGTGTATCTACCATCTCTTTTGGTAAAGAGCGTCCACTGGCATTTGGACATGACAACTCTGCATGGGGACAAAATCGTCGTGCAAATTTCGTCGTAACTGCTAAGTAATGCTTAGGCATTTTGCCTTAATTTTTATACTAGTTTTGACGGGTTGTGGTTTAACTGCAACTCGTCCAAAACTTGAAATGAGCCTCGCACAGACTGCTTTTATCGCTGCCAAAAATGCTAATGCTCAGACTCTCGCACCAACTCCTTACCGAAAAGCTGAATTCTATTATTTAAAAGCAAAGTCGGCTTATAAGCGTAAATATTTTAATAAAGCGAAGCAGTACGCGACGCTATCAAAGAAATTTTCTGAACTGGCTGAAATGGATGCCGTTAGAAAAGCAACACTCGAACGTTACTAAAGAGGTCTCCTCATGAAATTCGTCATACCATTTGCTGTACTATCTGTCCTCGTACTTAGTGGTTGTAAAACACAAGAGGAAATCAAACGTGAGCAATTAGTCGACAACCTCGGCTTGCAGATGGTTCAAAGTCAAAAGCTTGTGGCCGATACCACGGTAACGATTCAAAACTTAGAGGAACGTATTGGTTCTCTCAATGGCAAGCTTGATGAACTAGATCATAACAGCCAAATCCAACTTCAAACTCAAGTGGACAACCTCAATCAGCGTATTACCCTGTTAGAGGAGTCAAATAAATCTCTTCAAGCTAAAACCGAAGAACAATCAAAGTATCTACAAGAAGTACTAGGTACACTGAAGAATATGTCTGGTACTGGATCTAAAAAAAAACTAAATGATTATGACCAGGCCATGGAGGAATATGGTAAAGGTCGTTACTCAAGTGCTAAGCCAATCCTAGTTAAACTTTTAGAAGACAAGAAAGTAACAGGCTCAAGACAAGCCAGAGTTATTCACAATCTTGGCATGATCTCTTATATGGACAAACAGTACGATAAGGCACTGGTCTATTTTAGCCGCCTTTTCACTGAGCATGAGAAGTCAGGTTATAATAAGAATGGCTTACTCTTTTTGGGTCGAACTTTTTCTAAACTCGACCAAAAAGAACAAGCTAAACAAACGCTAAGTGAGTTGATTAGTAGATTTCCAAAAGCTAAGCAAGTAAAGACAGCTCAGGAGATGCTAGAAAAACTCTAACGGGATTTTCGTGAAGGCAATTTTTTTAAGCATAATATTCCTAAGCTCATGCTCCTACTTCATTTCTTCACTTGATGATGACTATGTCGTTCTTGGTATGGAGTCTGAAAAGCTCAGTCTACTTTTTTCTCATAATATTTCTGGTGAAACACATCCATGTGGCTGTCGAACATTTCCCCTTGGCGGTCTTCCTCAAATTGCTGGTCAAATGAGTGAGCTTCAAAAAGATGGCTCTAAACTTTTTTATGTTGATACCGGTGATACTTTCTTTCCAGCTAATCGTCTGACGATCGGCATGGAAACTTCTCAAAAGTTTGCAGCAAAAAATTTAGGAAAGGCATTATCGAAACTCGGCCTTAAGTACCATGTTCCCGGCGATCAAGACTTTAGTGCTGGAGTAGGTTTTTACGGAGAAATATTAAAAGAATCTAATCTGACGATGCTTGCAGCGAATGTGGCAGCGACAAGTCCCATCGAAGCCAAGAAGTGGATTGTTCTTGAGCGCGGTCCACATAAAGTTTTTATGATAGGTGTATCTGATCCAACGATGCTCTCTCCCGAAGCTGCTGCACTTTTTACAGAACCAGCAACAGCTCTTGCTGCTGCGCTCAAAGAAGTTAAGTCTCATGGCTTTGAGAAATCAAATCCATTTCATCGACTGCTCCTACTTTCCCATTCTGGCTATGAACAAGATGAAGTTTGGGCGAAAAAATTTCCTGATTTTGATTGGGTGATCGGATCTCACTCTCAAAAGTTTACTAGAAACCCTTTACTTGAAGGGCAAACAAAAATTGTCCAGGTTTTATCTCAAAACCATTACCTGGGACAGGTCGCATTTGATCTCAACTCTAGTAAAGAGAAAGATGTTTTTGCCATTCATGAAATTCATGAATCATTATCTCAAAAAATTGAGAATAATCCGTGGGAAGCTTTTATTCAGGCGCATAAAACTGAAATGGGTCGACTACAAGAAATTGAGCAGAAAAACTTCCAACACTCCCCCACAGCTAATGCAATATCACCCTATAAGGATGCTAAGACTTGTATCGAATGTCATCAACCACAAGGTGATAAGTGGCACTCAACGGCTCACTCAGTTGCCTACGCAACATTACTTAAGGCTAATGAAGGTAAGAATCTCACTTGCGTTACTTGCCACTCATTAGGATTAGGAGAAGCACAAGGATTCAACAATACTCTCGATATGACTAGCTTTGAAAAAAATGATCAACGCGATCAATATTGGAGCGAAGTTGAAAAATCATTTAGTGCAGTAAAATCCATTCGCGAATTACCGACTAAAAGTGTAACCAAGCTATCTAAGAACTGGTTTGCTCTTGATGATAAATTTGAAGTTAAAAGACAGATGGCAAACGTTCAATGTATGAACTGCCACAATCAACATCCTGATCACCCGTTCCATATCGCCGATGATAAACCTACGGCCGAGCAAAAGTCCCAAACGATGCAGGGAAAATGTATCAGCTGCCATAATCAGGATCAATCACCGAACTGGTACCAAAAGAATGAGCAAGGTTTAGCCGGAGAAATCGATCAAAAAGTATTGAACAAAAAGATCGAAGCAGTAGCTTGTCCAAAACTAGAAAGCTCTTCTTACTGATTAATTATTTTTAAATACTCAAGCTTATCAACCGCGCTAGCATCTGTGCTTAGACCTTGAATATGGGCTGCACCTGATATCGGCCACCATCTCTTGTTCTTCGTTTCTAAGTTTTCAAAGATACGCTGACCAAACTTCATTGGAATTATTTGGTCATTATCACCATGAGTGACTAGTACATCACCTTGATAGGATTTAAAAAAGCTAGTCGGCGCCATCGCGTCACTTACTAACAACGGTCCAAGTGGTGATAAGAGAAAGGTGAACCAATGGTCAGTTAATTTATCAAAAGCGATATCGTCATAAGAATCAAAAGTGCTATCAAGAACTAATAAAGAAACTTTATCTTTGTCCTTAAAGTCTTCCATCGCTCGCATAGCAATCATGCCACCAAGGCTTTGAGCGTGGACAATCCATTTGGGAATTTTATTTTTTTGTAAAAACTCTACGGACTTATTAAGTGCTGCAAGTGCATCTTGATTGACAGCTTCTGGATTGGGCTCACCAACACTGAGGCCGTAACCACGATAATCGAAAATAAAAACATCATACTGATGCTTAGTTAACCAAGATAAAACATAGAAATGCGCTGACAGGTTTTGAGCATTTCCGTGAAAAAATGTAACGAGTCCCTTGGCCTGATCTAGACCTTGATGGGCAAGGTACCAGCCATGTAATCGCTTACCGTCTGAACTGTCGAAGAAGATATCTTGATGCTTGATTCCTAGCTGCTCAGGACTGGCATAGAGCACTCTAGTGGGCTGGTAAAATACCGACGTACAACCACTTAAAATTATTAACAAAATGAACCGCATGACCTCACCTTTTTATGAACTTTGACGCCTGACGTACGATAGCGTCTATGCTAGCATGCGCGCTCTATGATCGTCTTAGGAATTGAAACAAGCTGTGATGACACTTCGTTGTGCCTTATTAAAGGTGATAATTCGTCGCGTCCAGAAGTGCTTGCCCATACACGTTTTAGTCAAGACACACTTTTAAGTGAGTGGGGCGGAGTAGTTCCTGAGATTGCCGCCAGAAATCATCTCGCAAAACTTTCTCCACTGATTAAACAAACTTTTGATGAAGCCAAACTTACAATGAGTGATGTCGATCTTTTAGGTGTAACCACTCATCCTGGATTACTTGGACCTTTATTAACAGGACTTAATGCTGCAAAAACATTGGCGCTTATATATAAAAAACCAATCGTAGCCATAAATCATTTGTTTGCTCATCTGGAAGCGGTTCATTTGCATGATGAAGTTTCTTATCCTTACTTGGGACTAGTTGTTAGTGGTGGTCATACACTTTTTTTATTAGTTAAAAGCTCCAACGATTTTGAGCCACTAGGATCAACAATCGATGATGCTGCAGGAGAAGCTTTTGATAAAGGTGGAAAACTTTTAGGTCTTGGTTACCCAGCTGGTGGTCTTATTGATCAACACGCTAAGCTTGGAAATCCTAAGGCGATCAATTTTCCAGTAGGCATTCGAGATTCAAAAAATGCTAATTTCAGTTTTTCAGGATTAAAGACTTCTATTCGTACTTTTATTGATAAGGAAGGTATTCCGACAGGACAACGTCTAAACGATGTGTGTGCTTCTTATCAGGACGCGATTGTGCGCGCGATTGTCTTAAAAACAAAATATGCCAAAGCCATCGCTAAAGAAAAGTCAGCTCAAAACTTAAGGCTGATCGTTGGTGGTGGAGTGGCTTGTAATTCAGGTCTACGCCTGGGACTGACAGCCAAATATAAAGACACGCTTTTTGTAGAGCCACGTTTTTGTACTGATAACGGCGCCATGGTGGCAAATCTCGCGCTTAGAAGTCAAGCCGATGCGATAGCCTTTCCAGAATGTTTAAGTGTTGATGCTCGCGGACGCTACGTGCAAAAAAAGGACTTTCAATGACACTTCCTCGCGCTGATAAACGCCTTGGTCAACATTTTTTGCGAGATGCTCATATCATTGAAATGATCACCAGTGATCATCAAGATGGAGATCACGCCATTCTTGAAATAGGCCCTGGCCCTGCGGTATTAACTCCTCATCTGGCAAAGCGCGGTCGTCCTTTTGCCGTGATTGAAATGGACACTCGCTTTGAAGAGCTGCTTCGTCCGATTACGGATAATATTCATATCGGTGATGCCCTAGACGTAGATCTTAATGAATTTATTGCAACGACATTTCCAGGCAAAGAAGTACTCTTGGTTAGTAATCTTCCTTACAACGTTAGTGTACCTCTGCTAACTAAATTTATAGAAACACCGGCCATTACTCGCATGACCTTGATGTTTCAAAAAGAAGTAGCCGATAAAGTTTATCGTGAAGGCAAGAACGCCATGGGCTCACTTATGGCCTTAACCTGTGCCTATTTTGAAGTAAAACCTCTGTGTAAAGTTCCGCCAGGTGCTTTCATACCTCCACCAAAAGTCGACTCTGCTGTTATTAGTCTTAAGCGCCGTGAAAAACCGCTTATTGCTTTTGAACAAATGAAACAATATGAAAAATTTCTTCGCCTCTTTTTTGCTCAAAAAAGAAAGCAATTAGGTAGCGTTTTAAAATCTAGTTACGACATAACTAAAGTTGAAGCTGCTTTAGCTCAAATTGGTCACGACAGAACCATTAGAGCGGAAGCGCTAAACTTAAACGATGTAATACAGTTATTTAATTCTTTGGAGACTCAACAATGAAAGTCTTGCTCTTAACATTAATCCTTCCTTTAAACCTTTATGCTAGCTTCTTTGAGTTCTATGGCAGCGGAGCCTTTAGTTCGGCACAAGGAAACCAAGCGACACTGAACAACAATGATCCGAGTAATCATTATTATCATCCAGCTAGTATGGCCTGGAACAAAACAATTCTTTTTAGTGCTCATGCCGCTTCTGTCAGTACAGACTTTAAACCAATTACTAATATCGTAACTCAAAATGATACAAACTCAGGCTCCACTCAAACAGGTAGTGCTCAAACGGAGTATGGTCAGTCATATCATTCAATTGTCCACGCCTCTCTTCCGCTTGCTTACCCTGGTGCAGGTCCCCTATCGCTTTCTTTTGTGGCTCCATTTGGAGGTCTAGCTGAAACTAATTCGGGTGATGCCAGACTACCAGAGTATGTGATGTATCACTCTCGCCATAAACGCACTCAAGTTTTCATAAGCTATGCTCATCCGCTAACTGACGAGTGGGCAATCTCATTTGGAACTCACCTTGGATTTCAGGCCAGTGCAGATGCTTCGACCCAAGCATCTCTCAATGGTGCCAGCTACGGCTCTTCAGCAGGCGTGAAATCTAAAATTGACCCTTCTCTCGCTGCTGTTATCTCGACTACTCGAAAACATGAAAACGGACAAGTTTCTTTCACCTATCAACAAGAAATGAAATCGAATCTAAGTGCCATTGCTAACGGTGAGATCAACGATCCTACCAGTGTTCTTTTTAGTATTACGCTTGATTCAATGATTTATTATGATCCACATATTTTTAGACTTTCTCTTAACCAGAGATTGACTTCAACTCTAGAAATGAGTGCCACAGCTGAGTATCAACTTTGGAGTAATTATAAAGCGCCAACTATTTTTATAAAAAGAAATGGTGGAGTGCTTTTACCTTCAGATGACTATGAAAGATTAACCATTAAAGATATCCCGGTTGCTCACCTTGGTTTTGTTTGGCATGCCCTAGATACTGTCTCTATTTCTTATGGTGCATTTTGGAGACCGACGCCGATTGAAGGTAGCTTTTCTGGAGCAGGAAACTCGATCGATACAGATGTGGTTGGTCTAACAGGTGGCTTTGCACATTCACTCAAACTTTTTGAAAAAGATATCGAGTGGGGACTAAGTGCTCAGTATCATATGCTAAAAGAAGTTAACGTATCCAAGACAACAGGTCAGGAAAATGGAACTGCTGGTAGTAAAATTGGCGCCCCCGGTTATAAAATCGGTGGTGAAGTGTTGACTGGAAGTATTGGCGCCAGGATGATGTTTTAGTTATGACAATCAAGATTATTGCTAAAAATAAACGCGCTGGTTACGACTTTGAGTTAATTGAAAAGTTTGAAGCCGGTATTGAACTTCGCGGCACTGAGGTAAAGACCTTACGTGCAGGAAAAGTGAGTTTGACTGAAGCGTTTGTGACGGTTGATAAGAATGATGAAATCCTTGTCATGAACATGACAATCCCCCACTACGAATTCGGAAATATCAACAACCACGACGAAACACGCACACGTAAACTTTTAATGAAGAAGGATGAGATTCTTCATATTGCCCACGAGATGAAGGCTCAGCGCTTAACTATCGTCGTAACAATGATCTATTTCAAAAAATCTATTGTGAAATTACAGATCGCATTGGCAAAAGGTAAAAAGATGCACGACAAGCGTGCTGATACAGCTAAAAAAGATATCGACAGAAAATTAAAGCGCGGTCAATACGATTAGATCGTCACCCAGTGTGCAAGCAAACCAATATAACAAACTAAAAACAATGCCCCAGCACCGCGATAGAATCTGAATCCACGCCAGTATAAAAGTAATAAGAACAACGCAGCTCCTAATAAACTCCATAGTTCTGTGGCGTAGCTTGCCGAAGTATCGACATCATAAATACCCAGGCTGCCTAAAACGAGTGCGACGTTAAACACATTAGATCCCAAGATATTTCCAGTCACCAAATCGAGATCTTTTCCTTCTTTAACTGCAATAAGAGAGGTTACAAGTTCTGGAAAGGAAGTTCCAAAGGCCACGAAGATAGCTGAAATTACAAATGGAGATACACCAGCAAGTTCACCTAAATTTGATCCTGATGAAACTAATAACTCACCACCACCATAAAGAAGAGCGAAACCAGTAATAAGTTTAGTCCAAGCTTTTAAACCAATCGGCTCTCTTTCATCATCATTATTTTCAAGCTCTTCTGGTTTTTTCTTAAAGATTGTCATGTAGACAAAAAGTCCAAAGAACATAAGCAGAACGATTGACGAAATTGGTGTCAGAGTTTCTTGAGTCATGACCGCTATAAGAACGACGGTAACTGCTAAATGCATAAGAAGCTGTTTGAATATTTCTTTCGTATTTAAAATCAACGGAGCGATTAAGCCAGAGACTCCTAAGATTAAAAATAGATTGGCAACATTGGACCCAATGACATTTCCCAGCGCAATATCACCACGACCACGAGCTGCAGCTAATTGTGAAACAAATAGCTCCGGAAGTGATGTACCAAATCCAACAATGACCAAACCGATGACAAGAGGCGACAATTTAAAATAACGGCCAATCTTTTCTGCTGAACCAAGCGCCAATTCTGCACCGTAATAAAGAGTTATCAATGAGATTAGTAAAAGCAGAGCTTGCACCAGCATAGAAACGTCCTATAATGAGAATTCATGAAGCAATTAAGACAATTTTATTCTGAATTATCCAAAAAGTCTTTCCTAAGATTAGCGATTAGTTTTTTACTGATTACTGATATCTGCGTGCTTGGCTATATCTATATTAAGTTTAACAACTATAGTTTCTTTGAACGTGTCATGGAAATGAGCTTAGCAATTAATGGGCTTAGCGTTGAGTCTATGGGTCCTGAGTTTGTGACAGCTCTCCATAGTCTTTTCTATCGCTCTTTAGTTTTTTCGATCAGTTTGGCAGGACTATATCATTTGATTAATTACTATTATTGGACCAAGGGAAAAGCCTTTGCCAGGCTCTATATAAAAATTCTTGTGACTGCTGGTGGCCCGCTCATTTTTTTGATGGGAGTTTCTATGATTTTTAGTGGCTCTTTTTTTGGACTAGTCATCGCGATCTTAGGCTTATTAGTTACTTCACTTTTAATTGGTTTAAAATATCACGAGAGCGATTAAAAATTTGGAGCAATAAACTTTGTTTCTTCTGGTTGAGTCCATGCTGGTAAATGACGGTTCTTAGC
>CAYGQW010000012.1:0-25718 GCA_964352175.1 uncultured Halobacteriovorax sp.
TCTTAGAACTATTTGGCTAAACTTCTTAATGTCTAAGAATTCGCCTATAGGCATTTCTTGTAAACACTTGAATGCAAATTTACTAAAGCGACTGAAATCTCCATTATATTGAGAAAGAAATTCTTTTTCTTTTATTTTTAAGAATTTTTCAAATGCAAATTTCACTTTAGATTTCTTTTAAAAATAATTTATTATCGAATCTAAGTTGAGCCGCATAAACTCCATTTTCGGCGCGCTTTCCACAACCAATCACCATAACAACTTCTGCATCACTTGGAAGATTTAAAAGTTTTTTAACTCGAACTTCATCAAAGCCTTCCATCGGACAAGTATCATAACCTTGAGCTGTCATTCCTAGCATAAAATTTTCACAAGCAAGAGCTGTTGTTTTTACTGACCAGACTCGCATATCTGCTTTTGATTTTGGGCCACGTGGAGTTGGAGAAAAAAGACCTCTGGCAAAAAAGATAATACGTTTAAAGAAACCCTTTATACCAAGAAAACCTTGACCATAAAAAAATGGAACAATTTTTTCATAATATGTCCTAGCAATCGCTGGAACTTTATCACCTTGCTGATCAAACTCTTCAAGCATCATTTTATTGATCTTTGGCCATGTTTTAGTTCGAGCAACGGCAACCACTAGGGCACTCGCCGTTCTAGCGGCTGATTGACCTAGACATGCTTTAACTAGAAGATTTTTTTTATCTTGAGATTTTACGTGGTGAAATTCCCAACACTGTAGATTAGAAGAGGTTGGCGCAAGAAGGGCCCAATCCAAAGCCTTATCTAAAACCTCTTGTGGCATGACTTCGACTTTATAAGATCTAACGCTACGACGTGAACGGATGATACGGTCGAAGATGAGCTCATCGCCGCTTTGCACTAACGTCTCCTCTCGATGCTTTATATTAGGAATCTTAGTAAGAATATCTGCTGATTTACTCATAACGCTTTGTTTCCCGAGTTTTATGGACAAATAGCTAGGCTAAGGGCAAGATAAACCGTCTAAAATGACTTCGACAAGTAATGATTATATGGAGATAACATGAGGATTTTATTCGCCTTATTTTTAACGATTGGTTTGTTTCACAACACATTAAGTGCACAAACTTTTGTTTATTGTTCTGAAGGTAGTCCAAGTGCATTTAATCCACAGATATTTACTGATGGAACATCAAATAACGCTTCATCTCATACTGTGTATGAACGTTTAGTAAACTTTAAGTACGGCGAAACAACGATTGTTCCAGAATTAGCTGAATCATGGAAGATTTCAAAAGACCGTATGACCTATACTTTTAAGCTAAGAAAAGGTGTTAAGTTTCACACAACTAGCTTTTTTACACCAACAAGAGATTTAAACGCGGATGACATTCTTTTTTCTGTTAACCGTCAAAGGTTAAAAGATCACTACTATCATACAGTCTCTGGTGGCCATTATGATTACTTTAACGGAATGGACATGGGTGCCATCATTAAAGATGTTAAAAAGCTTGATGATTACACAATCCAATTTACTCTAACTAGACCTGAAGCCCCTTTCCTGGCGAATTTGGCAATGAGCTTTATGAGTGTTCTTTCAAAAGAGTATGCAGACAAGCTCGCTAAAGAGGATAAAAAAGACAGCTTCGATAACTTCCCTGTTGGCACAGGTCCATTTGTTTTTCTTCGTTATATTAAAGACACACAAATTCGTTATAAAGCCTTTGATCAACACTGGGATGGCGGACCAAAGGTTAAGCAACTTGTTTTTTCAATTACACCAGATGCTTCAGTTCGTTTTCAAAAATTAAAAACTGGCGAATGTCATTTAATCATTGAGCCCTCTCCTGCTGATCTTCCTGCCATGAAGTCTAATAAAGATTTAAAAGTCGTATCAGGTGCAAGTCTTAACGTTGGCTACCTGGCTATGAACACCGAGAAGAAGCCATTTGATAATGTGCTCGTTAGAAAAGCCATTAATCATGCTCTTAACAAAGCCGCCTATATTGAAGCTATCTATTTAGGAAATGCTGTTCCTGCAAAAAATCCACTTCCTCCAACTCTTTGGAGTTATAACAAAAAGATTAAGGATTATGATTACTCTCCTGAGAAAGCCAAAGCACTCTTAAAGAAAGCTGGCCTTGCTGATGGTTTTGAGACTGAGCTTTGGACACTACCAGTCACTCGACCTTACAACCCTAATGGTAAAAAAATGGGAGAGATGATGCAGGCTGATTTAGCCAAGGTAGGTATCAAAGCAAAACTGGTATCCTACGATTGGCCGACATATCTTAAAAAATCACGAGACGGCGCTCACTCTATGATTCAATTAGGTTGGAGTGGTGATAATGGCGACCCAGATAATTTCTTAGCAGTACTTTTAAGTTGTACCAGTGTTGATTCAGGCTCAAACGTAGCTCGTTGGTGCCATAAGCCTTTTGATGATTTGATTAATAAAGCCAAAATACTAACTTCTCAAAAGCAAAGAGATTCTCTTTACCAAAAAGCACAGGTCATCTTTAAAGATCAGGCACCATGGACACCAATTGCTCACTCTACAATTTTTAGAGGGATGAGAAGCAATGTTCAAGGTTATAAGATTGACCCGCTTGGTGGTGATATCTTTAAGCAGATTTCAATTAAATAATTAAGGAAGTCGAATGCTTAGATTTATTCTAGGAAAACTTGGGGACTTAGTCCCTACCCTTATTGGTATTTCAATTTTGTCTTTCGTCCTGGTTCGCTTCGTTCCAGGTGACCCTGTCATGCTTTTACTTGGTGAGCGCGGAGCTGATCCAGAAGTTTATCTTCAAATGAAAAAAGACATGGGACTTGATCTTCCTATGTGGAGACAGTATTTAAATTTTGCTGGCGACGCTCTTCAAGGTGACCTAGGAACCTCGATTATCTCGAAGCGTCCTGTTGTTACAGAGTTTTTTGATCGATTCCCAGCGACCCTAGAACTAGGTTTAGTTGCTCTGCTTTTTGCCATCATTTGCGGCATCCCTTTGGGCATTATTGCAGCGGTTAAACGCAATAGTTTTTATGATTATTTTTTAATGGGTGGATCACTTCTAGGTTATTCAATGCCAATATTTTGGTGGGGACTAGTCCTTATTCTGATTTTTTCGGTTCACTTAGGCTTAACCCCTGTATCTGGCAGAATGTCCGTAATGTTTTATATTGAACCATGGACCGGCTTTATGCTGATCGATACTCTAACTTCAGAAGTTAGAGAGCTTGATGGGCTAGCGCCATTTTGGTCTTCCTTATCTCATCTCATTTTACCGGCCATAGCAATGGGGACTATTCCTTTGGCCGTAATTGCTCGTATGACCAGGTCAAGTATGCTTGAGGTATTAGGTGAAGATTATATTCGAACAGCTAAGGCAAAAGGACTTTCTCGCTATCGTACGGTTACTGTTCATGCACTAAGAAATGCACTTATTCCGATTGTTACCATTGTCGGACTAATGTTCGGCTCTATTATTACAGGCGCGATTCTGACAGAGACTATTTTTTCTTGGCCTGGAATTGGTAGATGGTTAGTTGCTAGTATTAATGCTCGTGACTATCCTGTTATCCAAGGAGGAGTCCTCTTTATTGCCACTATGATTGTTATTATCAACGTTTTAGTCGATCTTGCTTACGCGGTCGTTAATCCAAAGATGAGGGGCTAAGATGTCACAACTCGCAGCGAACTCTCTTGAGCTAGATGAACATGTACCGGACTCATTTTTGAAAGAGTTTTGGAACCATTTTAAACAAAACAAAGGTGCAGTGGCAGGACTTGGTCTGATTATCACTTTTGTCATCATTGCGATCATTGCTCCCCTGCTTGCTCCATACGATCCAACTCTATTACAAGACAATGCTTTAAGACTTCCGCCTGTATGGTCGGATGCTGGAACTTGGACTTATCCTCTTGGAACCGATGATGTGGGTCGAGATATACTCTCACGTCTTATTCATGGTGCTCGAATTTCAATGGGCATTGGTTTTGCAGTCGTTATTCTATCTCTAAGTATGGGATTATTTTTAGGAATTTTTGCTGGCTACTATGGTGGCAAAGTTGATCGTATCATCATGCGCTTTATTGATATTGTGATGGCTTTTCCATCAATTCTTTTGGCCATCACTGTAGTCTCTGTCATGGGGCCAGGAATTAGTAATGCCATTATTGCGGTTGCAATCGTTGCTGTTCCAAGTTTTACAAGAATCGTTAGAGCATCCGTCATGGCCGAAAGAAATAAACAATATGTTATGGCTTCTAGAACCTTTGGAGCCAGTAACCTAAGAATAATGTTTTATGAAATATTACCTAATTGCTTGGCTCCACTTATTGTTCAAGCAACGCTCGGATTTTCAGACGGTATTCTAAACGCCGCAGCTCTTGGCTTTTTAGGACTTGGCGCACAGCCACCAACGCCAGAATGGGGAACTATGTTAGCAGATAGCCGACCATTTATTGAAAGCTCTCCATGGATGGTTACTCTTCCTGGTTTATGTATTTTATTTTCTGTTCTTGGTTTTAATCTTTTTGGTGATGGGCTTCGCGATGCTCTAGATCCAAGATTAAAGAAATAGGATGTCCATGCTTTTAGAAATTGAAGACCTCTCAATAACTTTTGATACGGCCAAAGGCCCTTTATCGGCTACTCGTCAAATCAGTTTTAATCTTGAACAAGGTGAAACTCTCGGTATCGTTGGTGAATCTGGATGTGGAAAAAGTATCACTAACCTCGCCATCATGGGACTTCTGCCCGAAACAGCTACAATTCAAGCCAAGAAAATGAAGTTTGATGGAGTCGATCTTAATACAATTAGTGAAAAAGATTTTAGAAAAATTCGTGGTGCAAAAATTGGCATGATTTTCCAGGACCCAATGTCTGCTCTTAATCCAAGTTTTACCGTTGGCTTTCAAATTGATGAAACGCTAAAGATTCATTGTCCCGAGATGGATAAAGAAGCGAGAGCTGCCAGAGCACTGGAACTCATGAATCAAGTTGGTATTCCTGCTCCAGTGTAACGTCTGATGATGTACGCTCATGTACTTTGAGTTGGTATGAGTCAACGAGTAATGATCGCAATGGCAATTGCATGTAAACCAAAACTTCTCATTGCCGATGAGCCGACAACAGCCCTTGATGTTACTATTCAAGCTCAGATCATGAAGCTCTTAAAAGATCTTCAAAAAGAATATAAAATGGCGATGATTCTCGTGACACATGATTTAGGAGTTGTAGCTCAAAATGCTGATCGAATTCAAGTTATGTATGCAGGAGAAATCGTTGAGAGCGCCAAAGCAAAAGACTTACTCTCTGATCCTAAACACCCATATACTGATGGTCTGTTAAGCTCTTTGCCGGGAAAAAAAGCTACAGCATTTAGGCAACCACTTCCGTCAATTGCCGGAATGGTGCCGGATTTACGTGCGAGGCCAACTGGTTGTCAATTTAACCCTCGTTGCGAATTTGCAGATGAAAAGTGTCGCTCACAACTACCGAGCTTAGTTCATGATGAATCTCGTACTTTACGCTGCTTTCATCCAGTAGGAGCTTCTGTATGAATGTCATCGAAGTTGAGAATTTAAAAAAGCACTACCCTATTAGAAAACCCTTTAAGCCAATTAAGCATGTTAAAGCTCTAGATGGAGTTTCTTTCCAAGTAAAAAGTAAAAAGACATTAGGCATCGTTGGCGAATCAGGTTGCGGTAAATCAACACTAGCTAAAACATTAATGAGACTTGAAACTGCGACAGACGGAAAAGTTTCGCTGTCTGGACAAGACTTTAGCATCATGAGTGGCAAAGACTTTCACAGTGCCATTCAAATGATCTTTCAAGACCCTTACAATTCTATTAATCCAAGAAAGAAAGCGTGGCAGCTTATTGCTGAACCTCTTTTTATCAATACTGATCTATCCAAAGAAGAATGTTTTAAAATTGCATCTGAAACTATGAAGAAAGTGGGCCTTAGACCAGAACTTGCTCATCGATACCCACATATGTTCTCCGGCGGTCAGCGCCAGAGGATTGGTATTGCGAGAGCTCTTGTAATGCAGCCAAAAATTATGATTCTAGATGAGCCAGTTTCAGCACTAGATGTTTCAATTCAAGCACAAGTGTTAAACTTGTTAATGGAATTACAAGATCAGCTAGATTTAACTTATCTATTCATTAGTCATGATCTTCATGTCGTTAAACACATTTCTGATGATATACTGGTTATGTATTTGGGCAAAATAGTTGAGTACGGTCCACGAGATCAAGTCTTTAATGATCCTAGACATCCATATACAAAGGCATTAGTTGCGAGCTCACCTTCTGTTTTAAAAGAAGCAAGTGATGAGCCTGCTATCAAAGGCGAGCTACCCTCTCCTTTGAATCCACCATCCGGCTGTGCCTTTCATAAACGCTGTCCTCTTGCAACCGAAGAATGTGCCATAGAGACTCCAGAACTTATTGAGAAGTTTGGAAGAAAAGTTGCGTGCTTTGAAGTTTAAGCGGCTAAACTTATTTCGATATCTTCAGAGTCATCAGAATCGACAGATAGATCATGGGATTGTCTAAATAACAAAACCGTCTCACTATCCATGGGCTGATCAAATTGAACACCTAAACGGTAACCATGAGACAGTTGTTTTAAATAAACAACCTTGCCACCAACGAGCTTAGTCGGAACTTCCCCGTGACTCTTTCTTAAAATAAACTTTGTATGTTTGGCCAAGCTAAAGCCATCAACAAAATGATCGATAAAAATCGCCATTCCTGAGTTCGACATATCTAAAATACAATATTCTCCAGGGCAATTCTCTAATCGAATTCGCATACCTGAATCGCGCATATTAAAGCGCTGAGCCGCATTCCTTGAAGAATGATATGAAAGCCTTCTGGCAATGTACTTAAGGCTAATCCAGATGCCGACAGCACTGACAATGCCAGTTAGAATACATCCAATATTAAAGGCACTCATTTAAGCTCCTTAACAAACCATTCTTGATAGCTCAAAATTGCTCGTTCATAGTCAAAAGACTTGTCCTTAAAGAGTGTTTCAGCTTTAACGAAGAAGAAACTCTGCTCACCACTGGCATTACTCAGCCAGACACCATCTTTTTGTAACTCTGCTCCAGTTATCTTGAATGGAATATTTTCCTCCTTATTTAAAAGTCCAATGATTTGCTTTGAAGAAGCACTGGCGCTAAAGAAAGCTTTAGGAAAATGTACAATCGCATCTTCTTTTGTTCCATGTATCAATCGACTTAGATCGCAACGACTATCAACTTTAAACAAGATACCTTTTTGTGACAATTGATGAACTGTAGCCTTGATTGAATCTAGAGGAGAACTATGTAGCCACCAAATACTATCAACTGAAGTACCGAGTCGAAATTGTCTTTGTGGAACAAATCCTAAAAGAATTTTTCTAAATACAAAGAGTCCATATATGTTCTTATCAAACCACTTCATTCCAGCTAAGCGCGTGAAAGGTCCTGCTTCACCAATTTCAGAGAACAATATCTCTCTCTCATCATTGTGCTGACTATTAATACCAAAAAGAGAAACTCTAAGCCTTGGATCAAGATAACTTTCGTAGAGTTCGTGAAGAGAAGTAACAATTACTCCCTTTGAACTCTTAAGATAAACCTCAATTCGCTTTAACGATGAAAGTGCTTTCTCCAACGCGTCCAATCTTGCAGGATTCCCAGCATGGATTTCGCGTTGAAGTTGACATGTATGGGCCCAGTTGGCCCAATGAAAGAATAGCTTACCGGCAGGATCTAAATTCAAAACACTCTCAAGCGGTGCTGAAGATAGATATTCTCTGATCGCCTTACTCCCGAGCATGGGAGCTGAACAGGGAACTTTCATATTATCTAGGATAGCGAAAGGATCCCTAAAGTCGAAATCTGATGAATCTACCGCTGGACCAATTGAGTGCGCAGCGGAGGCGTCAAAGGCCATAAGCCCCTCCAATAAAAGTCATTCAAAATTGACACCCAGACTTCATTTTAAACGATAACGGTTCATGTATGTCCCAGTATTCCTAAATATCAAAAAAACCAAACATTTCAGTCTGTTGTGTGACGTTAATAATTTTTATTAATGCCTTAAATAATACGTAATAGTGCCAAGGCAATTGGGCACCCTCTATCAGTCATACCTGATTCGGGTTAAAATTAGTTATGGTACTAATGAAGTCATCCCAAGCTTTTAATCTCTTAGAGCGTAATTATCTTGCCTACAAGCTCACTCCCATTTCAGTCAGGGAGTTACTCTTTATTACCGATCTTCCTTGTGATGTTTATGCGCTTGAAAACGATAGCTTTAAAATCGTTCTAAAAAGACGGTCTTACATAAATAAAGATGTGATTAAAGGTTTAATCCAAAAAGGGCAGCATGAGCTTTATATCTCTCATTCTGATCGTTCGAGCCTAATTACCTATCAACAAGATAATTTGCGAAAAGTAACTCGCTCTCTATCAGTTGGTGACCCGCTAGATAAAGGAAAGAAAGTTCTAAACCTTTTAACTATTAATATGGAATATCTCTACCGAGATCCAACTAATGATGAAACTCTTAGCTTACAGTATCAATCTGCAAAAAATTTAGCGGCATTCCTATCTGCCAACCTTGACTTACACGAGCCTCTTTATAAAAGCTTTATACAAATGAAGCATCATTTTGTTTTTGCTCAACCCCTACTCTCTTCAATCTTTTTACTTGGTGTTTTAAAAATGTCACATCTTTTTAATGCGAAAGATGTAGAAAATCTTTTTATAACTAGTTATTTTAAAGATATTGGGATGTCGGCAATACCGACAGAAAAGTATGATCAAGTTGAGCTTGATGATGAAGAAAAAAAATTATTATCAAGACATGCAGCTCATTCTGTCAGCATCCTTCAAGGAAGAATAACTCTAGGTCCACAATACTTAACCATTATTGAAAATCATCATTCTTTTTCACTCCTTGCTAAAGAGCTAGATTATTTTTCAAAAAATGATAAACAAGGTGAGGTTGTTGCCGGCTTTGAGACCATCCTCGTCTGTGTGATGGACGTTATCGCAGCTATGATTTCAGGTAGACCCTTTAGACCTGCCAGTAATTTATTTGATGCTTTAGAACTAGTAAAAATACTGATGTCAGAGCAGTACCCTCAAGAATTTAAAATTATTGTGACCTATTTTAAAAACTTCTTCTTTCGGAAATAACAAATTACTCTCCTATTATTTCCCAACTCTTTGTAAATATTAATTTTTTCCTTTTCATTCCATCTTACATTTCGGAGAATTAAAGTGAGAGTATCGCGCATTCCAAGGAACGGAATGTGATAATTCTAAGGAGGGAATTGATGGCTCAAGAAGTAAGCCCCGTAACGGGCATTATCGAAGAAGACCAAGTGTTTGTTGATTTTGGTGAACACGAAGGTAAATCTATCTTAGAACTATCCGACACATACCCTGAGTATTATGAATACTTGGCAGAAAAGAAAAACGAAGGGAATTGCGCAATTCGTCGTACAAAAGATAAAATCTTTCGTATGTATATGGCGAGAACTTTGAACTAAACTCCCCTAAAAACAATTAAAAAGCCTGTATTTACAGGCTTTTTTTGTTACTTCAGAAGTTGTTTGATTTGCCAAACTTTTGTGATAATAACCTAATATTGAAATTTTAGAGGTGATATGACTCTTAATGAAATCAAAGTTGGAGATACTGTTTTACTTGATGACTTTTCACAAAGTCAGCCCGTCTACTTCAAACTTATCTCTTTAGGACTTCTTCCAGGTGATCCAGTTATTGTTATGGGACGAGCTCCTTTTGGCGGACCAATATCAATTAAACATGGTAGCGAAACATTCTTTGCTCTTCGCCGTTCTGAAGCACGACAGATTCATGTCAAGAACAAAGACGCCCAAATTTAGGAACTTCAATGTTACAACAAACAACTGCGACACTTCTTTTGATAGGCTTTCCCAACGCAGGTAAATCAACATTTTTTAATCTTTTAACTGGTGGTAATAGAAAAGTTTCAAATTACTCTGGTGTTACAGTCGACATGGGCAAAGCCGATATTAAATCCGATAAAGACGGAGACATCAGACTAAAGCTAGTTGATCTTCCAGGAATCTATAATCTTGTCCCCTCATCACTGGATGAAGGTGTAAGCGTAAAGGCATTACTGAACTTAGAAGGAAAAGATGGAGCCCAAAAAGTTCTTCTTCTTTTAGATTGGCAGAGGATTGAAGCGTCTATGTCATTGGCACTAGCAGTTAGAGATATTGTTGGACCAGAAAATATTGCTCTCGTTATTAATAAGGATGATCTAGGCGAAATTGATTCAACCAGAAGAGTTGAACTCGAAAAAAAACTAGGTTGCAGAGTTCTTCCCTTATCAGCGCTTAATGCCTCACCAAAAACTGTAGAAGCATTTATTCGTGGACTTGATTTATCTAGCCAGATTGAGCCTGTTAAAAAATTACAAATTACAAAAGAAGCCCTTGAGTTTCTTCCAGCTGGGGACCATTCTGCTAAATTAGAAATCATGGATGATACCAAAAGGATCACTGATTTAATTAATTGGTATCATACTAAAGCTCGCGATGTTCTTGGAAGTCTTTCTCGTCCGAATGATGCCAAGGCGATACTGACTCAAAAGATTGACCGAGTCGTTTTAAATCCCTGGCTAGGCGGAGTTATTTTTGCGGCAATTTTTTATTTTATCTTTGATGCTATTTATTCTTGGGCAGGTCCTGCCATGGACCTGTGTGAAACAGCCGTTATTGGTCTAGGTGAGTTCATCGGTAATTATCTACCTGACGGACATTTAAAATCGTTAATTGTTGATGGAATTTTTGGAGGCGTGGGTGGAATTGTTGTCTTCCTACCTCAAATTATGGCCTTGTTCTTTTTATTTTCCCTGCTCGAACAATCTGGCTACATCGCAAGAGCTGCCGTTGTTACAGATCGAATCATGGGAGCTTTTGGACTGAACGGAAAAGCGTTCCTTCCATATATGTCAGGATTTGCTTGTGCTATTCCTGGTATCATGGCCACCAGAACAATTCCTAATCCTAGAGAGCGTTATGCAACGCTCATGACTTTACCTCTTATCACCTGCTCTGCTCGCCTACCTGTTTATATTCTTTTAATTGGTACCTTTGTTCCAGATAAGACAGTCTTGGGGATTTTCAACTCCCAAACTTTATCTTTTTTCTTTCTCTATTTTTTAGGCAGCTTTGCAGCTTTGATTATCGCTAAAGTTCTAAGACTTTCATACTTCAAGGGTGAAACTGGTAACTTCATTATTGATCTGCCTCTTTATCAAAGACCGTCACTAAAAACTGCTTTTAATCAAGCATGGAAAAAAGGAAAAACCTTTTTAACAAAGGCTGGAACAATTATTCTTGGTCTCTCAATCATCATATGGTTACTTTCGACCTTTCCAAAGCCAGCCAGTGAACTCCTTGAAGGCAAGACAGAAGCTCAGCAAGCTTCCATTGCTCTTGAGCAATCTATGCTTGGTACTATGGGAAGAACGATTGAGCCAGTCATTAAACCTCTTGGTATGGACTGGAAAATTGGTGTTGGAATGCTGGTAGCATTTGGAGCAAGAGAACTCTTCGTAAGTGCAATGGGCACCATCTATTCTCTTGGTGATGTTGATGAAGAAAGTTCAAGTCTAAGAGAAAAGTTGGTCGCAGAAACTTGGTCTGATACAGGGAAACCAGTTTTCACGCTTGCAACAGCTTGGGCGATTCTTATTTTCTTTGTCTTTTCTTTACAGTGCACTTCCACTCTCGCCATTTTAAAAAGAGAAACAGGCAGTTGGAAGATACCAATGATCATGTTTACTTACATGGGCCTGTTAGCTTATGGCGGATCTTATATTGCTTATAATCTACTGAGCTAGGGCTCTGCCCTCACCTCTTGGATCAGACACAGCATTTAAGTTGCTTCCTTGTTTTTCTATGGCTTGGATTTTACAGCCTAAATCTTTTTGCACAATCTCGTGACCCATTGACTCTAATTTCTTTTTTAAGCGACTAGGAATCTCAATCTCTTCAAATCTCAACTGATCAGGAGCCCATTGTTGGTGATAGCGAAGAGCGGCCACAGAATCCCAAAGAGGAAGTCCAAACTCTAGTCTATTAAGTAATGTCTGTGCCACACAAGTAAGAATACGAGTTCCCGAGGGAGTCCCTAAGGCCATAAAAGGCTTGCCATATTTTAAAACAATAGTTGGTGACATACTTGATAATGGTCTTTTTTGTGGTTGGACTAAATTTTTATTACTTCCGACGGCACCAAAGAGATTCATAGCCCCGGCCTTAGTTGAAAAATCATCCATCTCATTATTTAGGACAATTCCAGTTCCCTGCGCAACTACACCAGAGCCAAACCAACCATTGATGGTTTGAGTTGAAGAGACAACTAATCCCTCACTATCCATAACTGTAAAATGTGTTGTCTCGTCATGATCAGTGAATTTAAATTCACCAGCTTTAACTTCATTTTTTTTACGAGCTTTATCCTTAGAAATTTTCGTTCTGATAATTGATGCATAATCTTTAGAAATCAATTGCTCGGTTGGAACTTTTACAAAGTCTGAGTCCCCCAAGTGTGTTGCTCGATCTGCAAAAGCTTGTTGCATCGAAGAAGCGATAAGATGAATACTTCTTGAATCTTGTGGTCCAAAAGTTTTCAAGTGATCTTTTTCGACCATATTTAAAATTTGAAGAACATGAATTCCGCCAGAGCTTGGTGGTGACATTGAATAGATATCAAATTCATTATATTTTCCATGAACTGGTTTTCTGATTTTTACATCATAGAGATCAAGATCTCTTTGCGACATCAAACCACCATTTCGACGATGTTCAGCGATCAAGTTATTAGCGACTGAACCTTTATAAAAACCATTGTGACCTTTTTTAGCAATCATCTCCAATGTCTTAGCTAAATCACTTTGCACCAAAAGCTCACCCTCTAGTCGAGGCTCGCCATTAGACTTTAGAAAGATTTTTTTGGAGTCTTGGTATTGCTGTAGTACAGAAGCTCTCGCTTTAATCGCTTTGGCTAGCTCAGGATAAATTTTAAAGCCATTTTTTGCCAGCTCAATAGAAGGCGCTACAACTTGAGAAAGATCTAATAATCCATATTTTTTATGAATCTCTATTACTCCAGCAACTAGACCTGGAACACCGACGGCGAAGATTCCATCTAAGGATTTTTTATCAATCACATTGCCTTTAGCATCTAAATACATTTTGGAATTTGATTTAAGTGGAGCTTTTTCACGAAAATCAAAAGCTAAGGGAGCATCAAGACTTGGTCCGTGTAATAGTAGAAAGCCGCCTCCACCAATCCCTGTGGACTGAGGTCTTTCAACTGAGATTGTAAAAGAGATTGCTGTGGCAGCATCGACAGCATTTCCACCAAGCTCAAACATTCTAGCCCCCGCCTGACTTGCTGCGTCACCCTGTGTAGCAATTGCCCACTTCTTACCATTTGCCTCATGACCCTCTCTGGTTTGACCCTCTGCAAGTGGAGCCGTAACAAGCTTAGAAGTGAATTGAGAACAGCCCATAAGCAGGAACAGGCTTAACGTAAGAGGTTTCATAGATTCTCCGATATTAATCAAATTTGAGCATAATCCTAACAGAATCCTAATACGAAAGCATAGCCTGCTTTGATATGTATAACGCAGTTCAAATTTTGCTTAAGGAGCATCTCATGCGTTTACTTTGCCTTATTTTAGCAGCGCTACTTTCTCAAAACTCTTTTGCGTTAATTAAAGTTAATGGTGCTGGTGCAACTTTTCCATACCCGATCTATTCGAAATGGTTTTCTGAATACCAAAAATTAAATAAAGAAGTTCAGTTCAATTACCAATCAATTGGATCTGGCGGTGGAATTAGACAAGTCATTAAAGAGACTGTGGATTTCGGAGCGACAGATGCTCCAATGCTGGAAAAAGAAACTTCGAAAATTAAATATAAGGTACAACATATCCCTACAATTCTTGGTGCTGTAACTGTTGCCTATAATCTTGAAGGGATAACAGGACAACTTAAGCTTGATGGTAAGACTCTTGTGAATATTTATCTTGGTAATATTGCTAAATGGAATCATCAAGATATTAAAAAGTTAAATCCTGATATGAATCTTCCAGAAAAAGATATCTTGCCGGTTTATAGAGCAGACGGCTCAGGTACCACAAATATTTTTACCGATTATCTTGCTAGTGTTTCAAGTGATTTCAAAGAAAAAGTTGGACAAGGAAAAGCAGTTTCATGGCCTGTAGGGATTGGCGGCAAAGGTAATGAAGGTGTTACTAATATGGTAAAGCAAACACCTGGCTCTATGGGTTATATCGAATTAGCTTATGCTCTCAACAATAACTTGAACACATTTGCCATTAAAAATGCTGCTGGTAACTATATTAGTCCTTCGATAGAAGGAATCAGCGCCTCAGCCGCAAAAACGAATATCGCTGAAAATGGCTATAAAGGATCTATCGTCAATGCAGCTGATAAAGACGCTTATCCTATCTCAGCCTTTACTTATATCCTACTGCCGCTTAAGGAAGATACACCTCAACTTAAAGAGGTTAGAAAATTCTTGCTTTGGGCACTAACTGATGGACAAAAGTTCGCTCAAGAGCTGCATTATGCTCCTCTCCCAAAAAATCTTGCGACTCAACTTATAAAGGTTGTTAACGATAGTGGAACAAGTAAAAAATAAGATTGATTCTGTTAGCCAACTAAACCACAGATCCCGACTTTCTGGCGAGCTTGGTGATAAGTTGGCAAAGGTATTGATGCAAAGTGTGGCCATACTTATCTTGACCACTCTTGCTATGATGGTTGTGCTACTCGTCCAAATGTCACTTGAATCTATTCAAGAATTTGGACTTGATTTTTTAACTACAAGTAGATGGGACCCATATTCTGAAGAGTTTGGTGTCCTCTCATTTTTATACGGAACTTTGGTAACTTCGATCATTGCACTTATGATTGCAGCTCCTATAAGTGTCATGGTCGCCATCTTTATAACAGAGATTTTGCCACAAAAACTTGGCCAAACACTTGGTCTATTTGTTGAAATGATTGCGGCTATTCCTTCTATCGTCTTTGGACTGTGGGGATTGTTTTTTCTTGCCCCTCTTGTAAGGGAAGACTTTTCTCCATTTCTAAAAAGTGTTCTAGGCTTTCTACCACTATTTCAAGGTCCAAGCTTTGGTATTGGTATTCTGACTGCATCAATGATTTTAGCGATTATGATTCTACCTACAATAACCTCCATTACTCGTGAAGTATTTAAAAGTGTACCGCAACATCAAAAAGAAGCCGCTCTCGCCTTAGGAGCAACAAGAGAGGAAATGATTAAGATCGCCGTCATTAGACCATCATTTTCTGGTATCACAGGAGCTATTGTTTTAGGTTTTGGTAGAGCCTTGGGAGAAACAATGGCGGTGGCGATGGTTATAGGAAACTCCTCAAAAATAACGATGTCTTTGTTTGCTCCTGGAGCAACAATGTCATCTGTTATAGCCAATGAATATGCTGAAGCTGGCGCCGGTCTTCACCTATCTTCCCTATGTTATGTTGGCCTACTACTTTTTATCGTCACTCTTCTGGTCAACTCTGGGGCGCGTTTCATTGTTTGGAAATTCTCTCCAGCATCTCGAAGCGCCAGGAAAGAGAAACGATCATGAACTATAAATGGCGTAAATTAAAAAATAAACTTTTCATCATCTCACTTAGTATTGCTGCAGCAATATGCTTAACCCCTTTAATTCTAGTCACCAGCTTTATCTTAAAAAAAGGTGCGAGTTCTCTCGATCTAAACTTCTTCACTCAATTACCAGCACCCGTCGGTGATATAGGAGGAGGAATGATGCACGCGATTCTTGGCACTATCTATATGGTTGGTCTAGGTAGCCTTATTGCGGTTCCACTTGGAATAATTGGAGGTATTTATCTTTCAGAATTTGGGAAAGGCGGTATTTCTAAAGCATTACGTATCGCAACTGATGTGATGACAGGTATTCCTTCCATCATCATAGGTATATTTGCTTATATTCTTTTAGTCGTTCCTTTTAAAACTTTTTCCGCTCTTTCAGGCGCTGTAGCGCTTTCTCTTATCATCCTTCCTGTTGTTATCAGATCGTCTGAAGAGATATTAAAACTTGTTCCTAATCATATTAGAGAAGCAGGTCTTGCTCTTGGATTACCACGTTGGAAAGTCATTCTCTATATTATTGTTAGGGGAAACCTTAGCGCCCTCTTTACTGGTGTGATGCTTGCAATTGCAAGAGCGAGTGGAGAAACAGCTCCATTATTATTTACTGCCTTTGGAAATATGTATCTCTCAAGTTCACCAATGGAACCTATGGCCAGCTTACCTGTACAAATCTATACGTACGCTATTAGTCCATTTGAAGATTGGCAACGTCAGTCATGGGCAGGTGCCTTTGTATTAATTATGCTAGTCATTAGCGTCAATCTTGGCGCGCGTATAGTACTTAACCCAGGTGCGGTTAAAGAATTCTTCAAACGGAGTTAGTATGGAAGTTGCTTCCAATGTATTAGAAGTTAAAGATTTAAACGCTTGGTTTGGAAGATTTCAAGCGGTGAAAAATGTTTCAAACAATTATCCTGAAAAAAGCATTACGGCTATTATTGGTCCCTCTGGTTGCGGCAAAAGTACATATCTTAGATGTCTCAATCGAATTCATGAAGAAGTCCCAGGTGCGACCATGTCAGGCAAAGCTTTACTTTTAGGTAATGATATTTTCGCACCAGGAGTCGATCCTGTAGAATTAAGAAGACATATAGGGATGGTTTTTCAAAAACCGAATCCATTTCCTGCCCTTTCGATCTTTGACAATGTAGTTATCGGATTAAAGCTTCAGGGAGAAAAAAATAAAAGTGTTCTCATGGAGACTGCTCAAAAATGTCTGAAAAAAGCTGCTCTTTGGGATGAAGTAAAAGACAAGCTGCAAAAGCAAGGAACGAGCTTATCAGGAGGTCAACAACAAAGACTTTGTATCGCCAGAGCACTAGCAGTCAATCCACCAGTTCTTTTAATGGATGAGCCAACCAGCGCACTTGATCCAATTGCCTCAGCAAAAATAGAAGAACTCATGCAAAGCTTAAAGCAAGAATATACTGTTATTGTTGTTACCCATAATATGCAACAAGCGGCACGAGTCGCAGACTATACAAGCTTCTTTATGCTTGGCGAGCTGATTGAACATGGCCCTTCAGAAGTTATTTTTACGAATCCTAAAAAGACAAAAACAGAAGACTATATCACGGGGAGATTTGGATGAGCCTAAGTAGTGAAGAGTTGCGCTCAGAAATTATCAAAATGAGTGCTCTTGTTGAAAAAATATTGGCATTAGCCTTTGATCGTCGCGTCTCATTGGACGAAATTTTTGCCATCGAAAATGAAGTTAATAAATATCATAAAAGCATTGATGATGACGTCTTCAAGTATATTGCCTTAAAAACTCCCATTGCTCGAGACCTGAGAATGGCTTTATCAGTCATGAAGATTAATGCCGAACTTGAACGTATGGCGGATCAAGCTGTAAGCATTACGCACTGGGGAGTAAAGGTAAAAGGTCAGTACCCGCTGATCAACACAATGACATCAGAAGTCCTGCAAATGGTGAAGTCATCAATTGATGCTTTTGTTCAAGCCGATGTTCGTAAAGCCACAGATGTCATTCAAAGAGACCAAAATATCAATGATTTAAACCGTGAAGTGATCAAGGTATTCTTGGGTAGAATGCAAACAGGTGAAATCACATTTGAAGAAGGCTTCTCTGTTATTAGAGTTGCAAAAAATCTTGAGCGTATTGGTGATTTAACGACTAATATTGCCGAAGATGTCATTTTCTTAGTTTCTGGTGACGATATTCGTCATGGGAAAGGAGAAAGTATTGCTCAAAAATATCTCAAGGGCGAAGAGGCTTAAATGGCGAAAATCTTTTTAGTTGAAGACGAAGAGCATATTTGTGATATTTTAAATTTTCAGATTTCTAAATCTGGGCATGAGGTTGAAATCTATCAAAACGGCAAAGAAGCAATTGCAGCAATTCAAAATAAAGGTTCAGAAGATCAGCCAGACTTATTTATTCTCGATAGAATGCTTCCAGGTGCCAATGGGACTGATATTTGTAAGTTCATCAAGCTTTATGAACCAACCAGTTTAAAACCTATTCTTTTATTAACCGCCTTATCGAAA
Source organism: uncultured Halobacteriovorax sp. (assembly GCA_964352175.1). GTDB lineage: Bacteria > Bdellovibrionota > Bacteriovoracia > Bacteriovoracales > Bacteriovoracaceae > UBA4207. The sequence goes on from CAYGQW010000012.1 coordinate 18,247, forward strand.
ACCGAAGATATTGTTGAGGGATTAGATGCAGGTGCTGATGATTATTTAACAAAGCCTTTTGAGACTCAAATTCTGTTAGCAAGAGTTCGCTCGCTGCTAAGAAGATCTGCCAGCTTACCTGCATTTCCCTCTGCAAAGCCAAACCATCAGCTAAAAAATGGTTCTATCCTCCTCGATATAGAACAATGCAAAGTCTGGATTGATGAAGCCGAAGTCGAGTTAACTCTGTCTGAGTTTAAACTCCTTCTAACTTTTATGAAAAATTCTGGCCGAGCCTTTTCTCGTAACCAGCTGGTCGAATCAATTCAAGATGGACCCGTTCATGTAACTGATCGAACCATCGATACACATATTTTCGGGTTAAGAAAAAAGCTTGGTGATCATGCCACTATGATAGAAACGATACGTGGCGTAGGATATAGAGTTAAGCCACATGAATAATCTTTGGAAAAAGCTAAAACTAAAAGCGACACGTGGAGTACTTGTATCAAATTTTATTTGGACTCTCATAGCCCTTCTTATTGGTTACAGTGTGATGCATTTTGGTCTTGAGAATAAAATGACCAACTACGTTGTTAAAGATTTAAAAGAGAATTTAGCATTTATTTCTAAACCTTTTAATATATCCCCAAAAGACAATTTAGTAAATTGGTGCGAAGGCTTGGAGCGCCAAGCTGGAAAACGTTTTACTGTTATAGATTACGATGGCAATGTCCTTTGCGATAATTACGCTAAAATTCAAGATATGGTGAACCACTCTGATAGACCCGAGTTCATTGATGCGCTTAAACATGGACATGGTGATTCAGCTAGAGCAAGTAAAACCATTGATAAGAAGATGCTCTATGCCTCAATCCGCATTTTTGACAGCAAAGAAAATAGACCGATCATTCTGCGAATTTCTTTACCACAAAATGAGCTAACCTATTATTTATCAAAAATGCGTATGCTTGTTTTTAAAAACCTCATGGCTGTTTTATTGGTGCTAACTATTATTTTTATTTTATCAACGCTTAAAGTCGCAACACCTTTGCGTAAACTCGATAAAAAACTTAGTCTTTTTAATAGCACTCGCCATACTCAAGAAAAAGTTCAGGTTGACACCGATAATGAGTGGGAAAAGTTCGATCTTACTGTAGACCAAATTTACAAGGAGCTTGATAGTCAAATTACTGAAATCAAGGATTCCAACGAAAAGATTTCTACCATTGTTGAATCTATCTCTGATGGTTTACTCGCTATTGATAAGAATGAAAAAGTCATTCTTACAAATAAAACATTTTTAAAGCTTTTTAATCTGCCTATGACCAGCTCTGCCGCTGACGGCGAGCTGATTAATTTAATTAGAGATATTGATATTAGAAAGTCATTCAAAGAATCTATTCATCAGCAAAACCTGGTAATAAAAAAAATAAAAATCAATGATAAGAGTTTTGAGTTAAGAACGTATCCAATTCTTAGCTCTAATCAATCATATGGTGCCGTCGGGATTTTCCATGACATTTCGGATATTCAACTTCTTCAACAAATGCGCGAAGACTTTGTCGCTAATGTTTCCCATGAAGTAAGAACACCTCTGACAGCACTCAAAGGTTATGCTCAAATCATGACAACTCTTGATAGCACCGACAGTGAGCAGTATTCACAATATGCTCGAAAAATTGAGCATAATGTGAACAGACTGACAGCTCTTTTTCAAGATATCTTAAGTCTATCCGTTTTAGAATCAACTGATTCTATTCAGAAAGATCATATTGATATTCTTGAGCTTGCAAAGACCGTCTTTAACAACCTAAGTATTTCAAATAATGAAAAGAAAATTGTTTTTGAATCAGACATCCAAGTAAAAATGGTTTTTGCTGACCCTAATTTATTTGAGCAAGTTCTAAATAACCTATTCGAAAATGCAATCAAGTACAGTAACCAGGATGGTTTAATAAAAATTAAAACGTTTGAAGATAACAAACACGTTGTCATCGAGGTTTGTGATAATGGAATAGGCATTCCTGAAAACTCCATGAATCGAGTGTTTGAGCGATTTTATCGCGTTGATGAATCTCGCTCTCGAGAAGTTGGTGGCACAGGTCTAGGTCTAGCGATTGTTAAACATGCTATTCAAAAGCATCAGGGAACTGTCAGTGTGAGTTCAAATAAGCCGAGTGGTACTATCTTTAAAATTTCTTTACCTAGATCTTAGCCAATAAGTTTTAAGACATTTTGTGAATTATTACCTGTCATTTTTAGCATTTGAATCGAGGCTGCACCGTTAATTTCAGACTTTACCTTTTCTGCAGTCGACTGAGCATAATCAGCATCTCTAATTTTTGATCTAGATGCCTGTGTGTTTAAATCCATCGAGGTTAGGTTAGAGCTTGCTGATGTTAAGCGGTTTTGAAAACTACCAAGATATGCCCGGCCACTAGACACTGACTCAATAAAGCTATCTAACTTCATGATTGAGTTTTGAGCCGCACTCTTTGAGTATACGCTAATCGAATTTAGGGATAAATCATTAATTGAAGACAAGGCACGCTTTAAGTCGTAAGACATTCTACTTGTTTCGGCGTCACCATGAATTCCGATTTGAAGATCATATGTACGACCCGAGCCGTTAAGTAGTTTGTTACCATTAAACTCACTTGAAGATGTAACTCTTTTTACCTCGCTTAATAATGCTTGAAACTCTTTTTGTGCTGAGGCGCGATCATTATCGTTATAAGTATCGGATGCTGCTTGCAAGGCTAATTCTTTAAGTCTTTTTCCAAGATCGTGAACAACGCTTAAGCTCCCTTCTGCAACTTGTAAGAGAGAAACTCCATCATTGGTGTTTCGAGTTGCTTGTTGAAGGCTTCGACTACGAGAGCGCATGGTTTCTGAAATTGCTAAACCTGATGGATCGTAAGCAGCACGTAATATTTTGTCACCTGACGCTAGACGCGAAGTTTCCTTCGCCTGAACTGCGCTAGTTTCACTAATTCGCCTCTGGGCGATCATAGAAGGTATGTTGCTACCAATTCTCAAAAAACAATCCCTGTATAAAGAGTTGCCAAAATCCATGCAACTCGTCCGATGACTTTTCGGCATTATGACCAAAAGTTTTACACTTTTGCTTTTCCGACAAAATTGCTTTGTTCGTTTTTATTGCCATAAACTTTTGCTTAAGAGAGAATATCTAAGAATTTTAAATGCCTAGGAGGCAGACAATGAGCCTGTGGACTTATATCCAGCAAGGTGGAGTAATAATGTACTTGCTCCTTTTACTCAACATTATTGGTTTTGCGCTAATGATTTCTAAATTTGTGATCTTAAAAAAAGAAAATGCAAATGCTCAGGATACAGCAAATAGACTTAGCTCGAATATTCCTAAAGGCAATGCTGATACAGTTTTAGAGCTGGCCAAACAAGAAATTGCTCTTCATGTGTCAGGTGTTGAATCAGGTCTTAATACGATAAAGATTATTGCGACAATATCTCCACTTTTAGGTCTACTAGGAACTGTTGTTGGTATTTTACTAGCATTCCAAGTTATATCTCAAAGCGGATTAAGTGATCCTGCTAACTTTGCTCAAGGTATTTCCTTAGCTCTTATTACTACTGTTGGTGGACTTATAGTGGCCATTCCGCATTTCATAGGTCACACCTACTTAATTGGATCTCTTGATAAGCTTGAAGCTCAGCTTGAGAAATCTGTTTTAGCCCACGTTTTGAAATAGGATTCTTGTGAAAAGAAGATCTAGAGAACCTTTAAATTTTGAAATGACTCCACTGATTGATGTGGTGTTTCTACTTATTATTTTCTTTATGGTAACCTCTGTCTTTAAAAAAGATGAGCTTTCACTTCTACTAGCTCTGCCTAAGGCTGACTCTGGAGAGAGTATTAAAGCTAGTGAAAAGGAGTTCTTAAAGTTAGAACTAAGTGCTGAAGAACTAGCTGTCGCTGGTGAGAAAATCTCTCTAGAAGAACTTCCGAGCCGCCTGTTAAATATTTCAGACAAAACTCAACCTGTTGAAATGCGGGTTGATAAAGATGTTCGCTACGAAAGAGTCATCAATGTCTTAGATTCACTCAAAGCTGCTCAACTACAAAATATTAACTTGATAACAGAGAAATAATCTAGGCCGTGTGAACTTCTTCTCTAAACGGTCTCCACTTTCCTTGCCAGACATTTAAAGCACCCTTTCTTAAAGTTCCTGATTTTTCATGAACTTCTAATAAACAGTAGGTTAAATTTTTTGCCGATTCATGCAAACCGGCATCCATTGATGGAATAGGGTTCCATGTTCCCGTATTAAAGTAATATCGACCTTCAGGAAAACGTCTCCACTCTTGTAAATGAGTATGCCCCATAATAACTGTATGCAAATGCTTCTTTTTTCTTAAAATGGCTTTCGCTTTTTTCTCATATTTTGGATAAATAGTTATCTGTTTGAGAATGGCCATAGAAGTTTTAAAGTTTCGATTTTGTCTTACATACGTGTCAAAACTTGTTTGAATGACGTATCCAACTACCTTTGCAATGAGGCGAAAAAAGAATGCTGTATCATGAATGAGACACCAAGTTATATAAGCAGACATGGGTCTGACTTTATCAATATGAGGTCGCTCTTTCTTTAATAGCGGCAATACCCCAATACAAAACAAACTCCCCCAAGGTAGATTCAAAATCTTCTTTCCTTGAGGCCCAGTGACAAAAAAGTTTTTAGCGGCAACAGTGTTAATTGCCTCAAAACGATGTCCATGTTCAACATGAATACCATTTTCATCAAGTTCATCCGTAAATTGGATATCAGGACTAATCAATTGTCGTAATTTTTCCTGCGCCCCTTCAAAAGCAATACCAGAGTCATGATTACCGATGATATAGGTAATCTTTTTATTTGGAGCTTGCATAAACTTTTCTAAGGCTCTGAAAAATATCGGATGTCCTGAAGCTATTGCATCAATTTGCCTGCAAGTAAGTTCATCATCAATAATATAAGAGAAAACACCTTCAATATCGATCTGAATAAGATTGAGAATATCTCCGCCTAGTACGAGGTGTACAGGTTCAAGATAGTTTTCATCAGTGGAGTAAAATTCCAAGAATTCTTCAAAGCGATCATCTTCAAAGAAATCCTCTAAAATATTAAGTTGGCCATTTTTTAGGAACTTTCCTTTTCCAAGGTGTAAGTCACTGACTACAAGATAAATCATGATTCTAGCAACTCTCCAGCGTGGCACACTCTACCACGCCCTGACTCTTTAGCCTGATACATCATTCTATCGGCAATATCGAGAATATCATCTCTACTCTTAGCGTCGCAAGGATAACCAGCTAAACCAATCGAAACAGATAAATGCATAGGTTTTGTAGAGTCTTTAGAAACATTAAAAGGATGCTCTTTAATCGCTTTTAGCATTCTCATCCCGACCATTTTGGCTACCTTATCTGTTGCAGCGGGCAAAATTAATACATATTCATCTCCACCATATCGATAAATGAGATCTGTTTCCCTCAGCGTTCGCTGCATGAGTTTTGCCACTTCAACTAAAAGTCTCGTTCCTACAAGATGCCCGTGCCCATCATTTACTTTTTTAAAATGATCGATATCAATAAATAGAACATAGAATGGTTCACCATCTGTCACATGTCTTTGAATAGAGTCATCTAAGTCTTTATATAACTTTCGTTGATTAAATAATCCTGTAACATCATCTATATGCACCAAGGATTGAAGACGTCTTACCTCTTTGTATCTCTCCATATTATCAAAGCCAGTTTTAAGAAACTGAGATAAATGCTGACTTAGATTTGCTAGGTGAGAATCTTTAGACGCTTCTACAAGAAGATAGAGTTCCTGTGCGCCTTCTTGACCCAAGAGATAGATAAAAAATTCTTTGTCATCAGCTTTGATTGCTTTATCAGAATGAATGAGTTCATTATTAAATACAACCTTATTAAATATCTCTTTCGATAAATCACCTGACTCTAATCGAGACTTATTCCAAACAATACGGCAGTGATCTATAGTCCAATTTTTTTTCTCTCCAAATGGTAATGAGAAAACAATTATTGGTTGGGCTTGAAGTTTTTCTTGAACAAATGAGTCCACAGCACGAAAAAAACCCTTCTCTTCATGAAAATCACGAAAATTAGTAACAAAGGTTAATAATGTCTCTAGTTCGTTCAATTCTTATACCTTAAAGTTTTCTCGCCTTTTCAATCTGCGCTCTTGTATCTTCATCTAGGTCTATATCATCCTCAAGAAGTCTAATTGAACCTCTAAGAGTCTTCATTATTTTTCCTAAACGTTCCTCTAGTTTAACCTTATCTTCTCTAGATTTTTGCTCTCGAATCGTCGCATTTTCCATATTAAATTCTAATGAGTCGATTTTTCTTTTTAACTCCAAAATTTTCATATCACGTGATTTTACTTGTGATTGAGTATCCATAGTGACAAGTTCAAGCTGGCTCTCAAGTTCTTTTTCACGTTGCTTAACTTTATTAAAATCAATTCGTACTTTCTGAGATAAACGATCAAATTCTTTTTGCAATGTCTTTGTTTTCTCTTCAAAAAATGCTTTTCTCTCTTCGAGCACCCTGTTTCTGTGCTTAGTCTCTTCATTTTCCTCTGAATGACGTTTCTTTAAGATATTAATTTCAATTTTAGACTCTTCAAGCTCTGCTTTTAGAGTCAGTTTGTCTTGCTCTAGTAGTCGAACTTTGCTCTTAAAGTCATCCATCTGATTAATCATGCCAGCTCTTTCTTCTCTTAGCTGTTTTATCGTTGCTTGTAATCGCAAGAGCTCTGGTTGGTCTAAACTACCAAGCATTTGTCCTTTTGGTAGCGGCTCATCATAACGATTTGAAGAGGATTGCTCAGAGCTTTGTGAACCGAAATCAGAAAGCTCATCTTCATCACTATTATCATCCGAAGCAAAACTAATTTCTTGAGTCACTGCTTTAGAGGTAGTTACCATATCTACATCTGTAGCACTATCTGCTAATTCATCATCAGGGTCAGAAAATGATAAGTCATCTGACGCTAATTCATCAGCATCGTCTCCTAGAGAAAAGTCGCCACCATCATCTTCAAGTTCGTCCTGTACAGCACCAGATAAATCAAAATTATCAGCGCCTGTATCTGTCGTTTCACCTAGGTCAAGATCCTCTTCAGGAGCTTCCTGGCTTGAAAACTCCGCGATATCTTCATCATCTAGGCTCAAGTCATTTGCTTGTAAGTTGCTGTTAGTTGCAATAATCGTTGGATTCGTCGACTCGCCTAAATTAAGTTCATCGTCATCTCCGTCTCCGTCTAAGTCAAAATCAATATCTCCACCAGCACTAGCAGGGCTCTCTACCTCTTCACTCGATTCGGTTGAATCAGGACTATCAAATTCAAGATCTGCCCCGGCCAAATCTAACTCACCAGTAGCTTCCACTTCAGCTTCAGCTTCAGCTTTTGAAAATTCTACATCTACGTCATCACCT
>CAYGQW010000013.1:0-10714 GCA_964352175.1 uncultured Halobacteriovorax sp.
CGATTTTATCTAGTTGCTCTTCAATCTTAGCGGTAAAGCTAACGTCCATTACTTTTGGAAAGCTTTCCACAAGCATTTTGCAAACCACCATGCCAAGCTCAGTTGGTAAAAAACGGTTTTCTATTTTTTCGACATAACCACGATCTTGAATATTTGAAATAATAGATGCGTAGGTCGATGGACGCCCAATACCCTTTTCTTCCATATCTTTAACAATGGAAGCTTCGTTGTATCTAGGCGGAGGACTGGTCCAGTGTTCTTGAGCCACTGGATCTTTGGTGCATTTTATTGATTCTCCATTTTCAATTTCGGGAAGAATCCCTGATTTTACATCCGTTTCATCATTAGAGGCTTCTTCATCATCTCCACCACGTCTTTGAGCTTTTTCAGCTGCTGCCTCTAAATAAACAGTTCTAAAACCTGCAAATTTAATAATTGAACCTGTGGCTTTAAAGAAGTGACCTGTATTTTCAAAAGTTACAGTTGTTTGATCAATGATTGCTTGAGACATCTGCGAAGAAACAAATTTATTCCAAATTAACTCATAAAGTTTTTGCTGGTCTGCCTCAAGATCTCCACGCACTTCATCAGGAGTAAAGGTTAGGCTGGTTGGACGAATAGCTTCATGGGCATCTTGAACTTTATTGCTGCCCTTCTTTTTATAAACATGAGGCTCGCTTGGAAGATAGTCTTTGCCGTACTTTTTACCGACATAATCAACAAGACTCTGAAGTGCTTCGGGTTCAGTTCGAACACTATCTGTTCTCATATAAGTAATCAGACCTTGCATACCGTGATCACGAAGCTGAATACCTTCATAAAGTTTTTGAGCCACCATCATGGTTTTCTTGGCCGTAAAACCAAGTTTATTGGCAGCTTCCTGCTGAAGTTTCGACGTTGTAAAAGGAGGTGTTGGATTTTGTTTACGTTCACGTTTTTTAACATCTACGACATTAAAGTTTTTACCTTTCACATCTTTAACGATTTTATCGACAACTTTTTGATCAGTAAGATCATCTTTCTTAGACGCAGTCTCGCCGTAATACTTAATTTCAAATGCATTTTTATCTTTGCTCATTTCACCGTGGATCGAAAACCACTGCTCTGGAACAAAGGCTTTTACTTCATCTTCTCTTTCGACAATAATTCTTAGTGCTACTGATTGAACGCGACCAGCCGAAATTCCACGTTGAACTTTATCCCACAGAATTGGAGAAATCTTATAACCAACCAGTCTATCAAGAACGCGACGAGTTCTTTGTGAATCGTACATCTCTTGATTTAATTTTCCTGGGTTGGCGATGGCATTTTGAACAGCCGTTTTTGTCACTGCATTAAAGACGACACGATGAATATTTTTCTTTTTGGAGTTAATTTCTTCACTTAAATGAAATGCAATCGCTTCTCCCTCTCTATCCATATCTGGTGCCAGATAAATTTGATTGGCATCTTTAGCCAATTCTTGAATTCGTTCAATTTTATCTTTCTTACCGGTAATGGGTACAAGATCGATTTCAAAATCATCCTTGATATCGACACCTAGCTTACTTTTTGGCAGGTCTTTAATGTGTCCATTGGAAGCAACAACTTGGTAGCCACGACCTAAGTACTTTTTTATTGTTTTTGCTTTTGAAGGTGATTCCACTATCACAAGATCATAGTCGCCTTTAACTTTTGACGCTGTGCTTGCACTCTTGGCTACTTTCTTCTTTGCTATTTTTTTTGCAGTTTTTTTCTCTACAACTTTTTTAGCCGTCTTTTTTGCTGTTTTTTTCTTGGCAGTTTTCTTTTTTGAAGATGCTTTTTTAGCAGTCACCTTTTTTGCGCTCTTAGTCACTTATGCCTCAATCATGATCGATATCAATTAATTCGGACAGATAACTCAATTGTTATCTTTATTGTTGTCCAGTATTCAACAACTCATCGATTTCTTCAAGATCGAATTCAGTCAAACCGTAAGGATTATCTTTAGCATTGAGATCTTCTTCCATAAATTTGAGTCCAACTTCTTTCTCAACTTCATTAAGATTCTCAAACGCATTAGGGTCTTTCCTCTTCTTATTCTCAACTTCATCGAGGTTTTGTTGCTCTAGGAACTTGTCCTCGTCGACCTTAGCTTCGTTTAGGGCCTTCTCGCTCGATACCAACTCGGCTTCAAGCTTTTCAAGCTCTTCCAGGTCACGTTCATGGTCACGAATAATACTTTTTTCACGTTCCTGTCTTTCAAGCTCCTGCAGTTCATCTTCGGTCAGCTGAACTTTATCTGCTTCGCGTAAAAGATCATCAGATAGTTTATCAAGATTAAGCTCCACATCAAGTTCATCTAAGGCTTTACCTTCAAGATTGGCCACATCACCCAAAGCAGCTTGTTGCTTTACTCTAAGTGCTCTAGCAGCATCTTCTTCCGTTTTGGTAAATGCTAACTGCCCTACGCCCATTTCATTAATAGATTGTGTGACTAGGGCGGTGGCGAAATTATCCGTAAGACTAATAACTGTTAACTCTCCAACTTTATAAGTCGGATCAATCGTAATTCTTTTGTTGGTACCTCGGTCTGTAAACGAGAATGCTTGAAAGACAGAGCCCATCTCCACCCCATCAGCACGACCACGGTCTAAATAAACAACATCACCAAAAGAAATGCCTTGGCTACCTTTTTGATATGACTCGATGATGGCTGCTTCAATTCTTCTTGGATTAAAGGTTTTGATGATCTTATTAATCTTAGGAGTATAAACGGTAACTCTATCTTTTCTTTGAACTAAGCCTGTTAAGTCTTCAACGTAACATTCCCAAAGATCATTGATTTTTCTAACCGCTTTTATCTGGGCGCCAATAGTGTAGAGGTAGCCTTCTCTGTCAGAAATTTTATTTTCAACTTTACCTTCTGGTAGATAGATCGAAAATAAATCACCTGGTTTTACTCGAACCGATTCATCGAAACTAATATAGATACTATCAAACTTTTGAACAAAGACGGCTTCATTTTTCATCGCATCAATAAAGCCTAGATCTTGAATAATATTTGTCGTTACAAATGTATTAAGGAAGAACCCTTCTTTGATTTGGTAACTAATTCTTGAGCTTTTATCAAAACCACTACTATCGTACTGATCACTAGGCTCTTCGATTAAAATGTCAGGTATTGGCGGTTCGTATTTTTCATACTCTTTAACTAGTGTTTGATTACCGATATTAGCCAAATCTTCATATGTCTCTTCTGAGGCATACTGAAAGTAAGTTCCTTCGTTGATGAGTTTCTTTCGGGCCTCAATCCAGTCTGGTCGAATGCCATCTCCAAACTCTTTAAAATCAAAAAGCTGTTCGCCACCAATTTTTGATTTTTTCTCTTCCAGAGGATTTTCCTCGAAGGCACTGACTTTAACGTCAGGCATTTTGTCTGCAGAGCCCGTGTCAAAGAGCAACGTCATTCCAGGCTCAATCTCATGGGGATTTGTAATTTGAGGATTTAAAGACCAAATTTTAGAATAATAAAAACCTGATCCAAATAATTTTTGTGAAATTTTCCAAAGCCAATCGTCTTGCTGAACTTGATAGCGATCCAGTTGAGCCTTAGTTGCAATTTCATCCCATTCTGCATCTGGAATTTTTCCTTCAACATATTTTGCAAGACTAAGTAGGTTTTTTTCTTCGTTGCCGATATCAAAGATTTGAGGTTTAGCTGAAAGGCTATTCTCACTAGCAATCTCATCTTCAGAGTTTAAGATTTTGATAGATTCGTCGATAACCATTTCCGGATCGATGATCTTATTACCTTCCACTGTTGATGGCTCAGACTGTTGGTCCTTTGAAGCTTTGAAATTTAAACTGTCACCAGAAATGTTTACTTTCTCTTTAACGCCAGGTGTTTTCTCAATATCTTCTTTTAAGGACTGAATTTCATCAATTTCTTCGAGATTAGATAAATCGATGGTTGTTTGCTCCAAGCCTTCGTCAATTAGGAGCTTAGCATCTTCAGGCTCTAATAACTCGAGAGAATCTAAGTCTTGAGCATATGCCGGAACCTGCGTGCTTAGCATGCCAAATAAAACAAGAAATGTTTTAAGTTCAAGTCTTTTCAATCAAATTCCTACGATTCAAAAAAATCGTGTAGAAGAGAATAATATCTTTCTTTTTTCTTTTCTAATTTTAGTTTTTCCGAGCAAACGATGAGACGGCCAAGAGCCTTAATGACTGTTCCAGAAAAGGCTTCTTTTTCAATAATTTCTTCAAAAATTTGCATTGAAAGATCAAAGTCACCTTGCTTAAAAAGTGACTCTCCGACCAAATATCTTGCTCTAACTCTAATCTGTCTAACAGGAGAACGTTCAAGCGGCTTTAACAGGTTTAATGATTCATCAAATTTATTATTAGAAACTAATTGTTCTGCTGTTTGTAGGTTTCTGATTTGTGCTTCGACATCAACTGAACTGTAATCATCTGAATTAACTACAGCTTGAGATGAAGAATTGGCGGCATTAGATTGGCTGAAAACATCGACCGTCTCAGCTAACTCTCCAGATCCAGCTTTCTGTAGATCGCCTAGAAGAGCCTCGCCCGTTTGATCGTCGAGATTTCCCATCATGGCTTCTTTATCAACTTGAGCTTCTTCTGTTTGCAGACGAGTTTGTAGAGCTTCGTACTTTTGTAGTAATTGATCATACTGCTGCTTGGGAACTGACGTCGCTGCAGCAGCTTCTGCTGGAGCATCAGAATCATTACCAAAGAGAGATTGTCGAGACTGAAGCCAGGCGCAACTACCTAGATTAAGCAAAGATAAGAGTGCGAAAAACCTATAATGGGTAATCAATCCTTTCACTGCATCGTCCTCCATGACGTCGCTAAAATGAACTCATGAGAATTCCTAGAAATTCCCAAGAGTTAACCGACCACTTTATTATACTCCGTGTCCAACGTGCGTCAACGATTTCAAGCACCCAGTCTTTGACGACTGTCTTTGTCGGGGATAATCTCGCCTACATGAATCTAGAACCATTTGAACTTGACCCCCCACTTCTGCCAGACATGTTTCGCTTTTTATTGCGCATGCCAAAAGCTCAATCGTCCTTTGTATACTTCATTTTTGAAGCTAATGAAGGTCTATGTTTTTATTCGACACTTGCTCACGAGCGCGGGGATTTAACTCGAGACATGGTCCTACGTGGCGATAGGACCATGTATAATGAGACAAAAAGACTTATAAATTTTTTAAAAGAAAGTGTTCAAGGTTTAGAAATACTTGAGGAAAATCAATCATGAGCCTCTCTCCCATCGTTAAAACTGTTTACGGCCCAGTTAAATCTTGGCGTTTTGGGTTCTCTTTAGGCATTGATCCTATATTTGAGACTAGTACCTGCTCCTTTAATTGTGTTTATTGTCAGCTGGGACATATTCAAGAAATTACATCGCAGCACAAGGTTTACGTTCCAACTGAAAAAATTTTTAATGACTTTAAAGAACATCTTGAAACAAATTCAAAAATAGACGTCATTACCTTTTCGGGATCTGGAGAGCCGACATTGGCTAGCAACTTAAAAGAAATTATTTTAGGTTTGCGAGATTTAGCTCCAAAACTACCACAATATATTTTAACCAATGCAACTGAACTGCATCATGCTTCTGTCAGAGATGCTGTTTCTTTACTAGATAAGGTCATCGTTAAGATTGATGCTGCCGATGAAGACCTTTTTAAAAGAGTCAATCGTCCTGCCCCCGGCATTAGCTTAACAAGTGTTATTGATGGAATTTTGGAATTAAAAAAAACAAGTAATGTTGATGTCGAAGTTCAATCGATGTTTATGCCAATGAATGATAAAGAGTTTGAAGACTACGCAAAAATTCTTAAACTCATTGAGCCGAGTGCAGTTCAGCTCAACACACCTAAGCGCCCTTACCCACTTTCATGGCACCGAGAAAATCGTGGTAATCATGAAGGAATTTTTGATTACGAGGTGCGTGAACTTAAAGTTATTACACCTGATCGAGCAAAAGAGATAGAAAGTCGCTTGACTGAACTGACTGGTCTTACCATTCTTTCTGTCTATAGATAATTAAGAGGAAACTATGCAAGAATTTATTTCAAAATTACCTAAAGCTGAACTACACCTTCATATTGAGGGTTCATTAGAGCCTGAGTTAATGTTCAAATTAGCACAGAGAAATAATATCACTCTAAAGTATAAGTCTGTTGAAGAAATTAGAAATGCTTATCAATTTCATAACCTTCAATCTTTTCTTGATATCTATTATGAAGGTGCAGGAGTACTTCAAAAAGAACAAGATTTTTATGATTTAACTTGGGACTATCTGCTTCGCTGCAAACAAGATAATGTACGCCACACTGAAATTTTCTTTGACCCTCAAACTCATACTGAACGTAATATTCCATTTGAAGTTTCATTGAATGGAATTCATGCAGCACTTAAAGATGGTGAAAAGAAGCTAGGCATTTCCTCTCATATCATTATGTGTTTTTTGAGACATTTATCTCAAGAAGAAGCCTTCAAGACACTTGATCAAGCTCTCAAGCACAAAGATAAGATCATAGGTGTTGGACTAGACTCATCTGAAGTTGGTCATCCTCCCGTAAAGTTTCAACAAGTTTTTGAAAAAGCATTAGCCGAAGGTTTTAAAACTGTCGCGCATGCCGGAGAAGAAGGTCCAGCGGAGTATATCTGGGAAGCAATCAATCTGCTCAAGGTTGAACGAATTGATCACGGTGTTCGCTGTCTTGAGGACAAAAATCTTGTTGAGTATTTAAAAGAAAATAAAATACCCCTGACTGTTTGTCCTTACTCAAATGTTAAACTGAAGGTCTTTGAGAAACTGGAAGATCATAATCTTAGAAATCTTTTAAACGAGGGCTTAGTCGTCATGATTAATGCTGATGACCCCGCTTACTTTGGTGGCTATTTAGGTGAAAACTTCAACGGAACTCAAAAGGCGCTTGATCTTTCCAAAGAAGAATTAAAAGTTTTGGCAAAGAATTCATTCCAGGCTTCATTCTTAGATCAAGCGACTAAAGATAAGTACTACAAAGAAATTGATTCTCTATGATAAGATGGTTTTTCCTTTTATTAATTTTAGTGTCATGCAAAGAAGATAAGACACTCAGTTTAAAAATTGATTTCAATTATGAAGAAATTTCAAAGGAAAAATTAAAAGAAGATTATAGTTTCTTATCTGAGAGTGACTTCAGCCTTAAATTTACTGAATCCATAAAGACGCCACTTGATTTCTTTAGATCTTACCCAATCACATTCTATAAAGATTCAAAGCTTATTGGAGATTTCACAACAGCCCTTTGCTATGGAGATCCTCATTTTGAAAACTTTGGCTTTATCAACTTTGAAAAGGAAACTCGTTATGTTTTTAATGATCTCGATGATAGTGGCATCTGTCCCTTACCTCTCGATGCATTAAGGTACTTTACTAGTCTCTATTTTTTCTCTTTTAGCCACCGACAAATTGAAGGCTTTATTACTAATTATAATGTTCATTATAGTAATGAATTAACTCTTCCCTCTCTTTCAAAGCCGCTTCAGGTTAATCTTGAAAAGAAGCGATTAAAAAATTTAAAAAAATATACTGCTCAAAACAAATTTATAAAAGACAAAGACTTTCTTCCTCTTTCAATTGAGGTGCAGCAAAGAATTGAAGATCCTGTCACCCAAAAGTTTCCTAACATCAAAGTACAGGATAGTGTTTTCTATAGTAAGCAAGGTGGTGGTAGCAGCGGTTTAAAAAGGTACTGGCTTCTCATTAAAAATGAGAGCAATAAGCAAGATATTATTGAGCTTAAGGAAAGAAGAATACCAGCCACTCGCTTTTCGACAACCACAACTGAATTTCTAGGATTAAAGACTCTTGCTCAACTGATATGGGGAAGATTACCGATCAGCTTTGAAGAACTTGATCTTGAGGGCACAAGTTATCAAATTCGATCGAGAACAAAAGATGATATTAATCTAGCCAAAATACCATCAAACCTAAGATCAGAGGTTATCAACTTACAAACTGCATTGATGGCAAAGCTGCATAAGGAAGCCGCTAAAGACGATCAAGCCGTCTCTAACGATTGGTATATTAAAAGCTCAAAGGTAATCGCACAGCGATACCTTCAAGCCTTCGAAGAATTAAAGAATAAGAACTAATATTTTAATTTAATAATGACAGGGAAGTGATCAGAATACCCGGCAGAATCAGCACTTGCTGCCATATGATGGCTACGTTTAGGTGTTCCATTAACAATCGATCCAAAATGATTATCTGTTTCGTAAGTATATTCATAAGATTTAGTCATAAACTTTGGAGCATAAATTCGATAGGTCTTAAGCTCTAAATCTAGCCCACTGCCATCATTTAAGTTTTTAGAGATAAAGAAACGGTCTAGTAGATTCCACTCCATATTTCTTCCATAAAAATAAGTTCCTAACGGGTATGTCGCCTTAACACTAAAATCAATGTCCTTACTCTCCATAAAGAGTCCGTGAACATCAATAAGACCTTTCTTTTCTACGACTGAATAAAATGGATCAGGACGGTTTGTATTGATGACATTGAAATCACCTGTAGCAACAACTGCCATTCTTTTATTTCTTCGTTGAATTTTCTTAACACGCTTCATGAGCGTTTTAGCAGCATCGATTCTCGATTCGTTTTTATTACCTTGCGAAGGCCAGTGATTTACAAAAACGGTAAGAGGCTCTTTGCCATTTACAAGAAACTCAACTTCAAGAATATTTCTTGTTGGGCGTCCTTCTAAAGCCTTGCTTTTAATAACGTGCTCTCTTCTAGACACCATCTTTAATTTTTGATCATTCCAAAGTAGAGCTAAATCAACTCCACGCTCATCAGGCGAGTTAGACACTGTAAACTTAGAGTATCCAACCTTATTTGCAAGAATTGATATAACATTTTCATTTTCAATTTCAGACAAAGCCAGAACGTCTGGTAGTGAAGACCTATCGCGAGTTAAAACTTCTTTAATTTGCTCCAATTTAAGATCGAGCTTTTCATCATTCCAATCAGTCTCAAAGCACTCTTCACGATATGTTCTATTTCTGATTAGAGCACACTCTTCGTTCTTGCCTGGAGTATTACTTGGTAGAAAGGTCCAATCGTTCTTACCTTCGTCATGTAAGGTATCGAACAGGTTTTCTACATTCCATGCCATAATTTCAATATCCTGAGAATTACTGAAACCAGAGCTATCACTCTTCGCCCGAACAATTGAGGTGAATGAACTTAGAACTAGGGTGAAAATTAAAAAATGTAACTTACTCATGGAACCTCCAAAGGAATTGACGCATTATTATCAAATGCAAACCATTTAGAGAAGTTACATATTCCTAAGTATGTAAAATTGTTAACGTAATAACAGAGGCTTAGCCCAAATTTTCTTTGATCCAAGCTAAAACATCGTCATGGTGAGTCTTTGTATTCACTTTTGGCATCATATGCTTGAGCTTGCCATCCTTCCCAATAATGAATGTTGAGCGCAAGATTCCATCATACTCTTTACCCATAAACTTCTTTGGTCCCCAAGCTCCATACTTATCCGCAATGGCGTGATCTTCATCGCTCAAAAGATCAAAATTCAACTTTTCTTTTTCTACAAACTTAGTCAATTTAGAAGGAGCGTCAGGACTAACCCCTAAAGCAATTGTGTCATTTGAAGTTAATTTTCTCTTCGAGTCTCTTAGACCACAGGCTTGTACCGTACAGCCGGGAGTCATGGCCCTAGGATAAAAGTAAAGAATCACATTACTTTTACCCTTAAAGTCTTTTAAAGAAACCTTTTCCCCTTTTTGATTTAGAAGAGTGAATGCGGGAGCTGCGTTACCAATTTTTAAAGTTGCCATAAATACCTCATTACCAATTATTTCTTAGTTCTCTTAATGTTATAAAGACAGATTCTTCATCTTGAACAGGACGGGGTAAATTGTCGATGATTGAAGCCTGATCTAACCTTAGAAATGTGTTAATCAAGCGTTCATCTTTCATTCTTGTCAGCCAAAACTCTTCATTTTGGTTAATACCTTGATGCTTTTCAAACCACTCTTTAGCGATTGCATTATCCGGTTCGCGATCAAGCGTGAAGCCTAAATTATTTCTTAAATAGTCATGACCAGGATAGACAACAACATCATCTTCCAAACGACTGAAATGTTCTTTAATCGTTTGAAATAGAACCTTGGGATCACCACCATTATGGCAATTGCCAACACCTGCATTAAATAAGGTATCTCCCGTAAATACCGCCTTAACTTCTCCTGCATTTTTTAATAATAGACATAGGTGAGAAAAAGTATGACCGGGAGTATCTATGGTATCCAAAGTCCAATTATGCCCAAGCTCAATATAATCCCCCTGCCCAAGTGCCGTATCTGCCTCGGGAATAACCATAAGGGCATTGGGATGAGAATAGACTTTACATTGATACAAGTCTTTTAAGCTTTTATTACCGCGTATATGATCATGATGCTCGTGGGTGTTAACAATACCGAGAACCTTGGCTTTTGCTCCAATCTTTTGTCTAACTTGATCGGACTCAAAAGGATCAATTATGATAAAGCCGTTAGCAGCTTGAATAATATAATTAAAATTTCTAAGTGAATTATAGGCGTAAATTTGATGAATCACTGGTTCCATAAGCCAAATCATAACGAGTAGGTTTAAAAACTTCACGTTGCGCTGTTTCGCACAACAAGAA
>CAYGQW010000013.1:10724-25399 GCA_964352175.1 uncultured Halobacteriovorax sp.
AATCTACACTCTGAGTTAATATGAACTTTGCCTATAGCAAAATCCAGCTTTATAATAGCGCTACTTATTAGGAGCAATTATGTCGCAAGCAGCTATGTTTACCAAAGTATTTTTAGTCTTTCTGGTTCTTAAAGGGCTTATTGAGGCATGGCTTGATTCAAGACAAAAAAACAATATTCGTAAAAACCAAGACCAAGTACCGGAGCGTTTTAAAGAGTTCATTACTTTGGGTGAACATCAAAAAGCAGCTGATTATACTGTTGCAAAACTCAATGCCTCACAACTTTTTAAGTTATTAGAAGTTTTCATTCTTCTTTTATGGACATTAGGTGGAGGTCTTCAATCTTTAGATCAACTTGTTTTAGCTACAGGTGTTCACTCTCCTTTGTGGCAAGGTGTCTTATTCATTGCCTTCTTTACCATCATTAATGGCTTTCTTGGATTGCCTCAATCAATCTATTCAACATTTGTTCTTGAGGAAAGATTTGGTTTTAACAAGACAACACCTAAAACTTTTATCATTGATATGATTAAGGGAACAGTCTTAGGGATACTCATTGGTCTTCCTCTAATACTTGGTATTCTTTGGATTATGAATGCCCTTGGAACTGCATGGTGGGCTTACGCCTGGGCTTTTATGACAGTCGTTCAATTAACAATTGTTTGGGCTTATCCTACGTTCATCGCTCCGCTATTTAATAAGTTTTACCCGATGGAAGAAGGCGAAACAAAGAATCGCGTGGAAAAGCTTTTAGAAAGAACCGATTTTAAAAGCAATGGTCTTTTCGTCATGGACGCTTCAGTTAGAAGTAGTCATGGTAATGCTTATTTTACAGGCTTTGGAAAAAGTAAGCGTATTGTCTTCTTTGATACTCTTTTAAAAAGTTTAGAGCCAGGTGAAGTTGAAGCAGTTCTCGCTCATGAACTAGGACATTTCAAAAAGAAGCATATTCTTAAGGGAATGCTAAAAGCATTAGTTATGAGCTTGATCGGTTTTTGGGTCTTGGGTCAACTTGCCTATTGGCCACCATTTTACGAAGGACTTAATGCTGGCACCATGGCCAATGCAAAAGCGCTCATCTTGTTCTCACTCGTGGCTGGAGTCTTTACCTTTCCTCTAACACCGTTATCGGCATGGATGTCACGTAAGAATGAGTTTGAAGCTGATGAATTTGCGGCTAACAATGCACAAGCGAATGATCTCATCAACGCATTGGTGAAGCTCTATAAAGAAAATGCGAATACACTAACCCCTGATTCTATTTATAGCTCTTGGTACCACTCGCATCCACCAGCACTTATTCGCGTAAATCATTTAGAATCTCTAAGTTCAAGAAGCTGAACTTTTTTTCTTCATTGGAGTGGCCACAGATTCAACTTGTGGCTCATTAGATTCTATTAAGTTTTGAACTTCGGCATGCTCGGCTAGAAGTTTCTTGATTGCCATCAACTCTGCCTTGGCAGCAGGTCCCTTGGCATTTGCTTGGGTCAAAAGCTTAACCACTTTGTGCTCGAGTAACTTCGCGTCCTGCGCCGCCTTAGCAATGATCTCTGTCTTTGCTTGAGCGACGGCCAATTGCACTCGTGCCTGTACTTCTGCATTTAATAAGGCATTCGTTTCCACTGCGTAATTTAACTCATCTCCAAGACGATACTGCGGTGAGGAGGCACTAGGTCTAGTTGGAGTTCTGTTGATGGAAGGCTCTGGTCTATTAAAATTGATACTTGGTTCTGTTTGTTGTGAAGGGACTCTTGCCTGTCTCGCAGCCTGCATGTCAGTAACATTTTCATTGGCATTGTTTGAGGAAGCGCCATTCTTCTTTTCTAGCGCTGCACGACGAGCTTCTGCCTGAGCTTTTTTCAAAGCTACCCCAGACGCAACTGCGTCTTCACCTTCATCATCAGGCTCAACAGAAAACTCCAAATTAACCTCTTTAACCTCTTCACGCTTTTTGCGTTCTTCTTCGAGGCGTCTGGCTTCATCTTCGTCTTCAAATTCAATGTCGAGGTCTAGCTTATTGACCGCCACTGAACTCCTACTGGTTAAAATTGTGCCCAGAAATTCTAGGCCTCCTCAGTAGACTTATCGGACGGGAATGCTGTTTTTTTAACACCTTAGATGACTAAAACGATAAAGCTAAAGTTGCCTAACTAACTGTTATTATGGGGAAAGCTTAGACACAACTCATTTACTTTAGCTTCTATATCAGGAGAAAACGCCGAAATCTTGTGACTATCGATATCTAGCTCAGCAATATAGGCACCTTTTTGAGCAACCGGTAATGGTACGATAAGTTCAGATTTAGTCTTTAAAGAGCACGCAATATGACGGGAATCAGCATGAACATCTGCTTGATTAATAACCCGCTCTTCGCGCAGAGCTAAACCACATAAGCCTCTTTCAAGTGGAATGCGAACATGTTCGGTTGGCTCTCCAATAAAAGGACCAAGTACTAAGTCAGTTGTCTTTTCACCAAGAAGATAACTGGCGCGGTAATAAACTCCGATCCAATTAAAAGTTTTCGGAGCAAATGCCCTGACACTTCGAAGCCAGCCCAGAACGTTTAGCATCTCATCGATACGTTCTTCACCTGCATGGACTAAAGCTGCTGCATGCTGACTAAATAGCTCCGCTCTTTCATGACTCACATCTTCACTAACAATCAAACTTCCAACAATTCTCTGTTCAAATTTTATTTCGTGAAGTCTTCCTTCATCTAGAATTCCCCACTGCCTTCCTGCCGCCTCTAAGCGAAAAGACCCTTCTCCAATGAAATCTTTGGCAAACTCATTCATGATTATTTTCTTCAAATGGTTTTTTGGTTAAAGCTCTTTTCAGACAACTAGATAGGTAATCAAAATACGGTTGCCTGAACTTTTCAACTTCATTATGAATTTCGTGAAAGGCACCATCAAAAACTTTTACATCAAACTGTTTCTCTACATTTGCAAAATATTTTTTCAAATGATCAGGAGAGACAATTCGGTCTTCACTCCCCCAGGATACAAATGCCGGACATTCTGGATCAAGTGGCTTAGAAAAAACTTTTTTTGAGTCTTTTGCTAGTTGCAATAATAATTTTGTATGAAGCTTTAAAGCATTTAAAGGATCATTTATATAACGCTCTTTTACATGTGGATCATGAGAAAGATAATTAAGATCGACTAATCCCCCTAAACGAATACTACTATTAAATCCTGCCAGCTTTTCAAAAACTGAAAGTGAGACTTGATCAACAATCATTCCCAGCGGTGCAGGAAAACCGGCCGGAGGAGCATTGAGGTAAACTAAGCTAGGTTTACAGTTTTCATGACGATAATTTTGAATAAACCCTGCTGTAATAAGTGCTCCCATTGAATGTCCAAAGAGGACAAACTTTTGCATCTTATATCTTTCTCTTAAAAAATTAATGAGATCTTCTAGGTCTAGTCTGTATTGCTCAAAATCTTGAATGCTTGCTGCAGTTCCAAGAGATTTTCCATGACCCCGTAAGTCGTATTGAAGAATATTAAAATCGCTACCAACTAAATCCCTTAGGTAAGCATGACGCTCCATATGCTCGCCAATGCCATGAGTCGCAATTAACCATAAATCACTATCGATCTCGCTAATTTGAGCATGAAGCTCAACATTATCTCTCATATTAATAAACATATTTTCTAAATTCATTGAGAACCTTTTTCTTGGTTAGATAGCTTACTAATATTATGATAGAACTTAACCAATAATATAAGCGTTAATAAAAGAAAACTATGTACTGTCCAAAATGCTTCAACAATACACTTAAAATTTGCTCCAAAGGAGTCATTAATATCGCTATTAATGGTAAACAAATGGATGCTGGTCGCTTCTTGTTTAATTTTGAAACACAAGAAAAAGCAAAGCAGTTCAAGCCTGCCCTTAAGGCTAAGGTTGAAGAGTTTTTTAAATGGTATTCAAACTTTCAAAATAAAGAACCTGTTAACCTTGTTGCTATTGATACGTCTGATATGGCCTGTGAAGAAGGCTGTGCCATTTCCGCTAAAAGTAAATTCTCTATTATTGATGTGCTCTTAACGAAGGCTGAATTGAAAGAGGTTTTAGATAGCGAAGCTGAGCGCTGGGGTATTGAAATTAAACTCGACGAGTAGATGGCCTAAATAGTGGGCATCAAGATAAAGTATTGAGTCTCTCAACCTCTTGTTTTTTAGTTACAACAGGCAATCAACTCCACTTTCATACGAAAAAATAGGCTTGGTGGTAAGATAATTGGCGTTCTAACCACTGGAGGGATTAGCGATATGGCTAATATATTTGATGAAAAATTTATTCAATCACAGAAGAAAAAACTTATTGAGTTGAAGAATCAAATTCTAAATTCAATGCAAAACTCACAAGTGGAAGACCTACAAATTTCATCTGACGACGCATCAGAAGATGGTGATCTTGCACAAGTTGTCGTTAGTCAAAATGTAAGCTTTGGCTTACGTGAAAGAGAAATCAAAAGACTTCGTGAAATAGACGTTGCTCTTCGAAAAATTGAAGAAGGCACCTATGGCCTATGTGAAGTTAACGAAGAACCAATTGAACAAAAACGCTTAGAGAAAATGCCTTGGGCAAGACTCTCTTTAGAAGCAGCTGAGGAAGCTGAGCGCAAACAAGGCTTTAGAGTCGCCAGCTAAGATTCTTTCTCATTTTCTAAACTTGGATACTGATCTTTATTCAGCCATAAAAACTCGTGGATAATTTCTTTGATATCAAAGCGATTATCCTTGGTTGAGTAAAGTTCATATTCAGCATCATCAATAAAAATCGAAGTTTGCTCTTCATACCCATAGCGAGAAATCAACTCGTCATCAATAACTACAAAGTTCACTTCCAGATCCAAGCTATCAACCATTGGCTTGCCGCTATGAATACAACGAGTAGCAAACACTGTTGAAATTTTACCTTTAAACTTAACGTGGTCTTCTAATTTTCCGGTAGTAGTCCTGAGAGCTTCCCCCTCAAAACAAAGAAAAAACTTTTCATCAAGTTCAATCATTTCATCAGTTTTAAGATCATCATTTAATTCTGCAAGTAGCTCTTTCATCCAACCGGTGGATTCATCAAGGTCGAAAAGCTTTGGTTGACCTGCAGCAAAGGAACTAAGGTAGACAGTTTTTTTTAACATTGATTAGCTCTATTTAATTCATTTTATGAATGAGCTTTCTGCCGTCAAAATCACAATCAAAGCAGCGCGCACTCTCATGGACGAGCAAGCTACCACTATCTGCGCTATGGCTCAAGATGAGTTTGCTTTGGCAGCAAGGACAATCTTCTATGGCGCGCATTACATTGCTTGCATCACCGTAATACTTTTCTAAGTATTCAAATTCGTAGCTGTCCGCACCTTTAAAACTCATTGCCGACCTCCTCAAGTATATAAGCGTTATCGGAGTAATCATTTCAATGATTTAGCTGCATTAACAAAGTCTAAAAAAATCAAGTAGTTATGATAGAATGAAGAATGCTTGTTGAGACGCCATACATTGCCATTACCAACGATCTACAAATCAAAGTCGCTCCTGTTTTTGATGAGGAGAGGTCGTTGCCGGATCAGAATATTTTTATTTTTATGTACGCAGTCGAAATTACAAATAACTCGCAGTTTCCGGTACAGCTATTAAACAGACAATGGATAATCAGAAATGGACGCAATGAAGAATCAGTTGTTAGTGGCCCCGGTGTGCTTGGTGAACAACCGATTATTGAACCATTAATGGCCTACCATTACAGTAGCCAATGCCCTTTAGATACTCCGTCTGGCTCGATGCGTGGATTTTATGAATTTCAGTATCTAAATGGCCAACGATTCAAGGCAACAATTCCACCTTTTTTCTTGAGACTTCAAGATACTATTGGAAATATTTCTGGGCTTTATAACCCGATCAATTAGCACTTTTTTGATTAAAACATTAAGATAGTCTGAATGAAATCTGACCAACTAGAATTACTTTATCAGCAGGCAATAGATAAAGCTGTTGCCCTCGCCTTCCTAAATGAAGACGGTGAGTTTTTACATGTTAACGACCTCTTCTTAGAAATAACAAAATTCGAAAGGTCTGACCTAATAAGTAATAAAGTTACAAAGATTATTTCAAACTTTCCATTCGAGCAAGTAAGTAAAAAAGATGACTGCTTTATTTTAAAAAGCAATCAAGAAATAGAGCTCAACTACTGTTTTTATAATATCAATCAAACCGTTAAGTGTTTAAAAATCAACGAAGTATATCAAAATAAAATGCATCAAAAAATGGAGCAAGTACTTTCAAAATTAGACGCTACATTTTGGGGTTGGAATCTTTTAACAAATGAAGCTTGGTTTGATGAAAACTGGCCGAGAATGCTGGGTTATGAGAAAGAGGAAATTAGAAAGAACATAGACGCATGGACAGAATTTGCTCATCCTGAAGATCAGGAGAGAACCATTGCAGAGATGAATTACCATATAAAATTCAATACCCCTTCTGCAATTATAATTCAAAGGTTTAAACACAAAGATGGGCATTGGATTAGAGTTTTAACGAATGGAAAAGTTGTTGATAGAGATCAAGATGGAAGACCATTAAGATTTGTCGGTATTAACACTGATATATCAAAAATTAAAAATTTTGAAGAATTTAGTCCTGAAATTCAAGATATGGCGGACACAGGAACTTGGGAAATTGAAATTGAGGGCATGAAAAAAAGATGGAGTAGAAAAACTTTTGAAATTTTTGAAAATCAGCATTTGCAAGAACCACCTAGTAATGAAGAGATCATGCAAGTCTATGAACCTGTATCATCTGAGAAGGCAAAGCAAGCTACAGCAGACCTTATTGAAAATAGTCAAGACTACGATATCGACTTAAAGCTAAAAAATGGAAAATGGATAAGACTAGTTGGTCGCACAGAACAAGCGCATAGAAAAGCTTATAAAGCCTATGGAATTATTCAAGACATTAGTAAAAGAAAAAAAGCAGAAGAAAACTTACTTAAATCTCAAGAGACACTACAACTAGCACTCAAAGCAGGTGAATTTGGTGTTTGGGAATGGGATTTAAAAGAACAGAGCATATACTGTAGTCCTAGTATGAAAGTTCTCTTTAGTGAAGCCGAATCAGAGAATTACAAGTACCAAGATTTAATCAAAATTATTCATGAAGAAGATCGAACTAAAATATTAGAAGAAATTAATCTATTAAAAGATGTCACGGAAAAGTTCGATTTTACCTATAGAATTAAAAAGTTGCACTCATGGCGCTGGGTAAGATCAATTGCCAATGTGAGAAAAGATGAGAATTCTAAAGTTCAAAATTTAATTTCTATAACATGGGATATAACTAAGCAAATCGAAATTCAAGAAAGACAAAAACAAATTATTGAGCAAGCAGAGCATAATAGTGAGATGAAGTCTCGCTTCATGGCGACCGTTAGTCATGAAATAAGAACTCCGATGTCTGGTATTATTGGTATGACAGAGCTCCTGGCAGAAAGCGATCTGAGTGCCGAGCAAAGAGAAACAGTGCAAACTGTAAAGATTTGTGCTGAAAACTTATTAACACTCGTCAACGATATTTTGGATTATTCGAAACTTGAAGCAAATAAACTTCAGCTGGACAAAAGACCTTTCAAGTTAGCTGACACTATTAAAAATACGATAGATTTATTTGCTTATAAAGCCCGACAGAAACAAATCAATATACTCTATGAACTAGACCCAAATATTTCAGAATTTATCGTACAAGATGAAGCCAGAGTATACCAAGTCCTCTTCAACCTCATCGGCAATGCCGTAAAATTCACCACTCAAGGTGAAATTAAGGTTTCAGTCAAGCAAGTTGGTAGTCACTTAAAATTTCAGGTAATTGATAGTGGTATTGGTATTCCAAAAAATAAACAACATTTGATTTTTGAATCATTTACTCAATTGAACCCAGGCATTGTAACTGAATCTTATGGAACAGGACTTGGTCTTTCAATCTCTAGATCTATTGTTGAGTTAATGGGCGGAGAAATAAATGTTGAAAGTGAGGTTAACAAAGGTTCAACCTTTACATTTGATATATCTATTTCAAATAAATCGCATTTTGAACCTAAGCAAGAGATCAAAGAAACACAACGAGCAAAAAGCGATCTAAGTAATATGAAAGTGTTAGTAGTTGAAGACAACCCAATAAATATTAAGCTCATTACAGCTATTCTAGATAAAATTGGGGTTCAAGTTGACACTGCTGAAGATGGCTTAGTCGCAGTAGAGAAAGTAAAGCGACATGACTATCATTTGATCTTCATGGATGTCCAAATGCCCAAGCTTGACGGACAAAGTGCAACTAGACGAATAAGGTCAATGGAAGGAAGAGAAACTATCCCTTATATTGTTGCACTAACAGCCAACGTAACAAACGATCACAAAGAAGAATGTTTACAATCTGGAATGGATGATTTTCTTCCAAAGCCTATTCGCGTGCAAGTGATTAGATCATTAATTGATTCATATTCTAATCGATTTGATCTTTCAGAAAAACCTAAAGAAGATATTTTAGCCCCAGGGCATCTTAAGCTAATAGATACAAACAGACTTGAGTTAGACTTTGAGGGATTTGACGACTTGCTTGCACAGTTTATAGATATATTCATTAAAAATTACTCGACCTATCTTCAACAAATAGACACGAGTATTTCTCAAGGAGATTTTCAAGAGGTGGCCAAGGTTGCACATACCTTCAAGGGTATTATTAGTAACTTTCAATCAAAAGAGATTAGGACAAATATCGAAGAGTTAGAACGATTGGCAAAGGATGAAGATTTAAATGGCTTGAAAAGTTGTTTCAACTTAACAACCTCTCTTGTCAGCAAGCTGGTCATAGAAATCAATGAATTAAACAAGAAATTTGAAAAATAAAATATGGAGTGATTTTGAATAACGAAGACTACAAAAACAATATTCTATTAGTAGAAGATAATCCAATTAATGTTAAGCTCGCAGTCGCGATGTTAGAGAGACTTGGTATTAGCGTTGAAATTGCCAATAATGGTCAAGAAGCCATCGACAAAATTTCTGCAGGTAGTAAATTTGATCTTATCTTAATGGATTTACAAATGCCTATTATGGATGGTGTTGCAACAACGAGGCACTTGATAAAAAACTTTTCCAATTGCCCAAGTATCGTTGCCATGACGGCAAATGTTGATACTCACCACTACAATAGTTGTATGGATGCTGGAATGGTTGGATTTATAGAAAAACCGATTCGCCTTAATAAACTCAAAGAGATTCTACCACAGCATCTGCCAACCCTTCATATCTCTAAAGATAATAAGGGCTGGCTCGATGAAGCTAATTATGACGGAACATATCATCATATAAACAATCAACCGATTGAAGCAGATTACTCAGAGTGTTGGGATATCTTTTATAAATTTTACCGTGACTTTATTCTCTACTACCAAAATGATCTACCTAAAATTGAGTTCTATTTAAAAGAGAATAACTCAATGGAAGCCCTAAAAGCTTTAAAAGACTTCTCTGACTTAGCTGTATACTTTCACCCAACACAGCTCAATACAATAACCAATACGATTAAAGAGAGCACTGGCTCCAATGATTTTGGTATCTCTTTAACTAATTTCAAATTAATGAGAAAAGAAGCTCAAGAAATCATCAGAGAAGTTAGCTTGCTACTTAGAGATAAGACTCAAAAAATGAGCCAGTAGGAGTTTTTCATGTCCAAAGCGAAAGGCACCAAGGCGGAACTAAGTAAAGCCGTCAGAAGAACTCTTAACAAACATAAAGTTGATCTGACTGTTCTTGACTACTCCTACGGCGGAAGCTCAGTCAGACTTTCTGGTGGTCTGTGGAAAAATGATGGCTCTGAGTTCAGTGTGGAGGCACTCACTTATTTAATAAATGACCTCTACCCTTTTGGAAATTTATATACGGATCTAATTAACTGGGATCTCAACGGTGGCTCAATCAGAATTATTCACAGCAAGGATGATAACGAAGATTAAAACAAACTTGCTGCCTGATAATCAAAATCTTCAAATTCATCGTGACAAATACGTTTCATTCTCATCGCACCTTGGCGGCGATATCTTTTATTTTTACAAATACGATTAATTTTCTGGTACTGATTAATAGTTTCTGGCTTAAGTCTATAATCTAAAACATTAGCAAATTCATCTTTTGGTAGACTTTGAATATCATGCAAATCTTTTGCGCGATGATAAGAAATGAATTCTACTGGCGAGTGATTCCAAACTGCAATTTCAGCCATATTATTTGGAGTAATGGCAAACCGTCCTAAAATTTTATCTGCAGGCCAATTGATGGCACCGTAAGAAAGCATAATTATTTCAGTACAAGTAATTTTTGTTGTCGCCATGGCATCAAATCCAAAGTCGTAGCCTTTATCAAATTGCTCCGCTAATAAGGCAAAAACTTTTAAGATCTGTGCTTTTTTTCTAGATTCCATGTCACGAACTCTAGTAACTGCTATTTCATCTAGGTTCAAAAAATTGTCTAAAGAGTCGAACTGTGTTCCCCACTTTCTCATTTCGAAAATTGATTTACCGTTCTCAATTTGCTCTCTAAAGGGGGCTAACTCGACTTCATTCCAAAGTTCAAGCTCTTGTAGTTGCTCTTTTGTTCCGAGCCAAACTGCGGTATGCCCCCAATTTCCAGGGATCGTTTTATCTGTGAGCTTAAATGATTTTTTTTCAAACAAGATATCTAAAGGTCTAAGCTTTGAAAGCAGATCATTTTTAAATTGTTCATCTTGATAGATATAGCCTGACCTCCACTCGATACCACCAATGAGTGAACCAAAGGCACGGCTTAAACCGTTTGCAAGGGAAGATATATAGGAATTCAAGCCATCTTGAAAATGACCATTTATTTTAAAGTATGACTTCAAATCAACGTTACTTTCTATTAATTTATACGCTAAAGATGCATGAATTATCTCTTTAAAACTTTTTTGTTCAACGCTATAGGATTGATTTTTCAATCTGTCTTGTAAGTTTTCAATTGCATCTGAACTTAAAAGAATATCTTTAAGATCATTAAACTGGCTTAAATTATTTAATAAAAAGTCTTGCTGATCTTTGATAATTTTTCTTAAAAGTGAGTCATCGGTATAAGCTTTATAGATGGCAAAATAGCTTTCAGTTAACTGAGTTAATAGAGTCAGTTGCTCAAGATCATTTGAACGGTTCTTTAGGGATCGATATAAATTTAAGCTACTAGCACCATATATAGATAATCCCTGCTTGATTTGATTTAAATGCTCACCATTAAGTATTCTTCCAGCATTAATTTCAAACAAAAGATATTCTCCATAACTAATGAGATAGTTATGAAGTTTTTGATGAGCTTCAATAGTCTCTAGGCCATCCTGCAAAGATGAAATTCTTGAACCTAGAGCCTGAAGATCTGCTCGGTGGTCGACTTGAGCAAAACTGACGAAGCTAAATAAGGTAATACTGACGCCTAAAATTAGGCTATGACACATTTTTTTCATGATATCTTTATAGCTGAATCTATCGACAAAAACCATGCATCGCGTAAAACTTATACGATAATGATTACAGGTAGTTATATCAACTTTTTACGGCCAGAAATCAAAATCAGGCCTACACCTGCTAAAACAAGGATGCCAGCGATAAAGGTGTCCATTGATAGCGCTTCATCAAATATTAAGAAGCCTAAGAATAAGGCCACAATTGGATTAGCCAGGGCGTAGGTTCCAATAATTGCCGGAGTTGTAGTCTTTATGAGGTGATTATAGGCATTCATTGCTAGAACAGAGCCAAATACAACAAGATAACTCCAAGCTAGTAGCGCTTTCGTTTCGAATGCCATAGCTCCAGGAAAAAAATCCTCTCCATGTAAAAACGCCAAGAAGAATTGAAATAGACCACCATAAATGAGTTGAATTGAAATGGCAGAATTTCTCTTGATTCGCCCCTGCCCTTTTCTGATGAATAGCGTTCCGATACTCCAAAGTAGAGCTGCCCCGACCAAGGCGATAGCGGATAACCTAAGGCTTAGATCTTTTCCAGTCTCTAGCGACAACAGATATAGTCCACTTAATCCTACTAAACATCCTAGGACAGATAGCGGATGAGGTTTCTTTTTACTAAAAAACAGCCAATCAATAAGAATTAACCAAAGCGGTACACTTCCAACATAAAGGGCGGCAAGACCTGAAGCCATTCGAGTTTGTGACCAAACGACAAGAGCATTTCCTGTCGCTAGACCTATGCCACCAACGATACTATGCCATGAATTTCTAAATCTCCAATCGACTCGATTGGTGAATGGAACAAAGAGCAAGCCCGCAACGAGAAATCTCCATCCAGCTAATCCAAAAGGCTCAAAGCCTTTTAATGCATAAACGATCGCGGTGTAGGTCGTACCCCAAATTATATAAATAAAAATTAATAGGAAGAGATTCATCCCAAGATCATGGCATAGTTTTCAATTGAAAACGAAGCAATTAAATTAGATCGAGGTTTCAAACCTTCTTAAAGTTTTGCCGCCAAAGACTGGACGTAGCCAAGTTTTAATACAAGTTTTGAGTTTGTCGCCTTGGGCATCAATACGATTCATACAAGTCAACGTTTCTTGCTCTAAAATATTTTCACCTTGGTCGTCTACTCCATTATGAGTAAAGCCCAAGTCAGCAGCTAAAGAAATCGTATCTTTA
The DNA here is from genome assembly GCA_964352175.1 of uncultured Halobacteriovorax sp. Classification (GTDB taxonomy): domain Bacteria; phylum Bdellovibrionota; class Bacteriovoracia; order Bacteriovoracales; family Bacteriovoracaceae; genus UBA4207. Next base: position 23,439 of record CAYGQW010000013.1, read on the forward strand.
AACGTTTCTTTTAACTCTTCATTTCGCTCCATTGAAAAGATTAACTTAAAAGGCGAAGATTTTTGTACAATAATCGATGCAACGTTATCCGGAGAAATTGTATAACGCCCAAGGTATGCCTCGGTCGGCCAAACAACGTCTCCATAACTTTGATAGAGAAGCTCTGAACATACGAGTCGATCAGTCGTTTCAACATCAAAGTTAAAGTCGTATGTCTTTCCGTGTTGGGCCATAAGAATCGCGTAGAATTCATTGATTTGAGCTTTTGTCATTTTTGATTCACGACGAATGACTGCTATTTCATCAATATTCATCCAATCACTAAGCTTCTTAAGGTGAGTTCCGTCACGAGCAGTTTCAATGATGTTGTAGCCTTGTAAAATAGCATTTTGAAAAGGCTTAATGAACTCAGAGTCCCAAAGTCCCATTTCTAGAAGCTCTGCAGGAGTGCCTAGCCAAATTGCGTTATGTCCAAAGTGCCCCGGGATGAGGCGATCAGTTAAAATGAACGGCGTTTTTTCCGTTATGATATCCATAGGCTTAAGCATGGCCTCTATCTCAGTTTGCAAAACTGAATCTTCCCACATGGTCCCTTTCCTAAACTTTACTGAACCTGCTGTATTACCGACTCCACCACTAATATGATGAACAACAAATGTTGAAAGCCTTTTCCAAAAGTCTCCTCTAAAGGCTTTACGAGCTTTTTTCCAAGTATCTTCATAGGCTATATGAGCCGCTACTGTAACTTCATCAAGCTGACCTTTCTTAATCATTTTTTTAATTTTTCTTTCAGTCTTTCTGTTTGTGATTCTCGTGTAGGCTTTTTTCATTGCCTTCGCTTTAAGATCATAAGACTCATCTTTTCGGGTAAGTAAAAATCTTAAACGGTCATCTTTAAGATATTCATTGTAGTGATACAGTAGGCTCAAAGACATTAAAGAGTAAGCTTTTTCATCAATAAGTGAATCTTTAATTTCTTCTGCTGCATCTGCAAGAGCAAGACCTCGCTCTAAAATAGTTAAATGAATTTTTAAATAAGAATGAATACGAGTAAGAGTTAATCCGGACAATGGTACATCGTCTTGCCTGGCTTCAAGAGCTTGCTTAAAGACTTCTTCTTTATGCTGAGAGATTTTAAATAAAGCAGTGTGAAGCGCCTGAAGAGAGCCTTCAAGATGATCACGAGTATCGATTTTGGCTAATTCATTTTCAATATCAACTCTAACAACCAAGAATGCTGTGTTAATGTCTGCTTGAGCAAGACTTGTGAAAATGAGAATAGCGCTCAAAATGATAGCTTTCATATTGGGTTCTCCCTAACTTATTAAATCGTCCTGAACTTGCCATATTTATACAATCAGCTGTTGGGAATTGAAAATTTTATACATTTCAATGGGTTAGATTGAAATTTTACGGAGCTAAAGTACTGAAGTTACTTTCGATAGACGTGGTAGTAAAAAATTAGAATCCAAGCCACGCCTATGATTGAATGAACAACTCCAACCAAAGTTACACCGACAGAAAATGGCATCTGAATAAGGTAGCCAGATAAAATCATGCCCGCAAATAATGTTAAAAGATAAAGACCGGATGTAAGTTTATTTTTCAAACCTGAAATGATCTTAGGTGAAATATGCACGTACCAGACCAAGCCAAAAATAAAAACAAGCAGAGGCACAGTCATAATATGAAGATACTGAAATACTTTTTGAATATCGTATGACTGATCTCCAAAAGGTGTTTCTTTTTTTATAAAGTAACGAAGCAGTAGATAGGCCAAAGAGATTGCGACATTTATATGAGTTAGACTTTTAGTTAGTCGAACCTGTCCTTTAGTCATAATCATTTTTCGCTATTTCGCTATTGATCGCTTCAACTTTTTTAAGACTATTTTTAACAGCATTACTTGTTAAAGTTGCCCCTGAAACTGCATCTACGTTTTCGATCGAGTTTGATGTTTC
>CAYGQW010000014.1:0-16324 GCA_964352175.1 uncultured Halobacteriovorax sp.
GTATAGAATATACCAGAGGGAAGCGAAGCATCCAAAGGTAACCAAAATAAACACGAATTGGGGCATTCTTTCCCTATAAGAATAGATATCTATCGCCAATTCCTTGCTGTCGATCATTTTTATCAAGTAAAAGAGCTGACTCGAAATACAAAATATTGCGATAACCATATATGAGATATTTAATTCGTACGAAAGAATTAATATTGTTTCAATTACCAGAACAATTACGCCAATTATTAATCCAATCGCTTTATCCCATTTATTATTTAAAGACATTTTATTAATTAGAATTGAACATAGTCCGAGCATTGAAATTGCATAAAACAACTCTGACGTTAATTCACTGAACTGTCCCGATGTTGATGAAAGGTACGTGCCGATAATTATTGTTTTGATAAAATCTTCGCAACTTGTATCCGTACGTGAATTGTTTATTAAAAGTCTCAATAATAGGTAGGCGATACTCCAAATGTTAAAAATGCTCCATATGTATATTTGTTGCACCTCAAGTAAAGTAATAAATTGATCAACATACTGTCTTAATAGCCAAGAAAATATAAACATCGTTATTAACAACTCGCCATTTTTAACAATGTTTTTTTGTGAAAGAACGTAAATATATATTAATGGTATAACAGATAAAAAGGCGAGAGCCATATTGGGCGATGTAACTAGCGACGCAGAATTAAGACAATAAAGAAGAAAAAGAATTGAGAAGCTCGGTATTAAAAAGATTCCACCATTGTCATTATTACCAAAGACCACAAAACCGAGCATCACTAGCAATAGCTCTGTGGCTCCGGGCTGAAGCCAAGACCCGGAAATACTAATCAAAACCAAAATAAATATCTTTAGCGTATTTGTTGAATTCCTTGTTAGAATTAAACTTCCGCCTACTATAAAACCAATTAATACGGGATCACTTACATCTAAAATTGCCAGCACTGAAACAGAAGCAATACACAATAGCCTTTTAAACATTTGCGGTATTTTCATGGTCGAAAGCAACGGAAGTAGCATCGACACTAGCTTTAATATATCAGCTTGGTTAAAGCCTAACATCGCGAATACACCTTATTAAAGTCGTGATGTGAAATTGCAAAGATTACAAGAATTACTACAAGACCAGTTTTCACCACAACATCAGTCTGTCCCATCAGGCTTCCAATTAGCATTAGCGGAACAATTAGTTGTCTTAGTTTCTCTTGTGGTAGAAACTTATTATTTGGTGAGAACAGCAAAATCAAACCGACAAAAGGCCACAAACCAGACAGGCTCGCCCAAATGGATAGGCATACAGACGTTCTTAAAAGAGCTTCACGTTTTCTAAAAATTAATTCATAAGCAACGATAGGTATCAAAAACAACTGAATTTGGTAAAAGCTTGCTCCAAGACAATAGAGAACTGCCGTTGTTATCGGTATCGGTGTCGATGACCTACTAACCATATAATTTAATAGTGCTATAACTGCAAATCCAACGATAGTTGCATTTGATCCAATCAATGAAAGCGAATTGTTTGAAAAGTATTCAAAAATTAAAAATATTAACAAAAGAAGAGGTGTAAATAATGTACCAATTGTTTTGCTTTTAACCGCAAATACTGTGCAAGCGACCCACGCAAACTGTAAAACCACAGCAGAAAAAATATCGGGTTTAAGATGGAATATATTTAACGATACAAGTAAAGCACACAGAATTATAGCGATGTCGATCTGCACCTTAGCGCCCTTAATTTGAAGGCAGGACAAAGTAACACAAAATACTGCGACAAATGACCATAAGCTATTATTAACTTTTAGATACGACACGAGCAAGATCATTAACACTGGTATCAATATTGAAAATACGATATTTTTATGCAAATGCTCCTCCCATAAAAAGAACCAGCGTGCATATCAGAATCATGAAAACAATAAATGTTCTATCAACAAACGAAAAGAATTCCCCAAGAACATGGTGAGCGTACTTCCCAATATCTACGACAAGGTTTGATTGAGTTAAACATTTCACATCATTAAGCTCTATATCTTTCGAACCAGGAAGTGCTTCAAAATAGCTGTTTATCTTTGGGTTAAACTCCATTTTATCTAGTTTTATACCCAGTCCCGCCAACAGGAATAGCAATAAGGCAACAAGAGACACTGCTGAATAAGAAAAAAGACCAACGTAGTTATTAGCAAACTGAGTATATGCCAAAAAAATCATCAGGATAATAATGCACAACAAATCTACTAATAACCATTTATCTATAATGACTTCTTTAATCTTACTTTGAAGCATTCCCAACCATCTCCAGTTAGCCACTATCAATATTGCTGACATGATCAAACCAAAAACGAGGGACTTTATTTCCATATTTCCCACAAGGTAATACATAGGCACCGAAAGTGGCAGCATCGTTAGGGAAGCTAATGCAAACGTTTTAATTTTTACTATGCTGTCTTTTTCTAATGTCGACCTATCTTTTAGAACACTATTTAAAAGAATTTGAAATACTATTGCGCTCCAAAAACCAATTGGCCCAACTTGAAGCAAGGCAAACCAAACGATCAAGAAATATATTTTTTGGGTCAAAGCCCATACTCTATCTTTTCTCTTATTTGTCCAAATTAAGTATAAATAACATAGAGATATAATTAAAATAATAATCTTTACATACAAGTATAGATCCAATGGATTATATAGCTGGTACATTTTATATTGAAGCACTACTGCGATTGCCATTTGAATGAAGTGGTTTTTATAAAATGACCTGATAGCGTAAAGAGAAGTTACGAAAACTATCATCGGTATCAAAACCCTTTCTTCATTTTGATTGTTTCCCAGTGCCAGGACGAGTAGTCCCCAAATGGGAAAAATGACCGTTTTGAATTTATCTTTTTTCAATTTGAACATTAGATAGATAAAAGAAAAAATCATTGACTGATAAAACGGCGCAAGACATAGGACACTTAGAGGCAAAAGCAAACTGGATGTTTCCTTGACTTCACTTTTCTCATCAAAACATTTAAAGATGATTACTCCACACAATATATAGACGACGTACGACACTTCACTTTGATATATTGTCCATAGATAAGCAGCCACTAGTACCGAGGCGATACTTATATACTTTTCAAATTTTTTAATATTTTCAAAACTGTCAATTATTAAAGTTGTTACAAATACTGCTTCAATCATCTGAAACATCTTTTTGACGAGCAAGCTTGCATATCAACATTATTGCCAGGAATATAATTATCATAGAAAGTAGGGCGAAAGGCTTAGAGTCTCGATCGGCATCTGCCATAATTGCGAGACTTGATATTACAACGTAGACACACATTCTCATCTGACTTAGAGCTGTTCCGCTAGTAAATATTAATGCCATGAATGTCACTGGAATTGCGACGCTCACAATCAAAACGTTATCTATTCCCATTGAGTCTCGCACTTATATAGTCATAGAAGTAATAAAGTATTGGAATTAGTATAATATAAAAGTTCGATTCAATCTTAAGTTTTTCTAAATTATACCTTAGCTCGCTTGGCAGAACAGAAAGTAGCAACGTAAATACAACAGTAATACATATCACTAGCCATATTGATTTATATCTAGACTCTTTGACCTTTCTAAAAAGATGAAAGTCTTTTGTTTTGTATGTAAAACATATTGCTTCAAAGAATATTAGCATTAAGAGCAAGGATAAAGCCAAGCCAAGCTCCATTGCCCGAAGAGGCTTTAGTATCACAAACAATATTGAGCATAACGAAAAAATTACTGAATACTTTTTCTTATTGAAGATTAAGGCTAAAATTGCAAAGCCCAGGGACACATAGAGACTGACTTCAATCATTTTAAGTTTCTCCACGTATTATAGATAATCATTAAATATAATATGCTGACCATTAGAATTAATCTCTTTCTTTCTGTTACTCTCGTCATTCTCCGAATAATAGATTTTATACTTACTAGATTTAACACATTTAGAATAATCAGAAACAGGGCCAGCGTTACACATATTAGCTCAAACGTACCATGACCCAAGAGTGAACTCTTTGCCAAAAGCAGTAATTGTGCCAACAAGCACAGATAATAGCCTGTTTTACTTGTAATATTGCTTGTTAATTTTATATCCCACTGTCCAGGTCTAATATCGGAATTAATAATGTTTAAGCAATGTAAATTTGTGAATACTACCAATATTAAGCTGTATATATTTATCACTTGAGACAAAATACATATATTGAACATGCTCCATATACAGATCAATACTTTATCTTCTAGATCAATATCTTTTAAGTATTGTTCTCTATCAATAATATCTTTTATGATCGGCATGAATGATATTATCGCACTTGAAATTAATAGTAAGACCTTGTTATCCGTATAAATTGCTGCAGCTATTAATATTAAGCCCCACAACAGTTGCAAATGAATTGTTAATAAAAGAACCTTGTCCTGTCTTAGATTTTGTATCAAGTTTCTATAAAAATTTTTAAAGATATAATTTTTATTATTTTTTATTTTTAGATTTTCTATCAAAAGGGAACTTGGCAGCGCCACGAACATTGCAAATCCTGTAAAGAGCAAGGCTGCGAATACCTCAATGACAGATAGATGCATGCTCACTCTTCCTTCTTTTTGAAAAGAAGCAATACAATCATTGCGGCCAACAATACTGAAACCTGAATATAAACCTTTGTTGCTTCATAATTAACGAGAATTACAATTGGAAAGGTGATGATCATAAAGAATCGAAAGAATTCTGCCCTTATTGTTTTTCCTCGATTTTTCCAATATCTCTTTTTTCCAACAGCGCTATCTTTTGAACTATTAGTTAAAAACAAAAAAGAAACGGCCAACACGGCCGCCCCTACAATAATGAAAATTATAAAGGATTGAGACATAGTCCCTATTGTATAAAGAGTTTAGCCCCGTCTGCAACCGCCATAATCTTTGACCAAAAAACTCCGAGAACTAAGACTGGTATAACTAACGCCACAATGACCGATTGATTAATAAACGAAAAACCTTTTATTTCACCATCGTCCTCAGTTGGCTTAAAGATCATCAATCGCACAACCTTAAGATAGTAGTACAGTGACACAACAGAGTTAATCGCCGCAATTACGGCCAAAGTCATATACCCATCCTTAATGATTGCAGAAAGAATATGAAACTTAGCAACAAAACCACTAAAAGGAGGCACGCCAGCTAACGAAAACATTATGATAGCCATTGAAATGGCCATAATTGGGTTTCTGTATATTAATCCACTAAATCTTTCGAAATGATCATTGTCATATTTGTTTTGAATAAATGATGTTATCGCAAAGGCTGCCAAAGTCATAAACATATAACCCAAGCCATAGAACAACACAGCCCTGACCCCAGATTCTCCCAAGACGATTACCCCAAGCATCATAAAACCAGCGTGACCGATCGAACTGTAAGCCAACATTCTTTTGATGGATCGCTGATTAATTGCTGAAACATTTCCCACTGTCATTGTTAGCGCTGCTACCACTTGCAACAGTCCAATCCAGGAATATTGCATGACCCCCTCATTTGCAAAAAATGAAATTGTTATGCGAAGTAAAACTGCAATGCCCGCCATTTTTGGAACAATTGAAAAGAATGCGGTAACAGGAATGGGTGATCCCTCATAAACATCTGGCGACCACATATGGAAAGGAACACAAGCAATTTTGTAACCAATACCAACAAAGAATAATAAAAAAGCTGGAATCAATACCAATATTTCACTTTGTGACAGTGTTGCGATATTTTGGGCAATACCATTGAATTGAATTGTCCCCAAAACTCCAAACATATGACTCATTCCAAACAGCATTAATCCTGCAGATATCCCGCCGTAGAGAGAGTACTTTAGTCCCGCTTCGGATGACCTCTCATCATTCTTTCTAAGCGATGCTAAGGCATACGAAAGAATCGATAACGTTTCAATTCCTAGGTATAAAGTAAGCATGTTGTTTGCCGAAGCCAACAACATTCCACCAACCAAGACCCCAAGCCCGAGAATAATAAACTCCGGTTTTACCGGATTATAAATGTCTGTTGATGAGTGGCTTAACCAGATTGCTCCCAAAGTTCCTAGGACCATTATAATTTTGATAAAGGTACTAAACGGATCAATAACAACAGCATTAAAAAAGGCAGTAGTCGGAGCCTGACTCAAGCTGAGGCATAAGACGACAAAAGCACAAAACAATCCAACAATTGAACACCAATACATTAGGGGTTTTGATTTCACCCCATTTGCATACGTTGCCTCAACAATCATTGTCATCACCATGGTTAAGCAAACAATGAGCTCCGGCACATAGTGAGATAGATTGGCTAAATAATTAAGCTGCATAACTTTTTCCTAAAACTTTGAAAGCATTGACACTAACTGTCCAACCGAAGCCTTCATTATATTCAAAATTGGTGATGGCCAAACTCCAAAGACAATAACTGCAATACACAATGGAACCATGAATAATATCTCTCTATTATTCATATCTGTGTATGACTTGCAGCTTTCGTTAACCTCTCCAAAGAACATGCGCTTGAACATCCACAGAAGATAAGCTGCACCAAGAAGTAAGCCGATCAGAGAAATAACAGTTATCGTTGTGTACTTCTCGTAGATACCCAAGAAGATAAGCGCTTCAGAGATAAACCCTGAGAGGCCAGGAAGACCCATTGCTGCAAACATTGAAATAATAAAGATGATCGCAAAAATTGGCATTTGTGTATAAAGACCACCGAAACCTTTTGATCCATCAGGACGAACAATCCATCGATGATGTGATCTTTCATAAAGAATACCAACCATCAAAAATAGCATTGCAGCCGAAGTTCCATGGTTGAACATCTGTAGAACGGCGCCATTCATACCTTCAGTTGTCATGGCAGCAAGTCCAACCATAACAAAACCCATGTGAGAAACAGAAGAATAAGCAACTAGTTTTTTAACATCTGTTTGGGCCATGGCACACAGGGCACCATAGACTATATTGATCAGGCCAAGCCAAGCTATCGCGTCAGCAAAATAGACTGCAGCCCCCGGGAAGATAGGAAAGGCAATTCTTAAAAAGCCATATGTTCCCATCTTAAGCAAGACACCAGCCAGGATCACTGAAATTGCAGTCGGAGCTTGAACGTGTGCGTGTGGCAACCAAGTGTGGAATGGAAATACTGGCACCTTAATGGCAAAACCGATGAACATAAAGACGAAGAAGATCTTTGCAAAAGATACAGTAGAGCCAAACATTGTGACCGTTAGCTCACTAAACTTGCCACCAGATAGAGCTAGGATGTCGAACGACTCAGTACTCTGACCGGTTGCATAGTACAAGGCAACCATACCAATGAGCATTAAGATGGAACCGAAGAAAGTATATAGAAAGAATTTAACCGCTGCATATTCGCGATTTTCTCCGCCCCAGATACCAATAAGAAAGAACATTGGTATTAACATAACTTCCCAGTAGACGTAGAACAGGAAGAAATCCAACGAAAGAAAAACACCAAAGACTGTTGATTGAAGCATTAGCATTAATGCAAAGTATCCCTTAACCGACTTGGTGATAGTCCAAGAACTTAGAATGCATAAAAAGAAAAGTAAGCCTGTTAGTAAAATCATCGGCAGTGATATGCCGTCAATTCCAAGACTATAAAAAATATTAAACTGTTGAATCCAAGGGACTTTAACCGAGAAGGCTTCCTGCATACCCGGAATACTTGTATCGAACTTTGAATAAAGTACAAGCGTAAGGGCAAACGTAATAGCCGTGTTAACTAAGCTCCACCATCTCATGGCTGATTCTTTCGCCTTAGGTAAGAGCAATACTCCAATCGTGCCAATTAGTGGCATCCACAAAATCCAGTTGAGCAGGTTAGATGAGCCGTGCATGGGTTACTCCCTATATCTATTTAAAAAAAACGTTTTTAATTAATTACTAATTTCCAAGCATATCCAGCTAAAACGAAAACAATGATAAGAAAATAAAATTGTATTTTTCCAGACTGTATCGTTCTAAGTATTAAATTGAATAAACGAACGCTAGCACCCGTTCCATCTACGGCAACTGTGTCGACGATCAAATCATCAAACCATCTTGCTGCTTTATAAAGTCCGCGATTAACTGTTTCCCAGCCATCTACGGCGTAGCGATCATAAACACCCATATCAAAGGCTGCTAATAGATTATTAAAAGGGAGTAAGCCCTTTTGAATTAGGATGCCTATATAAAGATCATCAAAATAGTATTTATTCTTAAGCGCCTTATACCAACCAGAGAATGTCGAAACCCACCAACCCGGATTAAGCGATTTTCTGATGTACATCAAGAAGGCTAAAAACACGCCAGTAAAAGCTATGATGATAGACATGATTGCACCGATATAATGAATCTGGTGCACATGATGGGCTTCCTCTTCAGATAATCCATAATTGGAGTCGTATGATGCCCTAGGAAAACTAGCCCCAGACTTAATATCTTCACTACCCCATTGCTGTTTTCTATATGTTGTAAATTTTGATGGTACCGGCTTATGTATTAAAGTTTGAAACCATTCGTATCGATCCCCGGCCACCTTAACTAGTCCTTGCCCTGTTAAAGACCCTGAAAACCAAATCCCCAAAGTAAACACGGACAAGATCAAAAGTGGTACATTGCTATTCCAAGTTAAATGCTCTTGATGACAATGATCGTAGACTTCTTTATCTCGTGGTTGGCCATGAAAAGTTAAGAACATCATTCGACACATATAAAATGCTGTGAGTAGTGCGGCAAAGAATCCAAGAACAGTTGGAGCAATATACCACTTATTAGAAAGTGCCATTAGAAGTGCATCACCAAGTATTCTGTCCTTGGAAACGAATCCAGAGAAGAATGGAATGCCTGAAATCGCTAAAGTACAACACCACATTGCAATCCAAGTGAACTTCAGCTTCTTTTTTAACCCACCCATACGAGGCATTTCTTGAACGCCAGCATGTGTATGCGGGTCATGAAGACTGTGAATGACGGATCCTGCGGCCAAAAATAAGCAGGCTTTAAAAATTGCGTGAGTAATTAAGTGCATAAAGGCTGCATTATATGAACCAACACCAATTCCAAGAACCATATAGCCCAATTGTGAAATTGTTGAATAGGCTAGGACTGCTTTAATATCCGTTTGAATCAGTGCAATTGTGGCTGCGCCAAAAGCTGTAATTGCTCCAATATAAGCTATATAAGGTAGCATTCCCGCAGCTTCCATTAATGGATAAGCGCGAAGTGAAAGATATACACCTGCTGCAACCATTGTCGCGGCATGGATAAGCGCCGAACAAGGTGTCGGGCCTTGCATCGCATCTGGCAGCCAAACTTGCAGTGGAAATTGTGCTGACTTTCCAATAGTTCCCATAAACAGAGAGAAGGCTGCAACTGTAATTACAGGAATACCAAGCGCCACAACACCTTCAAATTTTCCTGAAGCTACAGCGGCATAAATATCCACAAATGTTACTGATCCGACAACAGACCATAATGCCAAGATCCCAAGCAAGAAGAAAACATCACCAACTCTTGTGGTCATGAAGGCCTTAACTGAGGCGTTACCGGCTGATTCTTTTTCATAATAAAAACCGATAAGGCTATATGAGCAAAAACCCATCAATTCCCAAAAAATAAAGACTGATAGGAGGTTGTCAGACAAAACAAGCCCAAGCATAGCGCTTGTAAACAATGACATATAAACAAAGAATCTTCCGTATCTTGCATCATCATGCATATACCAAGATGAAAACACATGAATCAGCGTCGCGACTCCGGTAACCATCAAAAGCATTACCGCCGTCATATTATCAATATAGATACCCATATTAATCTGGAATACTTCGGCACCAAAAGATAGGTCGATCCAGTTAAAAAACTTATGAACATAAGCGTCTGTTGCATATGTTCCAAAAACGAAGTCTTTAAATATTCTAAAAGCGAAAATAAATGAGCCAAAGATGGCGCCACAAGAAATTGCAACTGCTAACGTTGTAAACCTTTTTACAATAAACGAGTTAAGTACAAAGGCAAAAAATGGCAGCAGTACAATTGGGGCTACATTCATTACTGTATAGTCCATGAAATTCCCGTCCTTCAGCTTTGGAGTTGTGTTGCATCGTCGATGTGGATACTTTCTTTGATCTGAAAAAATCTGATCACGATCGCTAATCCTACAGCGGCCTCAGCAGCAGCAATAACAATGATGAACAATGAAATTATATGTCCATCGAGGTTTTGATTAATAAATTTTGTGTAAGCAACAAAGTTTATTGCCGCTGCATTTAGAATCAATTCAATTCCAAGCATAATGGCGATAATGTTCTTTTTCGCAATCATCACCACAATGCCACAAATAAAAAGAACGAAAGATATAAAGAGATATGATGGTAATGTAATCATACATCATCCTTAACATGGCGAGGTCTTGCGATAACAGCAGCTCCCACAAGTGCACCCAATAAAAGTATAGAAGATAATTCAAAAGCTAATACATGGTCACTAACCAGCAAGCCTCCAAGCTTTTCGACTGTGCTTTCATACGACATCTGACCCTTGGCCGGTATGGCCAATGCATTTCTTAGAATTTTAAAAACCACAAAGCTTATAACAATAGCGGCTAAAGCTCCTGCTGAATATGTTTTAACATTTCCCATAGCTGGAACCTTAACAATTCCAAATTTATTGAACGTTGACTGAACTCCACCCGTTAACATAATGGCAAAAAGCATTAGAATAACAACTCCACCGGCATAAACCACAAGTTGAGTTGCTGCTAAAAAATCTGCATTTAATGTTGCGTAAAGTCCTGCAACGCCAAAAAGTGACACTAACAAGTAGACACAGGCGTGCATTAGATTTTTAGAAAATACGACAGCCAAAGCACCGCCCATCGTCAGCACAGCAGAGAGTATAAATAATATTTGATCAAACACGACTTTCTCCAGTTACCTTTATTAGTGACCACCGCCGCCATGTCCACCACCTAGGTGTCCAAGGAGTTGCCAAATTGATTGTCCGTGAAAAAAGAACATCCATAAAGCACAACCGACCAAATTAAAAAGCGCGATTGGTGTTAAGTATTTCCAACAAAGAGTCATCAAGTGATCAACTCTTAACCTTGGCAGAGTCCATCTAATCCAGATGACGACATAGTAAAGAGCGAGAGTTTTTGATACAAAAGATCCTACTTGAAACAATTGCCCCACACCTTTTGCATGAATTGCAGGAACATGAAGTTTTTCCATTAAGAAAGTTCCATCCCCAAGACCAAATGGGACATTATAGCCACCCAAAAACAGGGCTGCGACAACACCACAAACGACAAAAACTTCCATGTATTCTGCTAATGCAAAAAAGCCAAACCTCATTCCGGTAAACTCAGTATGATAACCTGAAACTAGTTCTGATTCAGCCTCAGGTAGATCAAAGGGAGCTCTGTTTGTCTCGGCCAAAATACCGATAAACAAAACGACAAAGGCAATCATTGTGAATGGGTTGTGAAGAACAAACCATTGATGTGGCCAAGCCCCTTGTGCAGCAATCACTGTGCCGAAAGACATACCGCCGGCCAAAAGAACAATGGTGAGAATTGAAAGAGTTACGGGGACTTCATAGCTAATGATTTGAGAGGCACCTCGCATGCCACCAAGCATTGACCATTTTGAGTTTGATGAGTAGCCACCAAGAAAAATTCCGACACCGACTAAAGATGAGACACCGATAAGATAAAACACGCCAACATCAAGATCTGTCATGGTGAAGCCGCTTGAAAAAGGAAGGACAGCAAAGGTTGCCATCACGCCAATCATGCAAAGAAGGGGAGCGATATTGAATGTAAATTTATCTGCATTACGAGGAATAATGTCTTCCTTCATAATCATTTTTACACCGTCAGCAAGAAACTGAAGAATGCCATAAGGTCCAACGCGGTTTGGTCCTTGGCGCATTTGTAGGTCAGCCGAGATTTTTCTTTCTGCATAGGTCCCCAGGCCACCAACTGTAGCAAGGGCGCCCAGAACTACCACTGCTGCGACTGCAAAAATAACAAATGTCACCAATGCCGTTGCATTAGTTCCTGTTAATTCTGAAATTTTTGATACAATTGCTTGAACTTCTTCAAACTGTAAAAAGTAACTGACGATTGTATTATTCATTCACAACACCCTGATTAGGCAGATTCTTTTTTGTTGGTGCTTGAAAACTTCTAACCCAATCAAGATCACCTTTACGCCAGCAATAAACGACACCAGCACTTAATATTCCGATGAATAGTAAGAATGTGGCCAAGACAACTCCGCCTGCACCTACATCATTATATTTTTTATAAATTGTTGCGATTGGGAACATGAGAGCACCTTCAACATCAAAAATTATGAAGATAAGTGATACGACGTAAAAACGAACATTAAAGTTTGACCAGGCAACACCTGTTGGAAGTTCGCCACATTCATACTCTGTTTGTTTTAATTCTGTAGGATTGCTTGGTCTAAGAATTTTAGCGACAAGTAATGCTCCACCGACTAAAACTAAAGCCAGTGTCATCAAAATAATGACTGGCATATAGACGTCAAGATTCGTGTTCGACATCTCAATTGCTCCCGTAACTTGGACTTTATTTTTTGATTCGAAGAATACATGATTTGTTAACATATTGGAAACATTTTGGAATCAGCAAAAATCCTTGTCCAATTTGTTTATATGGACGATTGCGTAACGATGATGGCATGGTCCTATTTTTTAATTCTGTCATGAGTTTGAAATGATTTTTGCTACGCTCCAAAACCGACTAATTGAGATTAATAAATCTGCAAAAGATGTCACTTCTTTGCGTGGTGTTAACTATGAGCAGTGGCTTTTTATTTTAAAGAACTTATCTGCTCGCGAGTTTTTGAATGGTATTCACTTGGTCATTTGTCCAGATAGTGAACTACAAGAGGAGGTTTATGACTTTCTTAAAACAAATTTTAGCGAGTCTTGGCGCGTAAAGATTTTTACCGGGCATGAAGTTAGTCCTTATAGTGATTTTTTTGTTTCAGAGCGTAATTTATTTGATCGTTTTTTATCTCTTCAAGACATTTTGAATTTCAAAATGAATAAGTTTTCCTCAGACTCTAAACTAATTATTGTTTGCACCCCGGAGAGCTTGGCCCTACGCGTTCCCCCTCAAAGTTTTTTCGCTGCCAATCAATTAAAGGTTTCAACCTCCGATATAATCCCGCCAAACTCTCTCGCCTCAGAGCTTGCTGATCGAGGCTATGTTGCCGCTACAACCGTAGAAGAACCTGGTACTTTTTGTGTCAAAGGTGGAATTGTCGACCTTTATCCATTCGGCGGACAGCCAGCAAGGCTTCATTATTTTGACGACATGATCGAAGAGATCTTCTTAATAGATCCAGAAACTCAAAGGACTCAAAGGGACTGTCCTCTAGAGGCCATTGATTTATCAGCAACACCACAGGCCCTAACTGGAAAATCTTATCAAATTGCACTCAGGGAAAACATTCCTCAGCCGGCTCCGGGACAAAGAGCGAAACACGAGTTTAGAAAAGATATCTTCGAAAAACTCAATCAAAACCAACTATTTGAGAATTGGTGTGCTTATGCTCCATTATTCTTTGAAAAGCCGGAAACAATTCAGGATTACCTTAAAGACATTTCTAATATTGTTACCCATACCATCTCTCCACTTCAATGCGAGCAGGAACAGGCTGCATTTTTTCAAATTATTCAAGATGATTTTGAAAGACTTTCAAAAGACGAAGACGAATTAAGTCTCCTTCCTGAGCCAAATAAGCTTTATGAGTTGAGTGGATTTAAAGCTCCAGGAATTTGCTTTAATATTGGAGACATCTCCATTGGGGTAGATGATGATCAGACTTCTCTGACCATTCCGCTAGAATCAACACTTCAGCATTTTAAAAATTATTTTGCTGATGGCAGTTCCGGCAAGGAGCTCATTAAGAAAATATTTCAACACATTGATCAAGAATTTGAATCAACTGGGACGATCATCTTTGCCTGTAGTAGCGAGCAATCAAGAAGGGAGTTTAAAAGTTTAGCAGAACTATTTCTAAGTGCAAAAATTCTTAGTCGAATTGAGTATGTTAACTTTAAGCTTTCTCATGGGTTTTACTACCCAAGTGAGAAGTTCCTAGTACTTTCCGAGTCAGATTTATTTGTTAACAAACAAAATAAAGTAAAGGTTACCAAAAAGCGTGACATTGATTTATTTGCTGAACAACTTGCGTCGCTAAAGGTTGGTGACTACGTAGTCCACAACCAACATGGCGTAGGTAAATATTTGGGTCTCGAGACAATGCAGGCAGGGGGTAGCGAGAGTGACTTCCTAGTCATAGAATATGCTGCCAACGATAAAGTCTACCTGCCCGTCTACCGAATGAATCTGGTGCAAAAGCATGCTGACGCTCATTCTACACAAAGTATTGACAGCTTAAGAACTAATAAATTTACAGTCTTAAGAGAACGCGCAAAAAATTCTGCCAAAAAATTAGCATTTGACCTTCTAAAACTTCAGGCCGAGCGCGAAAGTAATCCCGCCTTTGCCTTTTCACCCCCAGACGATTTATATCGTGACTTTGAAAAGGCTTTTCCTTACAGAGAAACACCTGACCAGCTTACTGCTATTGATGATGTTTTAAACTCTATGCAAAAACCGTTACCAATGGACCATTTGGTCTGCGGAGATGTTGGCTTCGGCAAAACAGAGGTTGCCATGCGAGCAGCCTTTAAAGCCGTTGAAGACAAAAAACAGGTCGCAGTATTGGTTCCAACGACGGTTTTAGCCTTACAGCATTATAACTCTTTTATTTCTAGGTTTAAGAACTTTCCCGTCAGGGTTGAGTTTCTCTCGCGCTTTAAAACGGCAAAAGAAGAAAAGGAAATCGTTGCAAAACTAGAACTAGGCGAAATTGATATTGTCATTGGCACTCATAAACTTCTATCTGAAAAAGTTAAATATAATGACTTAGGTTTAGTTGTTGTCGATGAAGAACAACGATTTGGTGTTGGTCATAAAGAAAAACTTAAGCTTCTTCGCGCTGAGGTTGATTTCTTAACCTTAACCGCGACTCCCATTCCACGCACCTTACAAATGGCTTTTCTTGGTCTTCGAGAACTTTCTTTAATCAAGACATCTCCACCTAGACGCCAATCCATTAAAACCTATGTTATTAAAGAAGATGAATTAACACTTCAATTGGCACTTAAAAAGGAACTACAAAGAGGTGGCCAAGCCTTCATCGTTCATAATCGCGTTTATGATATTGAAGAGTATGCCGCTAGGATTCGCGAACTTGTACCCGATGCCAAAATCATCATTGCCCATGGCCAACTCCCAGAGAGAGAATTGGAAAAGCGAATGGCCGCTTTTTATAGAGGCGATTATCAAATCCTTATCTCTACTACAATTATTGAAAGTGGTATTGATATCCCAAATGCCAACACTATGATTATTGATCGAGCTGATACATATGGCCTTTCACAACTTCATCAACTTAGAGGGAGAATTGGACGATCCGATAAAAAGGCTTATGCTTATTTTGTCGTTCCAAAGCTTCGTCGTGTTTCTCCGGATGCTGAAAAAAGATTAAAAGCTCTTCAAACCTATGCCGAGATGGGCAGCGGCTTTAATATTGCCAATTGTGACCTTGAAATTCGCGGCGCTGGTGATATTTTAGGCGGACAGCAGTCAGGACATGTTGAAGCTGTTGGACTTGAGCTGTACATGGAGCTTCTTAAGGAAGCTATTTGTGAACTTAAAGGCGAAACGCTTAAACAAAGACGAGATATAGAGATTACATCGCCATTTGCCAGTTATATTCCCAATGACTACGTCAAAGATCCCAGCGAAAGACTCAGGCTTTACAAACGACTATCCAACGCCGACAGCATCGATGTTTTAGATGATATTTTCTCAGAAACAATTGATTCGTATGGTGCTCCGGCCAAGGAACTCACTAGCCTAATAGCAATTTTGCAAACACGACTGGTCCTACGAGATCTAGCAGTTAGTCACGTTACAATCTCACAACTTAGTATGGTCCTACGTTTTGAAAAGAGTATTCTTGAAAGCGATTCAAAGCTTCGAAATAAAATTGTTGAAACTTTTATGAAGCAACCTAAAACTTACCAGTTTACTCCGGATTTTAGATTGATGATTTCGAGCAAAGAGCAACTCGATCCTGAATCAGCACTTGAACTTTCCAAGAAAACTGTCATGCAAATCTTTCCTGCCAACTAAGGTATGGCACGTTAGAATTTTCTGTTA
>CAYGQW010000014.1:16334-25266 GCA_964352175.1 uncultured Halobacteriovorax sp.
AATTACAAGGATTTACTTAATTTATTCGGAGCGAAGTACTCATGAAGAGATCTTTGATAATGCCTTTTTTATCTTTGGTGATTGTAGGCGCACCTTTTTCTCAAGCTATTTCTGCAGACTCAGTTGTTGCCAAGGTTAACGGCAAAACAATATTAAAGTCTGAGTTTGAAAAAGCTTATAAAGAAAATCTGCTTTTCGTTGGTGATAAAGTTGTCACTAAAGACAAAGTCTTAAATGATCTTATTAATAGAGAGCTTGGAATTCAAAGAGCTAAGCAGAACAAACTCGAAGCTGATCCTGTTGTAAAAGAGAAGATGGAAGACATTCTTTATCACGCTCAAATTTCTAAAGACCTTGAAGATGAGTTACAAAAAATTGTGGTATCTGATGATGAAGTACAGAAGTACTACGATAAGTATCCAGAGTATAGAACTGCACATATTCTTTTCAGAATGCGAGCCGTTCCTTCAAAGCCCGAAACTGAAGAAGCATTAAAGCAGGCCATGAAAGTCTATGAAACATTAAAACAGTCACCAGATAAGTTTTCAGAGCTTGCAAACAAATACTCACAGACAACAGCGGCCGATACTGGCGGGGACATTGGTTTTCAACCTAAAATTAACCTGGCTCCTGAATACTATGAGGCCATTAACGGGAAAAAAATTGGCTCAATTTTACCACCAGTTCGTTCTCAGTTTGGCTATCACATCATCAAAGTGTTAGCGCAGCGAGACTTTAAAAGCATCAACACTGCATTTTACAAAAAAGTTATTTATGATCAAAAGCGCGACTCTATTATGGCAAATTATTTCGACAAGATGCGAAAGAGTGCAAAAGTAGAAGTAAATAAGAGCGTTATCCAATAATACGCATTGCAACAGCTTGTCTAAAGAGTGCCTTTAGCATAGTTTAATCAGGTTATTTAGAACTTGAGGTTAACATGCGTCTGGCACTGTTTTTTTGTCTATTTTTAACATCTGCATTTCAAACTTCCCAAGCGAAGCTTTTAGATAAAATTGTCGCTGTTGTTGATGAGCAAGTTGTAACACAATCGCTTGTCCAGCGAATGAAGGCGAATGTTTCTGCGCGTGCTCAAATTTCTCCTTATATCTATAGTATGGGCAAGAAGCTTACATCCGAACAATCTATCGATATTTTAATTAACCGGGTATTGGTTCGAGATAAGTTAGTTGAGCTTGGTTATGTCATTTCTGATGATCAAGTCGAATCACAAATTAAATCAACAGAGCAAAGACTGGGACTAGGCAGAGCAGCACTTTTAAATTTCTTAAAAGGCAACGGCATGACCTTTGATGAATACTTTGAGCTAATTCGGGAAACAATTGAGTATAATATTTTTAACGACAGAGTAATTCGTCCTTTAATTTCAGTAACAGAACAAGAAATTAAAAATGCCTTTTATAAAGAAAACAGAAATAACAAATCCATTTCGTTTAAATATACTCTTGTAGATTTTTCTCTCGATGACAGGAAGCTTTCAAAAAAGACTGAACGTCGATTTAAAGAGGCACTAAAGTCTTTTCAAGTCTCTGGAACACTCCCTGATGAATTCAAAGATGTAGAGACAAACACGCTTGGAGATATCACTGAAGAAGGTCTGACAAAGGAGCTTAAGGATCTCTTGAAGAGAACTGACGAGGGTGCTTTTACTAACTCAATAAGACTTGGGAGCAGCACCCATGTCTTTTACATCCAAAAGAAAGATCTCGTAGAGTCCGAACTATTTATTAAAAATAAAGACAGAATTAGAGCCATGCTTTTTGAATCTGTTGCCAATGAAATAACGAGCTTATGGTTTGAACGAGAAAGCAATAAACACTATATTAAAAGATTCTAATCGAGTTCTTGTTTCGCAAGGTGATCCTAAAGGCATCGGCCTAGAGGTTTTCTTTAAATCTTTTATTTTACTTAGTAATGAAGATGCCCTCCGATTTATTTTATTTGCTGGTAAGTCTTCTTGCAAGGAAACCTTAACTTCAATTCATATTCCATTCGAAATCAGTAATGATCATATCAAAATTATTGACAGAAAATTAAGTGTTGTTTGGTGTGACAACACAACACTTCACGCCTTCGAGTCAGCTCTTGATCAGTTAAATCCTGGCGATGTTATCTTTACTTTGCCTGCAACAAAAGATTCATTTCCAAAAGGATCCCCTGGTCACACTACATATTTAAGAAATAGGTTTCAAAGTGATCTAACGATGTTTTTTAATTCACCAGAATCTAACATTATGCTTTTAACTGATCATATCCCACTTTCAAAAGTTGAAGAGAGCATAACCCCACAAGTTGTTATTAATCATTCGCTAAACTCTTTGACAGGAATTACTACATTTTTTGGGCAAAGTATTAAACGTGTTCTCTTTGCTGGAATAAATCCGCACGCAGGAGAAAATGGTTTACTTGGAAAGGATGCAGATATTTTCAAGTTGGCGCTCACTGCTCTTAAACTTAAAAAGCCAAACATTGAGTTTATTGGTCCCATTTCTGGCGATATCATTTCAACACTTGCTCAAAGGGATGACCTCATCGTTTATGCCTCACATGATCAAGGACTTGCTCCATTTAAAGCATTGAATCATTTTATTGGTGCCAACATAACCCTTGGTTTAGATTTTTTGCGTCTAAGTGTTGATCACGGCACAGCACTAGACATGTTTGGTAAGAACCAAGCAAACTACATGGGCTGTCTTTATTGTTTAGAATTATCGCTTAAAGCATTGGGTAAATATGAAAAAAATGCTTAATGAAATTAGAGTAACCAGGGCAAGAGTTCATAATCTTAAAGATGTTTCAGTTAATATTCCAAAGAATGAACTTAGTGTTATAACTGGCCCCTCAGGATCTGGGAAGTCTTCACTTGCCTTTGATACTATTTATGTTGAAGGACAAAGACGTTATATCGAATCGCTTTCATCATATGCCAGACAATTTTTAGGCCAATTTCAACCGCCAGATGTTGAGTCAATTGATGGGCTATCTCCTGCTATCGCAATTGACCAAAAAACATCAACTCGCAATCCAAGATCTACAGTTGGTACCATCACAGAGATCTTTGACTATATGCGAGTACTCTATGCCAGAGTCGGAACTCTATATTGTATTGAAAGTGGCGAAGAAGTTAAAAAGTGGACTGTGCCCCAAATCGTTAGAGAGATTAATAAGGCAAAAGAAGGCACGAGACTTCACCTTATGGCACCATTGCAACCCAAGAACCTCAAAGAAGCAAAGCTACTCATCTCTCAATACCTAAGCCTTGGTTTTTCCAGGTTCAGAGTAGACAATGAAATTATTGTTTTAGAAGATAATAATCTTAAAAAATGCGACAAGCTTGATGTTGTTATAGATCGACTCGCCGTTAAGCCGGGTGCAGACAAGCGACTTACAGATTCTGTTGAACATGCCCTCAAAGTTGGCGGCGGAGACCTTATTGTTCTCTTTGATGCCAAAGAAGTCTTCTTTTCTGAAAACAATATGGCGCCAGGTTCAAAGAGAGATTATCCGGACCTAGAACCTAGACTCTTTTCTTTTAATTCACCACTAGGTGCATGTCCAAGATGTAATGGCCTTGGTGAAACAAAAACATTTGATGAAGATCGAGTTGTTTTTGATGATTCACTTTCTATACTTGATGGAGCGATTACTCCATTAACGAAAAAAAATACATTTTTACTTCGTATGGTTGAGTGTGTGGCTAAAACGGAGAAGATCAATCTTAAAAAGACGTCACTTCGTGATCTTAGTGATAACTTTAAGACATTACTTTTTTATGGTGGCGACCAACCCTATGTTTTCAGCTTTGAATCAGAAAACTCTGTTTTTAAGTTCACCAAACCTTTTCCAGGTATCTTAAACTGGCTTGATAAAAAATATACTGAAACCGCTTCAGATAAAGTTAGAACATCTCTTGAAGAATTCATGAATATTAAGCTTTGCCCCAGCTGTAAGGGTCAGCGCCTTGGTGAAGTTGCTCTTGCCACCAAAATTTGTGATATGAATATTATGGACATAAGCTCTATGTCGATTGGAGATGCGAACAAGTTTGTTTCATCTATTAAGTTAAGTGGTGAGAAGAAAGAGATCTCAGCTAAATTAATGCTGGAAATTAAATCGCGCCTTACCTTCTTACTCGATGTAGGCCTTGACTACTTAACTCTAAATAGATCAGCAGCCACTCTTTCAGGAGGGGAAGCTCAGAGGATTAGACTTGCAACTCAAATTGGATCTGCTTTATCTGGCGTTCTTTATGTACTCGACGAACCTAGCATTGGCCTGCATCAACGAGATAACCTAAAACTAATTGATACATTAAAGTCACTTCGTGACTTAGGAAATACTGTCCTTGTGGTTGAGCATGACGAAGAGACCATGCTCGAGTCTGACTACATTATTGATATGGGACCCGGGGCTGGAGTTAACGGGGGATTTATTGTCGCTGCCGACAAGAAAGATATATTCCTTAAAAATAAAGATTCAATCACCGCGGCCTACCTGCGTGGAGAAAAGAGAATCGAAAGACCAGATAATCTCAGGTCTGCAAAAAACTGGCTTAAGCTATCCGGAGCCAAGGCAAATAATTTAAAAAATGTTGATATAGAGATACCTTTAGGTGTTTTATGTGTCGTTTCTGGAGTTTCTGGCTCTGGAAAATCATCACTTATACACGAAGTTTTAGTACCGGCCATCAAGCACAAGCTCGATCGGGCGAATAAACATTTATGGTACAGAAGAAACCACCAAGCTCTCAGTGGTGTAGAGCATATCGATAGCTTGATAGAGCTGGATCAATCTCCAATAGGAAGAACTCCACATTCTAATCCAGCAACATATTCCAATCTGTTTGATGATATTAGAACTCTTTACTCGAAAACTCCCGAGTCACAAATTCGTGGTTATAAGCCTGGTCGTTTTAGCTTTAATGTTAAAGGGGGCAGATGTGATGAATGCGAAGGTAACGGTGTAAAAAAAGTAGAAATGCACTTTCTTCCCGATATCTTTATTACTTGTAGCGAGTGTAAAGGCTCTCGCTACAATCGAGAGACATTATCAATATTATATAGAGGCAAAAATATTTCTGATGTTCTTAATATGACTATTTCAGAAGCTGTCCCATTCTTTGTTAATCACACGAAGATCCACAGGGTCCTCGCAACACTTGCTAGCGTTGGTCTTGGCTACATGACGCTAGGTCAACCAGCCACGACGCTTTCTGGTGGTGAAGCGCAACGACTAAAGCTTTCAAGAGAGCTAGCCAAACGAACGAAAGGTCATTGTATTTATGTTCTTGATGAACCAACAACAGGTTTGCACTTTGAAGATATTAAACTCTTATTAGCCGCCATTAATGATCTGGTTAATCAAGGACACTCAGTTATCGTTATTGAACACAATCTCGATGTTATAAAGTCTGCTGATTGGGTTATTGATCTCGGCCCAGAAGGTGGTATCAACGGTGGCACAATTGTTGGTTCTGGCATACCGGATGATGTGGCCAAAATCAAAAAGTCACACACCGGTATTTATCTTAAAAAGGTTTTAAAGTCTTGATAGAACTTGAACTTAATGATTCCAGGCTTGATTGTTTCAGATCACTTAAAGGCCGTGATGGCCTCGACAATAATAAGATTATTATTGAAAGTGAAAAAGTTATTGAGAAGTTCTTGATGTGTTCTCATTTCGCAACATCCATTCTTTCGACAAAAGAATGGATTAAAGAAACAAATCTGGATATTACCAAGTTTGATAATCATTTTCTTTTGAATAAGGCTGATATGTCTAAGCTTGTTGGCTATCGTTACCATCAAGGTGTCATCGCGATGGCATCATTACCATCAAGTACTAAACTGGATGACTTCAATGGCGACACACTTATACTCAATGGTGTAAGCTCGCCAGAAAATGTTGGCGCGTTAGTCAGAAGTGCTGCAGGCTTAGGGTTTAAAAATATTCTTTTTGATCATGAATCTTGTCACCCGTTTATTAGACGATGCATTCGAGTTTCTATGGGGAATATTTTTTTTATGAAGTGGCATCATACCTATAATTTAAAAGACTCCATTTTAAAACTACAGTCTCTTAGCCATAAAATTTTTGGCGGAGCAAATGAAACTGAAAGCTTGCTATTAACGGAAAATATTTGGCCTAAGTCTAATTGTGGACTCGTTATAGGAAGTGAAGGACATGGAATTTCTTCTTCGATCATAAGCACCTGTGATCAAATATTAAAAATCCCAATGGTTCAAGAAGTGGCCCACCTCAATGCTGCGGGGGCCGGGGCTATCTTGATGTATGACCGATTTAGAGCTCAACTCTCTTAAGTAGAGTACTCATTTCAATCGCTGAAAGAGCTGCTTCCCAACCTTTATTTCCAGCCTTTGTACCAGCGCGCTCAATAGCTTGCTCAATTGAATCAGTTGTAATGACGCCAAAAATAGTAGGAATTCCTGTATCTAAGTTAACGCGAGAAATGCCCTTAGCCGCTTCACCTGCCACAAAATCAAAGTGCGCAGTTGAGCCACGAATAACTGCACCAAGGCATATAACAGCATCAAACTTTTTCGATTCCGCTAGTTTTTTCGCCATTAAAGGTAATTCAAATGCTCCCGGTACCCAGGCCATAGCCATATCATTAGATTCGCCGCCGTGACGGATAAAACAGTCTTTTGCACCATCAACGAGTTTAGAGACGATAAAGTCATTAAACCTAGAAGCTACGATCGCAATTTTAAGCCCGTCTGCTTTTAGTGTTCCTTCAAAAATTGGTCCCATTGCAATACTCCTAATTTATAAAATCAATGTTGTGTTTGGTAATATTCTTCTTTGCCAACAAATAGTCGTGATTAAATTCATTCACCTGACTTTTGAGGATATGTCGATTAACGATATCAAACTTTGCTGCTTCTAATGCTGCAATTTTTTGTGGGTTATTTGTTATTAATTCCACATTTTTAACACCTAATATCTTTAAGACATTAACTGCGTTTTTATAATTTCTTGAATCTCTTGGAAGTCCTAAGGACTCGTTAGCTTCGAAAGTATCTAACCCTTTGTCTTGTAGGGCGTAGGCACGAATCTTATTTGGAAGTCCTATGCCTCGACCTTCTTGGCGTAAATAAACGATGGCACCTAAGCCTCGCTTTGCAATTTCTTTCATTGATTGCTCAAGTTGATCGCCACAATCACAACGAGAAGATCCAAACACATCACCAGTTAAGCATTCTGAATGAATTCTAACCAACACTGGTTCATCTGAGTCTATATCGCCCATATGAACAACAGTGTGGTGGTCACTTGCAATTGGATCTTCAAACATACTCAATTTAAAATTTCCGTACTTTGTAGGAAAGTTTATCGTTTCTGATAAGTACATTTGAGATTGTTTTGTCTTTATTGGATTGGATAATAGATATTCTTTTAATTGCTCGATACTGACGAGCTTAAAACCTTTTTCTTTTGCTAAAACTTTTAGCTCTGGAACCCTGGCCATTGTTCCATCGTCATTCATGATTTCGCAAATAACACCGACCGGATTTAAGCCTGCCAACTTACAAAAGTCGACTGAGGCTTCAGTATGTCCAGCTCTTTCAATAACACCGCCGTCTTTAGCAATTAATGGAAAGATATGACCTGGTCTTAAGAAATCCTCGGCAAGCGTTTCTTCACGTACCAAAGCCTTGATCGTTATTGCACGATCAACACAAGATATTCCGGTACCAGCATCTTTATGATCTATTGAAATAGTAAAGGCTGTGTGATGAGCAGAGTCGTTTTGTTTTAACATTAAAGGCAGATTAAACTTAATCGCTAAGTCACGATCAAGCGGTGTACAAATCAACCCTCTACCAAGGGTTGCCATGGTATTAATAGATTCGGCCGTTACAAGATCAGCCGCCATAACAAAGTCACCTTCGTTTTCACGGTCCTCATCATCAACGACAATGATCATCTTTCCATTTTTTATATCTTCAATAGCACTTTCAATAGTATCAAACATTAAAAGCCTCGCTCCCTTAACCAGCTCTCACTGATCTTTGATGGCGTCGGTTGAGTATTATATTTAACGAGGTTTTCAAGGTATTTGGCCAAGACATCGACTTCAATATTAACTTCACTGCCAACTTTTCTTTGGCCTAAAACTGTATTGTTCCATGTATGTGGAATGATAGTGACTGCAAACCAAGTTTCACCGATTGCAGAAACGGTAAGGCTTATTCCATCAATCGCAATCGAGCCTTCAGCAATAATATATTTTCTAAGACTCGTATCTATTTTGAATTTCAGATTATAATTTTCACCAAAATTTTCAACATGCTCTAGAGTTGCTGTTCCATTAACGTGGCCTTGAACGATATGTCCGCCCAAACGATCACTCGCCCTAAGGGCGAGTTCAAGATTGACGTTATCGCCCTGTTTAAGTCTACCAAGCGTTGTTTTTTCAAGGGTAGTATGAACGGCGATCATTTCAAAGCAGTCACCATCTATTTTTACGGCTGTTTGGCATACTCCATTAACACTCACAGAATCATCAATAGCAATTTCACTGATAAGCTTAGGCGCTTTGATTTTCAATCTCTTTCCTTCTGCAGTAACAGTGGAGGAGACTAACTGACCCATTTCTTTAACTAGTCCAGTGAACATTAATTTCTCCTGGCACTTAAGTGAAGATCTTCTCCACTTAATTGGATTGTGTTTTTCATTAATTCTTGAGCTCGACCTGAAATAGCAATACCGTCTCCTAGAATTTTGGGGGCAATAAAGACTTCAACGGCATCAAAAGAGTTTTGCTCAATGATGCTCGATAGAATTTGTGGGCCACCTTCAACTAAGACACTTCTAATTTCTAGCTCATGAAGTTTGGTCCAAACATTTTGCCAATCAATAATTGATCCGATTTCGATTCTTTTTATCA
>CAYGQW010000015.1:0-24621 GCA_964352175.1 uncultured Halobacteriovorax sp.
GATTTCGGATAGATATAAAGTCGTTCAAAGTAAAAACCTGCTGCTTGAGTACGAAGAAAAGAAGTAAAGTCACCTATCCCCTGTAAAAACTACAGGGGATGTCCCTGAGCCTCAAGGCCGGTGTTAGAATGACACCAGACTATAACTTGAGGTTCATTTGAGACACCAAATCTTATTCTTTCTGGCGCTAGGCTGTTTACCACTAACCGGTTTTAGTGCCGAAATAGATGCTTTTAGTAAGCGTTTTGAACCAGTTCAGGAGTCATTAACTCTAGTCAATGATCTAACCAATAGACTCCTGCAAGAATCACTAGATGAAGCTAACGAAAAAAATGATAGTTGTGACCAGGATAAGCTTTATAAAGCCTTAAGAAAGAGATTTAACAATCAATATCAAGGCGAATTGGCCAAGACTATTATCAACTCTGATGAATTCCCAAAAATCAAAATTCCTTCCAATGAATCTATCTACCAAGATTTCAAATGGTACGAAGCGATTGTTCAAGGTGGCACCGCCAGAATCAGTGATCCTATTGCTGATCAAATGATGGTCAATGGAATTCTTGTAGGAACAGATAAGTTTGAGCACTTTCTAGGTTCAGGTTATCGTTACTTTAAAAAGTTTTATCTCGATGGTGACACCCTTGAGGACGCTCTTAATATTGGATGGAACGCTGAAACTGGTCTTTTAGGCGCAGTTACAACAGGTGTTATGTCCTACGCTGATCTAACTGCAAACTTTAATGGGATGAGATTTTGGAATCACCTATTATTACAAAATGACGATGTACTTGGTGCTGAATATAACCAAGGTCCATTCGTACAATGCGTAGATAGTGCATGGGTAACGACTAAAGAGAAAATCGATTGGTCTAAGTATATCGACAAGGCATTTGACGAAGGCATTAACTGTAGTCGTTTTAAAAGTGAGAGCCTGGCAGAGAAAGTTGCTAAGCGACTTGAAAAACTTGAACAAGAGGATACTGAAGGCAGAAGATATACTTGCCCAATGGAACCTGAAGCAATTGAGAAAATAAAAATTAAGTACGGCAGCTTATCACCACTGCTAATCAATTCAATCGGCCACAATCCTCTTGGCGTTGAAAAATTCGATTTACTCTACCCGACTCCTTAATTGGCACATCAAATGCAATAGATATTGGTAATTGGCAAAGGATGCCAAAACTGGACGCACGGAGGCCCCATGAAAAAATTACCATCGGCAAAAGCCCAAGCAATTCAAGAAATGAACAGCGCCATTGCAAGTATTGGATTTCTTGCACTTGCTAGCTCATTACTGATTATTCAAGGCCTGACAAAAATTTTAACGAAAAATTTATAAGCGCAGCGCAACTTGGCAGAACGCGCCGCCTCATTCTAGGATGCACTCAACTTAAGGATTGGTTGATGAATCAAAATTTAAACAATATAGGCCCTGTCCTTCAGGGTGAACTCTACTCAGCTTGTCGTTATCTAGAACGAGTTGTTTTCGCGCTTAAACAAGTCGAAGGCAGCCAAGCCTTGACTGAGCTCAATGCACTTGTGGCTGAACTCGACTTCGATCTTGATACGTGGCTTGCAACCAACTGGCTTAGAGAAGACTTCTATGGCAGTGAAGATCAAACGGCTAGACAAACAACTCTGACTCGCCTGCTTGAAAAGTTTAACTCAATAGAAAAAACAATCGTGCCATTTTGGGACCTGATTCCAACTAGAACAACAGCGGAATGCACGGTTGGCTTAATTAACTTTGTCCTCAACACCAGCTATGACCTACATCGTTTTTGCATCGATATTTCTGAGACTGAAATTCCACTTCCAAGACTTGGAGCTATTCAAATAGTTGAAATGGATGAGGGTGGACTAGCTAGACATGAACTCGCTTGGGGTGTCATTGAGCAAATGATTGATAATGAAAATGTCGATCAGGTTTCGATCTCATCTTTACAAGTAAAAAGAGAACAACGTCACCGTGAATGGATCCAAAAAGGTCACGAGTTTATTTTTCAAAAGAAACCACAAGATGCCTTCAATGCTTTTGAAAAAGCGGCTGAACTAAAAGAAACATCTGAAGTGCTAACCCTAATGGGTTGGGCACTTTCGCAAATGAATCAGATTGAGAAAGCCAAAGGTCTATGCCTAAGGGCGATCAAGCTCGATCCTGACTATGGTCCTCCATATAATGACCTTGGAACCTATCTTCTTAATGAAGGACAGGCCACAGAAGCGCTTAAGTGGTTCGAGCTAGCTAAGAATGCTTCTCTTAATCAGAATAAGGAATACCCTTATATTAATTCTGGTAGAGCTTATTTGGCCAAGAAAGACATTATGAAAGCACTGGCAGAGTTTGAAATTGCTCTAGAAATTGCTCCTTATCATGAAGAGCTTAAAGCAACTGTTGCTAAGCTAAAAACAAGTGTCGAAAAGCAAAGAAATCATGTTAAAAATCCGGCCAATCTTGACGAAAGATTTCCCTTCGAAAGCCCTGAAGGCGATGACCCCACTCCAGTTTTTTGATTCATGATTCAAAGAGACGAACTTCAACATTTTTTAAATGATCTCTTGGAGCCTGAACGCTTTCAAGATTACGGTCCTAACGGATTGCAAATTGAGGGAGCAGATGAGATTAAGAAAATTGCTTTCGCAGTCTCGGCCACTAAAGACTCAATTCAAGCAAGTATTGCAGCTAAAGCCGATGCCCTAATCGTTCATCATGGTTTATTTTGGCGTTTTCATGGCACCAGAACTTTAACCGGTCCTTTTGGTAAAAGAGTTATTCCACTAGTTAAAAATGATATCAATCTTTTTGGTTATCACTTGCCGCTTGATGGACATCTTCAATATGGAAATGCAGCGGGACTGGCATTTTCTTTAGGGCTAGAAAATCTAGAGCCATTTGCATTAGAAAAAGGAACTTATCTTGGTGTTAAGGGTGAGCTTCCTAATAGCTTAGAAGCTAAAGCTTTTTGCCAGAAACTTGAAACGACACTTAATCACAGTATTTTGCATGCCTGCCCTGAACATAATGGCAAAATTCAAAGTATTGGCATTATCACTGGTGGAGCGAATTCAAAATGGACAGCAGCACTAGCAGATGGGCTGGATGCCTATATAACTGGTGAGATGAGTGAGCACGATTGGAATGAAGCCAGAGAATCAGAGATCCATATGTTCGCTGGCGGTCACCACGCCACAGAAGTCTTTGGTGTTAAGAATTTACAGAAGTTAATTCAGTCAAAATTTGAAGTTGAAACAATCTATATTGACTCTGCGAACCCAGCTTAGTCTTTTCTTTTAAGTGATAAAGTCAGCGTAAATTCGGCCACAGGCTCATCACCTAGTTTTGGACAGGTCGCTGTGATTTTAACTGGGAAGTTTTCACGCTCACCTGACTCGATGACACTCGCTACAAAGGCACGCACTTCTTTGCCTTGAGTATTAGTAAAAATGGTATCCCCTTCAGCTCGTTTTAAAAAATCAGCATGAAAGTCTTTAAAAGAAAGTGAAACATTTCGGCCAGAGTCACGAATGGCCTGCATAGCAACTAGCCCACCTGCACAATCAGCACCAGCGGCAAGAACTCCAAAATACATTGAACCTAAATGATTCTTCTGTCTTCTTCCTAAAGGGATTTTAACCTTGCAGGTTGTTTCTGTGATCTCTTGAACACTTGGGCGTAAAAAGAACAACATTGGAATTTTAAGAAAACCGAATAGTCTTAAATACATCGTATCTTTTAGTGGGCTTGGGATCATAACTTATTCCTTACTATTTTTTTTAAGCTCATCGAGACGTTTATGTCCGGCCGCAATGGATTCGACAAAGACTTTTTCCAGAGCTTGATCTTTTAAACTATTAAGTACTGCGGCTGTTACTCCGCCTTTAGACGTTACATTATCCCTGAGTTTTGCTGGAGGTTCAACTGAATCAACCAGCATTTTTCCAGCTCCATAGATGGTTTGCGCTACAAGTTTTCTAGCAGTGGTCGCATCAATCCCTTTTTCGATAAGATCATTTGCCATAATGCGGGCGATTTCAAAAAAGTAAGCTGGACCTGAACCTGAATAGGGAGTGATTATGTCTAAGGCTTCTTCTGTATCAAGTTCCACCATATGAGATAGACCTGGTAAAATATGATCGAAATATGCTGCCACTGAAGAGGGAATATTCTTGGAACATACTCCCATCATTCCTTCGCCAACCAGTGATGGAGTATTAGGCATAATTCGAATAATGCTTTTAAGTCCACTCGCCTCTTCCAACTCTTTAAAAGTAACTGCTGCCAATAGAGAAACGACAATTGCATCTTTATTTATTGGCTTAAAGTCAGCAAAAACTTTATGTAGAGTTTGTGGTTTAAAACCAAAAATATAAATATCACAAGGAGGCAAATCAAAAAGGCTTTTAATCGCCTTACCACCAATGATATGAGCAAATTCTAAGGCCTTTGTATGAGTCGGTGTATAAGTATAAAATTGTGCACTTGGGTCAAGCTCGCGCCATCTTGGAAATAAAGCTTGCACCATATTTCCACAGCCCAAAAATGCAATTCTCTTATTACTTATAAGCATTTAAACCTCAATATCTAGCGGAGCCCCATGCCTCATAATATTAACAGCAAATGATCTAGGTCGTATAAATGGTCGTAAAAATCCTTTCACATTTCCTGTCGCGCTAGCATCATAAGGAGATAATAACTGAGGAATTAATCCTTGAATATTTTTACTTGCATGAGTTGATACCCAAGCGACCTGCTCAACAGTTCCATCAACCATCACAACACTCCATGGAATTTGTGTCAGTGATTTAATCAACCTCTCTTCATTAACATAATAGGCGTCAACGTTGTGCTTAGATACACCGGCACCATGAAGTAATGAGATCAACTTTGACCAAAGTGCGTAAGACTCTTGAGAGCGGCAAACGATACTAACTCCGGTACCAACATAGAGTGCACCGAAAAGCTGCAGCCATGTCCTAAGATCGGGTCTAATACTAAAGGCAACAAGTAATGCAGTCTGAGCAGGCAGACGATGATCGTCAAAGCTTAGCTGACCAGGAATTTTACGATTGGGACGATCATGCAATAAATAATTTACTAGAAACTTCTCATTCCATTCAGAGAATTTTTTTAGCGTATCTTTAACTTCTCCTCGAATTTCACCGGTCAGAGACTCGAATTGATGTAAGAACGAATTTATACCGCGAGTAACTTTTGTTTTACGACGATAGATACGCAAGCCCGACGGAACGCATACCGGAAAGTCATAATCAGTACCACTATCAAGCTGGGTATTTTTACTAAGAACTTCACCAGAATGTACTGGTAGATGAAACCTTGGAACATAATGACGTGAGCCAGCTTTAGGTCCAGTTCCAGAAAGTTTAAAGCCACCAAATGGCTCAATTGCTACACGAGCCCCTGTAATCGAACGATTGACGTAGAGATTTCCACTCTCCATTTTAGACGTGTAATGGTCAATATGATCTTGAGATTGACTGAAGATACCGCCAGTTAAAGCATAATTGGTGCAATTAAATAATTCAATGGCATCATTTCTCGTCTCATAACCAATAATATGTAAAACAGGGCCGAATAGTTCTGTTTGAGCAAAACTATCTTCTTGCAGGGCTCGTTTATAAGGAAGTTCAATAACGACAGGACCCACACAATAACCAGGAAGCTGCTCTTTTGAGCGATCAACGATGACCTTACCACCAAACTCCTTAGCCTCTGCCACTGCTTGCTCAACTTGTGAGCGAAGACGCTCTTGATCTTCTTTAGTAATGACAGGATTAACAAAAGTTGCCCATTCATAAGATTTACCTACTTGTAAATCTGAGACAGCTTCTTTTAAACGTTCAATCAATTTATCCTTAACAGAGTTAGCAACTAAAACGCGTGAGCAGGCTGAGCATTTTTGTCCAGCGTGGGCGAAAGCAGAATAAAGTATTCCAGCTACAGTTTCATCAAGTTCAGCATTTTCAGTAACGATGAGTGCGTTCTTTCCACCCATTTCAGTAATCGCAGAGGCAAGATACTTTTGACCACTCAAAGGATTTTCTACAATTTTACCAGACATATTTTGATAAATCATGGTGCCGACATTTTTTGAGCCAGTAAAAACAACTGTTCCAACATTGTCGTTTTTAACTAGGCGGTCTCCTACTGTTTCACCAAGACCAGGAAGATGAATCAGGACATCTTTTGGAATGCCAGCGCTATGAAGAATATCAATCAAAGCTTGAGCAATCAAAGGAGTTTGTTCCGCTGACTTTAGAATAACAGTATTACCAGCAACTAATGGAGCAGCAACCATGCCACAAGGAATAGCTATAGGAAAATTCCAAGGAGTAATTGAAACAACAACTCCACGACTAGTCATTTCAGCGTTACGATGAACTTTACGTTCTTCACGAGCATAAAAATTTAAAAAGTCGATGGCTTCATCTACATCTGCAAGTGCTTCTGTGGGCGTCTTTCCTGCTTCATAGACAATGAGTCCAGTCAGCTCAGCGCGCTTAGAAAGCATGATATTAGCAGCCTTTACTAAGTAGGCAGAGCGGCGATGCCATGAACAGTTAGCCCAATCGCCATTAGCGTAAGCCTTGTAACAAGCTTCAACTGCCTTATCGGCATCATTGATGTCGCCAAACTTGATCGATCCAATTTTAATTTCAGGATCGGAGCTGCTATGAATAACAACGGAATCACCATGTGTTTCAAATTGATTTTTAAATTCAGTAAACTTTGGAGCAATATTAATAAAAGGATCAATCGCCATTCTTTCTTTTTCTAGATATGTTTTAACATTGGCGACATTACAAAATTTATCCGTTAGCGCTTCTTGAACGACATCGCGAACAAGCTCCCCTTTTTCAATTTTACTTAAGTGAATATCAACTGGCGAAAAAAGGGACATTTGTTTTTTGTGGGAGCGCATAATGGTTAGAACACCTACTTGCGACGAATTTTCCATAATTCGACGAACTAAATAAGCCATACCAACTATCAGTGAGCCAATCGGAACATAATTTCTTACAACCCAACCAAGCTTTGCCATAGCGGTAGATAAGGCTTCATAAGTCATATGAAGACATTGGTGTTCAATCTCTGGAGTGTCAGCAAAGTGCTTTTTCCTTAGAACTTCTGAATAAGTATGGTCGGCAAAATTGTGGGAAGCCAAGCATAGCTGCAATTGAGGGTGAGACTGGAAGATCTTCCAGATAAGCTGTCTAAAGTGGATGTCTGTTTCTTCTTTATTTAGAAACTCAGGGGCATTATGACCGTGGGCTTGAGCTTCCACCGTTTCAGCATCCCAGTAAGCACCTTTTACAAGGCGAACTGGAAACACTAAATTTCTTTGTTTTGCCAAGTCAATAATGTCTTCAAGATGATCTGTCGCATCTCTTAAATAGGCTTGTAAAACAATACCGGTATTTTTAAAACCTTGAAGTTCAGGAGTATCAAGTAAAACTTTTTTCCATACTTTAAAAACGATATCACGATAATGGTAATGTTCAGCATCGATATTGATAAAGACATCGTAGTCTTTGGCCGTCATTAAAATTTTCTTTAGCCTTGGAGCGACTAAATTGTAGGTAAAATCAAAGGCTTCAGGTTTAAAGTCTGAAGCGAGAGCGGAAACCTTTATCGAAACGTGTGCTCGCAAAATACCAGATGCATTTTTCTCACCTTTTTTAATGTGAAGATCAAAGCCTTTAATTAGCTTTAGAACTTCATTCATATAATGGTCAGCCTCTTTTTCAGAGACAACTAGTTCTCCTAGCTGATCAAGAGTCACGTCACGTTTAGATTTTGATAAAGAAGAAATTGCAACTGAAGCTGTCTCAATTGTTTCACCTGCAATAAATCTCTTGGCCATAAAGCGAACGGAAGCTCTAACAATTGAGGTAAGAAGTCCTGCTGGAAAAATAGAGGCGACAATTCTTATAAGATTAAATAATGAAATATAAAAATTGGGAAGGCCTCTAAGTTGGCCAACTTTCTTTGTTTTCTTAGCTTCTTTGGAGTCGTCTCGTAGACGGCGCAAGCTTTCTAGTAAGATACGCTTGACTTCATAACCTGCATCATCATGATCAAGTGAAGGTAGAATAGCTAAAAATTTAAGCATGTGAATTCTGATCAAAGCGTACTTTGCTGTCAGAGAAAGTCCAAAGTCCGAGATACGCTCAAACAGGCTTGGCTTATATTCATTAATACGTGCCAAGAGTCTTTCAATGGTCGCGTCCATATGGGATTCAACTTCTCTATTGGCCGGATCTGTAAGTAAATCAATTAATTTTTTTCTAGCAGTTAGTACTTGTATCTCTGAAGGAAAATCGACCGTTGCTAAAGAAGCAACTTTTTCAACATGATCTTTGTAGATAATAAAGTTTTCTTCTTTGAGATCAGAATCTTCAAGCTTTTGGTACTCTTGAATTAAAAAAAGCTCCTGCGATAATCTTGCGGAATAAAGTCTGACCTTTTTTTCATCGTCAAACACACCCATCAAAAATGGTGTCGCTTTAATTGAGATTTGGCGACGATCATTTCTACCTGGCAGTAAGCGCGTCCAACTTTCGATTTGTTTTTTGATATCTGGAACTAGGCCATTACTATCTAAAAGAACAGATTCGTAACTATCTTCAAAAATAAGATTCCAATCATTACTAAGAGCAATGTTTTTGAGCTGGGGGAAAAGTCCACTTAATGGCGACAAAGTGCCCAAGGGAGGGTTTTCAGTCATAACGACGCCTCGTATAAAATAGCTACCAATATTAGCCATAAAATACGGTGAATTTACTAAGAGGTAAAGGGCGAATCACCTATGAAATCAGAGTGTTACCAAGTTTCCTAAAAGATATTGGCGATAATCTTCAAATAAAGGACTTCTTAGTACTTCCGCCTTGAGAGTTGAACTCAGTTGGTCGAGCATTGGCTCTAGGATTCTGCGACCAGAGACAAATGTCGGTCGTACCTCAACCATATAAACTTCACGCTCAACTCTAACTGCAATATTGAAGGTTTTAGAAGTATCAACACCCTCATCTTGAACCTGATCTGAACTTATATTTGG
Source organism: uncultured Halobacteriovorax sp. (assembly GCA_964352175.1). Lineage (GTDB taxonomy): Bacteria > Bdellovibrionota > Bacteriovoracia > Bacteriovoracales > Bacteriovoracaceae > UBA4207. Next base: position 9,081 of record CAYGQW010000015.1, read on the forward strand.
TAACTCCTCAAGACTTACGTTAAGCGTTTGCGTTCCCTGAGTGTTTGTCTCAACACGTGTTACAGGAGCAGCTTGTGGCGATGAACTCGGTGCACGACCAGAGTTAGTACTGTTTGAAGTTGCTTGAGCAATCGCTGTTTGAGCCCCTGGCTCTTGATTACTTGAAGTTGAAACAGCATTAGTTGCTGCTACGGGATTATATGTATTAGATGGAGAACTTATATTTGAATCACGATTATTTGATCTGCTAGTATTAGCTGCTGCTGAATTGACTGTATTTGAATTATTCTGTGCCACATTTGTATTAGGGTTAGGCTCGCGATTGATTGCTGCTGCTCTTTCTACATACTCTTGCATACGATCTAGCGTTCTATTGCGATAAGACTCGCGCAATTCCTCAATAGTCTCAGACGCACGATTCATTGAATCCATCGCCCTTCTCTCTCTTGGAGACATTGACTCATTTGAACTAACTCGTACACCTGTTCCCGTCGAATGAGTAGAACTCGTATCAATCGTTCTTGGAAAACTTGTAGCAGAAGTAGCCAATGAGTCAAAGCGCTGATTCATGAATTCTTGAAAAGCTTGATTGGCACTGACGACTCGATTGCCTGATGATGAACTCGCGGTAGAATTACCAGCTGTGTTCGTTGCTCCGCCCGAAGGGTCATTTGGAGCTGGTGTCGTAGTTGATTGTGTTGGGCTCGGAGTTGGAGTCACCGCAGGAGTTGATGAATATGAACCAAGAAATTGAGTAGCAAAGGGAGTTCGAGTAGGTGTGTAATTAGCACCTGGAGAATTATCCCCGACAGGATTTGAATTAGTTACTCTAGAATAAGCTAGCAAGATCGAATCTGCATCCTCACCTAGCTCCTCTTTTACTCCATCGTAACAAGCCGTCATTTGAGCTTGAGTGCCTTGGCAATCGGCGAGTTTGCAAAGAGTTTTGGGGTCGAATGATGAGATCGATTTATTCTGACTATTATCTATCTCTTGACCTATAATTATGTCAGAAAAAGTATGCATTAAATCTTCATCATTATTTACTTTAGAACAAACGGAATTTTGAAAACTTTGATTTGAGCAACTTTGACCGGCGCACCAAAAGAGATGGCTAACATAGTTTGAATCAATAAAATCCTGGCCATTTTCATTGGCAAACATTGAATCAAACCCTTCAATATGATCGGTCGCCTTGTATTCAAAAGATTTATCAAAGAATTCAAAGTTATTTGTAAAAGCAATGCTATCGCCAGCGCATGCCAATGAAGAAACATTTCTTTTTACATTATCACAAATAAAACCAATTTCAGCAACGATTGACGACTGTAAATTGGGAGATATTTCAACCACGTCTTTCTCAAAAAAATCTAACACCTTGCCTGGTTGATCTTCAAAATTTTCGGCATTAGTTATAAAATACTGAAAGGCTGTTGGGTCTTTAAAAATTGCACTAGCTAATGGAATGTTTAAAAAGCCTTCAAGGATATCTTTAAGGTTAACTAGTGATCTATTATTTGTATCAATCTTTAGTGAAAGAACACTGGTATCTGAATTAAAGCTTTGTAAAAGTGCTTGCTTATTTGTTTTTAATAATTCTATAACTTCTTTTGTCTTAGATAATATCATTCTACTTTCGTTGATTTTTTCTTGTTCAATACTTGTTAAACAAGAAGAAGTCTCTTGAGTATTCGTATTACCTTCGAATGTTGCCCCAAGGTTTTTGAGATAGTCATCAAATGAACTCGATCCGAAGATGTCCTTTATGTGCTGATTATCCTGTGAGCTAGCACAACCGCGAGTCGCTTCCTTAATTTTATCAAGACCGCATTCTTTTAAATTTTCTAAAATAATTTTTTGGTTTTTGTTTGGAATATTTTTCAAAAGTTGATCAAGCTTTGCAAGATCCTTAACAACTTTTTCATTATTAGTTTTAGCAGCATTTCTTATTTTATTTTTAGCACTAGATGCTCTTTGATTAGCAATTGAGCCTATAGTGTCACCATGAGTTTCTGTATAACAATTACAGTCTGTACAAGCGGCCTGATTGATTGAAGATACGCTGGGAAAGCCTTGGATGGTATTTCCACAGTCAACACAGTCTGCTGCACTATATGCGTTGGAGAAAATTAATAAAAAAGATAATCCTAATCTTTTAATCATAAATTATAGCTCCGCCTCTAATTTTCCGCCAAATCTTCTAATCGTAGCCTCATAAGCTTCGAAGTCCAATTTATCTTCATCTGAATGAAGTGGGTTTTTCTTATAGAAATGTATAAAGTCTAAAAGAGTTCCCCTGGGCTGCCCAGGATTGTCAATAACGGTATTGAAGATTTTCTTAAGACCCGATGGATCGTTATGGACACGAATATAAAATCTAGAAAAGGACATGATATCACTTGTTGCGTTTGGAATACTTGCACGGTGTTTTAAAAGGTCTGCTTGAGTTACATCATCACATTTTATCTGGTCGTAAATTTGATAAAGTTCATAGCCGTACTCTTGAGCTTTTTCTTTTAGCGCGTCTAGACCATTAAGCAAGAATCTTTCGCAAAGTACTAACTGTTCTCCACTTGTTACCCTGACCTCGGCCACAGCTCTCGTTACGCTTGAGATCGTTGCAAGGTTACTTGAACCGACCCCAGTATCTGCTAAAAGTGTGCCATTGCAATCGGCGCAATCACCTTCAGCAGCAGCCAGATTAGCGGCATGTACTTGGCAAAGAATTGGAATAATTAAAATTAAACTTTTAAGTTTTAAAAGCATTCTTGAAACTCCCGATTGTTCTACCCTTTTATTGTGCCAAATTTTATATAGGACCAGTGCGACAGGCAGAATATGCCAATTACATTTTAATACTCAGAATAGCCCCCAACAAGCTATGAACCCAACCCTTCCCAACTGGTAGGAATGTGCAAACCAGCATGATTGAGCACAAGGTAAAACAAAAAATAATTGATCCAAGAAAGATTTTTTGCCACCAGCGAAGCTTTCGCTCCTCATTTTTCTCAGCAACATATGCTAAATATTTTTCACGACGAATTTCATGCTCTTGAATAATACGCATTTTTTCTTCACGTATCTCCATCTCATAAAGAGCAGCCTCTTCTTTTTTTGAAACGTCGTATTTTTTAGCTCCATTTCCAGACACTAGTAATCTCCTATGGATCACTTATCGGACAAAACTGCGCGGATATTTAGTTTTATTGACGGAACTCCTACGTATTTTCTATAATTTAGGAGTGAAATACTTTTGTACTGCACTTATCTCCTTTTTTGCACTTTCCGGCTCGTTAAGCGCTGCCAATCTTTATAATTTCGAGGACTTGCAGGCTCTTGAAGGACAAAAATCTTATAAGGAGTTCTTAAATCACTCTCGTGACATCAGGCCTAGTGAGCGAACAAAAGTTTGGAGCGAGATGCTGAGCCATATGGCGACCGATTATATGGTTCACCTGAAGAACAAAAAAGACTTCGACAAGAGTACTTTTGAGTACGTTCAATATTTAAGCGATTGGCCAGAACTTAGAGATGATGCTTTTTTTCACACCAAGCGCGAAGTCTATATTCTGGAATATTTAAAGGATTGTTACGTCAAGAGCCTAAGCCATTGTCGAGCTCATGCTAAAGAATCGTGGGATCTTGGAAGAAAGAATTTAGATAATGGAACTTTGCTGGCTGAAGTTCTTGTTACATATGATCCTAAAACAGATATCACTCCCTACATATCCCTCGCGCTCAAACAAGATGTTGCGAAATTTTACTGTCGCAAAAACTTTATTCAAGGCTGGGTGCTTAATACAATTGCTCCAAGACTTATTTCCATTGAAGACACTGATAAAGTTACTCAAGTGATATCTAATGTCGTCAATCCTAGCTGTATGGAAGCAATGAAGCCTCTTTTTGAAAGAGGTCTATTCAGTGCCAACAAGGAACTTAAAAGTATTTCTTATCGAATTCTAAAAGCTTTCAATTATATTTCAACCAGTGATGAAGATCTCTACTTAACAACTTACCTGTTAGATGGACCGTCTGTAGGAAAAACATTTAACCTGGCTTGGTCTATGTTAAAACAGATTTCTCAAGACTTTGAGAGGCGTAAATCACTATTGGGTAGACTAGCAAAGTTAGACCCTTTACCTGATGCTCTGTTTGATTCTGGCAATATTTTAAAACGAGATACCGTTACGAACTTCTTATTTCAACACATTCCAGAATATATCAGTTTTTATGCTGAGACCTGTGTGAACTTTAGACTTGGAAAAGGCGTATTCCCACATGGAAACCCAACTCTTTATTGTGACAAGTTCTTTGAACTCTCAAAAGATAAGAATTGGTTATCTCAAGAAGTAAATCTTAAGTACTCTGCTTTACAAAGACCTTAGTCAATTCGATGGAACTATTAAAAAAGAATTTTCATAAGTATTGGGAGATCACTACTCCCTACCATGCTTTAATCTTTTTTATTGCGGGTTTTCTTTTTGATATTCTAACTCTAGAAGAAGTTGACGACATACTCACCCTGGTCACCCAAGTTTTATACCTCTTAGTAGCTGTTGGATTTTTTCTCATCAATGCCGAGGGCAAAACATTAGAGTCTCTCCTTCCATCACATCCCATCATCAAAAAATTCTCTGCATGGGAAGAAGACATTTTCCATTTTGCTCTTGGAGCTCTTCTCAATGCCTTTACGCTTTATTTTTTCAAATCAGGCACTCTCATAAATTCATTAATCTTTTTGTTTTTCTTATCTGTCTTGCTCTTACTGAATGAATTCAGGCCTGCTTTTTTAAAGCACAATCTAATTCCTGCCATACTAATTCATACCTGCCTAATTAGTTTTACGGTGATTTTAGCACCAACTCTAATTGGTCGTATGGGAGCAATTCCTTTTGCCATCGGCATTTTCTTTTATCTCGCTTTGATTACTTTATGGTTAAGGCTCAGACAAAACAACTTATCAATAAAACCTCAGATTAAGATTGCAGGTGCATTATCCATTTTTTTCCTAGCAATGTATCTTTTTAGGATTTTCCCTCCAGTCCCACTTTCATTGAAAAAAATTGGTGTCTATCATAAAGTCGAAAAAGTTCAAATGGATGGCAGCACAAGATATCTCACCTTCACAAGTTCACCTTGGTGGAAATTCTGGAGTGATCAAAGTCAGCCATTTGAGGCAAAACCTGGTGATCAGGTACATGTCTTCACCAGAATCTTTGCTCCTGGAGGTTTCGCCGACACTGTTTATCTTGAATGGTGGTGGGAAAGCTCAAAAGGTTGGATGAGAACGGATCGGATTCCACTTACAATTACAGGCGGAAGACGAGATGGTTTTCGAGGTTATGCTTTTAAACAGAATTATGATGAAGGTCAGTGGAAAGTTTTAATCACCACTTCAGACGGTCTTGAAATTGGACGAACATTTTTTGAAATCAATAAAGTCCCTGCCGATTTTGAAGTTAATTTAATTAGCCATCAATTTTAATGCGCGTTTATCAATCTGATCAATATTCACTTTTACTACCAGAAAAACATCGCTTTCCTATGCATAAATACCAACTTTTAAAAGTAGAATTGGTTAAGCAAAATATTCTTAGAAACGACCAAATCTATGCCGCTCCACTCATCGACGTAAAAGATCTGTACCTTGCTCACGATCGAGATTACGTAGACCATATTATGCATGGAACTCTCGATCCAAAAGTGCAACGAAAGATTGGCTTTCCTTGGTCCCCCACAATGCCACTGCGCTCGAGGTCATCTGTTGGTGGCTTTCTCGCCGCTTGCAAGTACGCTTTAGAAAATGGGTTTGCAGGTAATCTCTCCGGCGGAACACACCATGCTCACCGAAATTATGGTGGAGGATTTTGTGTCTTTAACGACTTTGCGGTAGCGACACATGTTTTAAAGCAAAGAAATAAAATCGCACAATTAGCAATAGTTGATCTGGATGTGCATCAAGGAGATGGCAATGCTTCGATGCTACAAGGAACGCCCGGAGTGTTTATCTTTAGTATGCATGGAGAAAAAAACTATCCATTTAAAAAAATTAATTCAGATTTAGATATAGGACTTCCTAACCAATGCCAAGATGATGAGTACCTAACAAAGCTTGAACAAGCGCTACCGATCGTCTTTGATACAAAACCGCAGCTCATTATGTATCAAGCTGGAGTCGATCCGCTTTTTAGCGATAAGCTAGGTCATCTGGCCTTGAGTTTTGAAGGCTTAAAACAAAGAGATCAACTTGTTCTTGGGCAATGCCAAGCAAAAGGAATCCCCGTTGCCATTGCCATGGGTGGTGGATATGCTGAACCTATTGAAGATTCGATTAAAGCCCATGTTAATACTTATATCACGGCGAAGGAGCTTTTTTCACCATGAAGGTTGTCATTATAGGAGCAGGCTTTGGTGGCTTGAATGCCGCAAAAAGCCTGATGAGCTTTAAAGAAGTTGAAGTCACAATTATTGATCGTCATAACTATCATTTATTTCAACCACTACTTTATCAAGTTGCTACAGCAGGACTTAATCCTGCTGACATCGCTGCACCAATTCGTTCACAATTTAGAAACAGTAAACATATCGAAGTTAGATTAGAAGAAGTAATAGATATTGATCGGCAACTTAAGGTTGTTACAACAAACGAGAATAGTTTTAACTACGATCTTCTGATTGTGGCTGCAGGTGCTAAGAATTTTTATTTTGGTAATACAGAATGGGCAGCCAAGGCACCTGGCTTAAAAGGCCTTGAAGATGCAACTGAAATAAGACGAAGACTTTTCATCGCTTATGAAAATGCAGAAAAAGCTAAAACTGATATAGAAAAAAAGATGCATATGAGCTTTGTTCTAATTGGAGCAGGTCCCACAGGAGTAGAGCTAGCGGGATCTTTTGCCGAAATTGCTCACCAGGTTCTAAGAGCAGACTTTCGTCATATTAAGCCAGATGAATCAAAAATTATCTTGATTGAAGCAGGCCCTCGAATCCTTCCAAGTTTTAATCAAAAATTAAGTCAAAAAGCACAGAAAGATCTCGAAGGTATGGGGGTCACAGTTCTAACAAATACAAGAGTCATTGAAATCAATGATAATAAGGTTGTATTAGAAGATGGCGTGATAGATGCAAGCACAATTGCCTGGAGTGCCGGAGTAACTCCATCTCCATTAGCAAAAGTATTAAAAACGCAGCTAGATAATCGCGGCAGAGTTATTATTAACTCCACTCTTTCCTTAAAAGAAGATCCGAGTGTATTGGTTTTAGGAGATATGGCATCTTTTCAAGATGGTCAATCAACTCTACCTGGAGTGGCATCTGTTGCGATACAACAAGGACGATATATAAAGAAAATAGTAAAAGCTGATCTAACTAAACGAACTCGTCCTAATTTCAAATATTTCGATAAGGGCCAGATGGCCACGATTGGTAGAAAGAAAGCCGTAGTACAAGTTGGAAATATTGCATTCAGTGGAACAATTGCTTGGTTTGCTTGGCTATTTGTCCATCTCTATTACCTCATTGGGATGCGAAATAGAGCCATGGTTTTTGCACAGTGGGCTTGGTCGTATTTAACTTTTAGAAGAGGTGCGAGGCTTATAACTCCACCTAGGTACTCAGAAGATAATTAATTAAGAGATTTTTATGAATATCATTACTCAAATTTTTCTACCTATAGCACTCGCCATTATTATGTTCTCTATGGGGCTTGGCTTAACCATTAATGATTTTAAACAAATCTTTATCAAACCAAAAGCTTTTGCACTTGGTTTATTCTGCCAATTTTTAACACTTCCACTTATTGCCTTTGGCGTGATCAGCTTCTTTGGCCTAAAAGGCGAATTAGCAGTGGGAATAATGATTATTTCAGTATGCCCAGGTGGTGTGACATCAAATGTCTACGCCAAGCTCAGTCAGGCCGATGTTGCTCTTTCAATTGCACTTACGGCGGTGACAAGTTTGGCCAGTGTTGTAACGATCCCTCTAATTGTTAATTGGTCGCTACAACACTTTTTAGAAGCCAGTAGTGTAGAACTTCCAATCTTTAAGAGTATCGCGGGTATTTTTATCATTACCTCGATTCCAGTATTAACCGGATTGCTACTTAACGAGAAAAAGCCTCAACTAGCGCAAAAGCTTGAAGCAGTTTTATCAAAAGTAGCTGTCGGACTTTTTATTCTCATTGTTTTCGCGGCTATTTTTAAAGAGCGCGCAAACTTTATTCCTTATATGGAAATTAGTGGCTCTGCCACCTTGTTACTCAATATCATAACAATGGTTCTAGCTTTAATTTTAGCCTTGCTACTTAATATTCACCGGTCCCAAGTAAAAACCATTGTTTTAGAATGTGGCATTCAAAATGGAACATTGGCCATTATGATAGCTGCGACATTTTTACAAAATGAAGTCATGACAATTCCTGGCGCGATCTACTCACTACAGATGTTTATCACAGGTGGTTTTGTCATTTTGATTTCAAAACTAGCGAAAAAGCCTACTCTAAGGTAACTCCGAGAGGCTTTAGTATCGACTTTAAATGTGTAATTGAATTTGCTTCAGCAAAGTCTGTCTCCTTAGCAGCTGTCCATTCCATGCAGTTCTCACCTTCACGTTTGGATTGATTCGGACCTGTCCCACGAACCAAAACTCCAACCTGCTCACCGTTTTCATTAAAAATAGGACCGCCAGAATTACACGAAACAGTATCCAGGTTATGACGGAATGATCTATTCTTTGCATCAATAGCAGTTATTTCTCCATCATCATCAGCTTTTTGTGGAAGTCCCAAAGGATAGCCTATCATTGAAAGATTCTGATTCAGATTTAAATCTTTCTTGCTAATGATAACGGGACGGCGATCAAGAACTTTGCGATCTAATTCAATAATCGCAATATCATCAGATTTTAGAGTTTGATCAAAATTAAAATATCGAACTTGCTTACAGCCATATACATTTTCAGCTTTAAAAACATTAGTGCTTTCGCCTACTGCATAATCAAAAACAATCTTATAATCCCCGCAACCTTGCTTTTGATTATCAACACAATGTGCAGCAGTTAGTATTAAAGTTGGAGAAATTAAACTAGCTGAGCAATTTGCCATATGTGGCTGATTAGCAAACTTAACATCACTACAAAACCCCATATTATTAGAGCTCCAATTGACGCCGTCAAAATCCCCATCGAGGCGTTTTTTTAGAGCACTTGTACGAAAAAGAGCTGGCACTGAACGAGCTAACTCGACAATTTCTGCACGAGCTTCAGTCCTAGCCTCGTAGCGCGAGTCAGTATCAAAGATAGTGGCAAAACAAAGGCTTGGAAGTACTAACAAAAGCAATAATTTCATCTGCAGGTTGTACTCCAAATCCTGCTCAGCATCAATTTGGACGGTAAGACTTATATCCCCTAAACTGCTGAAAATGATCAGTAAAACGAGGCCAAAATGAAGTTTTTGCATACTATGTTGAGAGTTAAAGATTTAGATCGTGCCCTTGATTTTTATATCAACAAACTTGGACTTAAAGAGATACGTCGAAAGGAAGTCCCTCAAGGTAAATTTACTCTCGTCTTTTTAGCGACAGCTCAGGGAGAACCTGAAATTGAACTAACCCATAATTGGGATCAAGCTGAAGAGTATAGCGAGGGTAGAAATTTTGGTCATCTGGCATTTTTAGTCGATAATATTTATGCCACCTGTGATCAACTTCAAAAATCGGGTGTGACTATTAACCGCCCACCACGCGATGGTTATATGGCCTTTATAAGGTCTCCAGACGGGCAATCCATTGAACTATTGCAAAAAGGCGAAGCTTTAACGCCTCAGGCTCCATGGAATGAAATGCAAAATACTGGGGCATGGTAAGTGAAAACTCTACTCACCTTTTTAGCTCTCTTACTCTCAACTTCAATCTATGCGACTCCTTTAAGAGTCATGACCTTCAATACCATGTGCGATATTTGTGGCGACAAGGATCACTTTGATAAGTTTAAAACACGTGTTGATCAAATTGTTGATACGGTTAAAAGAAGTAATCCCGACATCATCAGCTTTCAAGAATTTAGAACCAAGAGACAACTTTTCAAAATCAATAAAAGACTTGGTGATCAATATGAAGTTCTTTACTCTGATGGTCTGATTTTAAACTACGCTGATCCAGCTCTCTTTATCAGAAAAGATCGTTTTGAAGTTAGAAAACACTACTCTTTTTGGCTAGGGCCTCGAGCTGGTCGCTTTAGTTTTGGTTGGCGCTTTGGTATCCCAAGAAAACTTCGCTATACAGAACTTAGAGATAAAGAATCAAGCCTAGACTTCGCTTTTGTCGGTTCGCATTTTGATAATTCAACCAAGAATAAAAACCCAAGTGCCATTATGGTTAATGAGCATCTTATCAAAAAGAATATTCCTATCATCTTTGCAGCAGATACAAATTTAAAGCCAGATATGGAAGGACTAGAGTTTTTAAAGAAAGACTTATTTGAAGATACTTTTTATAAGGTTGATACAATCAATTATCTAGCCAACACTCCTTACTCTATTCATGATGCCTGCAATATTGAGAAGGACACCGTTTTCCCCGATTGTCGCGTTGATCACGTTTTACTGTCAAAGGGTTCACCCTTCTCAGTAACAAGGTGGAGTGTCGATGTGCATCGCTATGGCGATCGAAAAGTATTTGTTTCTGATCACAGAGCTGTGATTGTTGATCTTGAAATCGACTAAAAGATCAACTTACTTTATTCCATTATAGTCATGGCGAAGTTTTGATTGATTAAGATAAACCTCGAGACGAATTCTGTTGACACCTCCAAGGGGTCTGTTTTCTTTTGGAGCACGCCAAGGGTTAAAAGTTAAATTTTCACAAGAAGTCATTTCTTCTTCTGTTCTAAAACCTGTTTGCATATTAACTTTAAGTTTTCCTACGTGAATCAGCGGTGATTTTTTTTCGCTCCATTTTACCATTGCATTTTCGATGTCGTTCTTTTTTGGATCTTTATTCGGTTGAACATAAAAATCAAAACAACCCTCTTCTTTTGCCAAAGTAAGCTCTAAAGCCTCACCTAGAAAATCATGACGTGGGTTTTCCGGTATAAGATCTTTTAATTTTTTACAAGAAACCATCTTCATTTTCATACTAGTGTTGCCTAATTTGTAAGGAGTAGCACTAGCGTAATCAATATCTAAAGAGTTCGCGACCTGAACTCTTGATTTTAAAATTGAGCCTAATGTTTTCCAGTGAAATGCCAAATAACCTAAGACACCAAAACGGCCTTGAGTTGCCTTCATAAACTTCTCATAAGCTTTTGGGTTGGGTATAAAGAACGAGTCAGCATTCATAAATACAAAGTCGTGAGTATTCGCACCTTCTTCGACTTCAATATCTTGTAAATAATTTGAATATGGAACATTAAAAAATTTCATCGCCATTCCCCTAATGTCTTTTTCAATGTCCGCTTTAGTGAAATCGGGATCACCATTAGAAAATCGTATTAACCCTGGGTAACTATTGTTAGCGCCAAACAATCCAACCTTTAAGCTTTCTGGCAGATTCTTATTATCAATAGTTAGTTCAGACTTTACGCAACCATGATGCTTTGGATGGGCATCTCGTTTCATCAACTCATCGTTACCAGTTGATTCAACAAGAGTGTCATGAAAAACCTGGGCTATCGTCTGCATCATGGCAGTTTCTTTTTCTCCCCAAATTTCACCTTGTTCGACTGCTGGTTGACTAGCATTGACACTGACGGAAGCAACTCCTCGCTTAGATGGCGACTGTTCATTGCATGCGCTTAGCAAAGCAAGGCATAGAAAAGTGTTTAGCAAAGTCTTCATTACAGCCCCCAAGGCTTTTTAATTCATAAGCTTATCGGTCGACAGTACCGTTCAATTAAGCTCAAGTATAAAGAGGCATGATATCAATATGATAAGAAGGCTCATAAAAGTCTTCATCACAAAATAACCATTTATTTATGACTCTTTGGTTATTGGGAACTTTTCCTTTCGAATCAGTGTAAAAATAACCAAAAATAGAGAAATTTAAATAAATACTAAATATTTAATTGACTTAAACATTTCCATCCTTGATAAGAGACATAATTATGAAATTAAGTAGCTAATTTTATTGCAAAAAATAACTTAAACTCATTTTTTAAGGTCTACAGTGAAATTCATCATTCTCAGTTTATTTATGATTCTAAGTACTTCAACATTTGCGACAATTGAGTCCTACGGTAGCGGTGAGTCTGAAGGATTTTTAGCAACCATTTACGTTGATCAAGCGGATGTAAAGTCGCTTCTACCGGACGGACTTTTAGTAGACACAACCTTTATAGATAATCAAAACAAAGTTCCAGTGACGATCTATTTAGGTGATATGGCTAAAGTTCATTTCAATATTGGTAACAGAAGCATCCAAACAATAAAAGGCCCATACAAAGAAATCACAGTTACATTGCCTGTCGTTTTAGAAGAAAATCCAACGAAACTTCTTAATTATGCAGCTCGAATTCGTCTTACCAGTTTTGCCGGATTAATCTCAGGAAGATTGCTTGGCTTAAAAAAGAAGATGGCAAATATTGACTTCACTGAGTCAACATTTGATGTACGTACAAATGACGATGAGTGGTTATTCACTTCAGTTATTAAAACTATTCCTGATTACAACATGACTCAATTCTCAAAGAATCTAGACTTCATTAAGAAAAACCAAAGACCTATAGTAACTAAAATCTCCCCATTTTCTTTTCACTGCATCGATTTCATTTGGAACCTTAAATTAACTAACTCTCATCCCGTTGAAATCAGCATGCAATTCTCTGAAGATTTTGTAGGAACATTTTCAGGTAGAGAGTTTAATTCAAATAGTTTAGACGTTACTCCGTTTGGAGCAGTTGCTGTATCAACTGATTGGAGAATGGGATCACCGACTCGCTGTAACTAAAATAGAAGTAAAATCTATGGTACTTTCATGAAAACTTATATCCTTTTAATCCTATTATCTTGGACTCAAGTAGCTCTTTCCAATCAAAATGTTGCTTTCGGTAATTGGTATTGTAAAGGAGATGGGGATAGCTCTCTTATTGTTGAAATTGAGGATGTAAGAAACTCAAAAAACCTTTATATAAAATTTAATCAAGATTACCCGACAAGGTTCGGCCTTCTACCTAAAGGTGAATATCTCTTTAGATTTGCCTATAGTTTTGGCACTGCCCTTCAGTTTGCTTTAAATGATTATGATATGAAGAGATTCTTTGGATTGCCGAACAACAATGCAATCCCTGCTTGGTTTATGGTTGGAATCATAGCCTATCAAGAGAGTTTTGAGTCTCTTGTTTGGTTAAACTACTTCGATCAAGATGGTACTCATCACACACCGGTAGACTCTACGCCTACCTTTTGTGAGAAGCCTTTACTCTAGCCGGTCTCATGCACATCTTAAGTTTTATCAAAATAGAAAAAGCCAGACATCAGTCTGGCTTTTTCTATTAAATATGGTGCCCAGGACTGGACTTGAACCAGCACGATGTTACTCGCTACCACCTCAAGGTAGTGCGTCTACCAATTTCGCCACCTGGGCAATTTGAATACTTTGGAAAGTTAAGGGATGTGACGGAAAAAGTCTATGATTTTCCAGTTCGCGCGTAGCGAAAATATGTCTATCTATCCTTTATAAACTGGGTAAATAGCTCGACTTCATCGAGATAAAATTTCATGCGTTTTGTAACGTCTTCCAAGAGGTCAATTTGGCAATTGAGCAGCTCCATTTCACAGGAAGGCTGATCGGTACCTAGAGAGTACATTTCACTGATTTCTTGTTCAGTGAGGCTAAAGCTTGGCTCCCACTCTTCCTCATCAATTTCCCAGTCAGAGAACTCATTAAGAAGCTCTTCAATGGGATCATTAAGCTCACTGGCAGGACTTGATACAGAGCTTCGTTGTAAGCCTCCAAAAGGAAAACTCACCACGTTGTCATGTTTGTCCTTGTCTAGTTCGTGATCATGATTCATGGGGCAGGTATCCTTCATTAATTGGCCATGCCAAGTATTTCATTAATTATATTGCAGACTTAGTGCCACAAAAGCTTGGCTGGGATCTATTTAATTTCAGTCAGTTATGTCATCGCGAACTCAGTCTAGCTGACATCAATGCGGCACCTGTCAAAACTATGGGCACCTAGCGGCAGAGCATGCCGGGACGAAATAAACCTAAGATATTGAGATAATAGCTTTATGGATAAGCCCAATTGCTTAAAGTGCAAACATTATCAATCTACCTATGAGCCAAGTCGACCAAGAGGCTGTCGCATTTATGGATTTAAGTCGATCATGATGCCGTCAGTTCTGGTTAAGAATGAAAGTGGCGAAGACTGTAAGGCATTCGAGTTGCGCTCTCACTTAGATAAAGAAAAGAATCAGTTTGATTTTAATCGTAAGGATTATTGGTAACTAGAGCCCGACTTTTTTAGGAAGCTGCTCATTTCTTTGGAAATAATTTTCACCTGCATTTTCAATCATAGCGCCACCAAGACAGATATCACCTTGATAAAAAACGACTGACTGTCTTTGGGTAACAGCTCTTTGAGGGATATCAAAACGAACATGTAGTCTTCCATCATCAAGTTGCTTGAGAGTGCACTCTTGATCGGCCTGGCGATATCTCACTTTGGCCTTAAGCCTCAACTCTCCTTCGACTTTAAACTCTGGATCGATCCAATCAATATCCGTGGCAGTTAATTCGTCACAGTACATGGCAGGATGTCTTTCACCGCGCTCTACATAAACAATATTTTGCTCGACATCTTTGGCCACAACAAACCATGGCTCGCCTTGCCCGCCAAGGCCTAAGCCTTTTCTTTGTCCTGGCGTATAAAAAGCACAGCCATCATGTTTGCCAACAATTTCACCAGATAAAAGCTTAAACTCTCCTGGTTTTGACGGTAAATATTGAGATAGGAAAGTTTTAAAATTCCTCTCACCAATAAAGCAAATTCCTGTCGAGTCTTTTTTAGTCGCTGTAGCAAGATCAAACTCTTGAGCAATGGCGCGAACTTCGCTCTTTTGCATTCCACCAATTGGAAAGAGAACGTTCTTTAGCACACCATTTTTTACTGCGTAAAGAAAGTAGGTTTGGTCTTTACCTTGGTCAGCTCCCTTGATGAGATGTCCCTGTCCATCGGTTTGGCAGTAATGCCCTGTCGCTAAGAAGTCTGCGCCAAGTTCACGAGCCTTATCGTAAAAAACTTTAAATTTAATTTCGCGGTTACACAGAATATCTGGATTAGGTGTATGTCCTTCTTCGTATTCTTTTAGAAAGTGTGCAAAAACATTATCTCGATACTCTTTTACAAACTCTACTGAGTAATATGGAATATCAATTTTCTCACAAACTTTAATCACATCGGCGTATTCTTTAGAAGCCTGACAAACACCATTTTCATCTTCCTCTTCCCAGTTCTTCATGAACATGCCAATGACTTTATAGCCTTTTTTTTTTTTAATTATAGGGGGTACAGAGTTTTCTACACCACCAGACATGCCAATAATC
>CAYGQW010000016.1:0-24019 GCA_964352175.1 uncultured Halobacteriovorax sp.
GATTTATTACCCTAT
This sequence comes from uncultured Halobacteriovorax sp., assembly GCA_964352175.1. Lineage (GTDB taxonomy): Bacteria > Bdellovibrionota > Bacteriovoracia > Bacteriovoracales > Bacteriovoracaceae > UBA4207. The sequence continues at coordinate 16 of CAYGQW010000016.1, forward strand.
ATCTGTCTTAATGTTAGCCGGTATACGCGAAATTCTCATCATTACAACTCCAGAAGATCAATCACAATTTAAAAGGTTGCTTGGCGACGGAGAACAATTTGGAATTAATCTTCACTACGAAACGCAACAAAAACCAAATGGACTTGCAGAGGCTTTTATCATTGGCGAGAAATTTATTGGAAAAGATCCTGTTTGTTTAGCACTGGGAGATAATGTTTTCTACGGTCAAAACTTTACACCTATGCTTAAGGCTGCTGCTGCAACTGAAATAGGAGCCACCGTTTTTGTTAATAAGGTAAAAAATCCAGAACATTTTGGAGTACTAGAATTTGACGATAACTTTAGAGCTATTTCAATAGAAGAAAAACCAAAATCACCTAAGTCAAGTTGGGCCGTTACGGGACTCTATTTTTATGACAACAAGGTAATTGAAATAGCCAAATCTATAAAGCCTTCAAATCGAGGGGAGCTTGAGATTTCATGTGTGAACAGGGCATATCTAGAGCAAAATCTTTTACGGGCTCAACCTTTAGGAAGAGGCTTTGCATGGCTTGATACCGGAACCTGTGAGACGTTACTTGAGGCTGCCCAATTTGTTGAAACAATCGAAAAAAGACAAGGTTTAAAAATCGCTTGTTTGGAAGAAATTGCATTCAACAATGGATGGATTAGCAAAGAAGAAATATTGGCAAGCTGTACAGGAAAATCTGACTACGATATTTATGTTCGAGATATAATATCTAATTAAAAATATAATCAATAAGGGATTTAGGGTTTTATAAGTGAAAATACTACTTACTGGTGCTACAGGCATGGTTGGTAAAAATATTTTGGAAAACCCAAATAGACAGAGTTATTCCTTTCTAACTCCTGCTAGAACTGAGCTAGATTTAATCAACCCGGCGAATGTGAAGAAGTACTTTGAAGTGCATCAACCCAATGTCGTTATTCACTGTGCCGGTTTGGTTGGTGGTATTCAAGCCAACATGAAAGAGCCCGTGAGGTTTCTAACTGAAAACCTAGAAATGGGGAAAAATGTCCTTCTGGCTGCCCATGAAGTTGGTGTTGAAAAATTTTTGAATATGGGTAGTTCTTGTATGTACCCAAAAGATCATCAAGAAGCATTAGATGAAAACCTGATTCTTACTGGTGCGCTTGAGCCTACCAATGAGGGCTATGCAATAGCTAAAATTGCAGCACTTAAACTTGCACAATTTATTAATGTTGAAAAAAAATCATCTAATTTTAAAACGCTAATTCCATGCAACTTGTATGGGAGATGGGACAAGTTTTCAGAATCCAACTCACACTTGATCCCAGCAGTTATAAAAAAAATTCACCATGCCATTAAAAGTAATCAGAAAAATGTAGAGATATGGGGCAGCGGAAATGCTAGACGTGAGTTTATGTATGCAGGTGACCTCGCAGACTATGTTTTCTTTGCATTAAAAAATTGGAGCGACATTCCAGAAGTTGTTAATGTCGGATTAGGAGCGGACCATTCGATTAATGACTATTACCAAATTGTTGGTGAAGTTATGGGTTATAACGGTGAGTTCACTCATAATTTAAATCAACCTGAAGGTATGAAGAGAAAATTGGTAAGCACTAAGATTAATGATCAGCTTGGTTGGAAAGCAAAAGTTCATCTTAAAGATGGCATTCAAAAGGCATATGAATTCTTTCTAGAATCGGAGAACGCGTGAATTATCCATTGGCGACAGCAAGTTGGGATAAATTAGAAGAGCTAGCAATCCAAAGAGTTATGTCTTCTGGAATGTATTCTATGGGAAAAGAAGTTTTCACTTTTGAAAAACAATTCGCCCAATATACTGGTAGCAAGTATTGCGTGATGGTTAATTCTGGCTCATCTGCAAATCTCATCATGATTGGGGCTATGTTCTATAAAAAGGAAAATCCATGGAAACGAGGTGATGAAGTTATCGTTCCTGCTGTTTCATGGCCAACCACTTATTACCCTCTCTATCAATACGGCCTTAAAATCAAATTTGTCGACATCGATCTCGAAACTCTAAACTTTGATCTTGCAGCATTGGAAAAAGCAATCACTCCAAATACTAGAGGGATTCTAGCAGTCAACCTTTTGGGTAATCCAAACGACTTTACAAAAATTCAAGCGATGATAAGTGGTAAAGATATTACATTGCTGGAAGATAACTGCGAGTCTTTAGGTGCAACCTATAAAGGAAAACAAGCCGGAACATTTGGCTTGATGGGAACATTTTCATCATTTTTTAGTCATCATATTTCAACTATGGAAGGTGGAATGTTGGTTACAGATGATGAAGAGATCCATCAAATCTTATTATGTTTGCGTGCGCATGGTTGGACTAGGAATTTACCACAAGATAATTTAATTTGCGGTTCAAAAAGTGAAGATCCATTTGCAGAAGCCTTCCGCTTTGTATTGCCTGGTTATAATGTACGACCATTGGAAATGGAGGGGGCAATCGGGCAAGAGCAATTAAAGAAACTTCCATCTTTTATTGAGTTGAGAAGAAAAAATGCCAAATATTTTCAGGAAATTTTTTCTAACCATCCGATTGTTAATATTCAAAAAGAATTAGGAGAGTCGAGTTGGTTTGGTTTTGCAATGTTGATTAGGCCAGATGCGGGAATTGAGCGTAAGCACTTGGTTGAAAAACTTTCAGCGAATAAGATTGAATGTCGTCCGGTGGTTGCCGGTAATTTTGCAAAGAATGAAGTCGTGAAATATTTTGACTATGAAGTTGTAGGTAAATTGAGTAATGCAGAGTGGATTGATTCAAATGGTCTTTTTGTCGGAAATCACCACTATGATATTAGAGATAAAATTGATTTGCTAAAGGAGACTTTAACTTTTTAATGATTTCGTACGAATTACTTTAAATATTTTCTTTCTTATTTTTCTAAAAAAGCCCCACGTTATTAATAGTCTTGGTAGAGGAAAACTTGCGATTTCGCTTATTGTTGTTAACAGAAATTTGTATTCAGAATTTAAAAAGAGATTCGCTTGATTGCCAAAAGTTATTCTAGATAAATAATCCACGATGAATCTAGTCCCGCCAAGTTTCAAAAAATCTTCTTTCCATTTATGCATAATATAGAGATCTGAACGACAGTGAAGCATCTTTTGGTTTGAGAGATTGCTACTATGGCGTCGAATGTAAGTTAAAACTTCAGGATAAAAATCATAATGATATGTTTGAGCGATTCTGATCCACATTTCCCAATCCTCACCACATCTTAGATTTTCATCAAAAAATCCATGATCGAGAAATACTTGGCGCTTCATGAGGACAGCACTATTACTCCCTAGGATGAGGTTTCCTTTTTGAAGTAGAGTTTCGAAAACTCTGCCCTTTGCTGTTGGGTCTAGTTTTACAGTGGGATAGTCCGGTAGAGTTGCGTCATTTTGGTCGATATTAACGTAATCTGTGTAGACAACGCCCAGTTTGGGGTCAGAGCTTTTATTAAAAACTGAAATTTGTTTTTCTAATTTCGTTGGATGCCAAAGATCATCAGCGTCAACGAGGGCTATATAATCAGAGCTAGAAGCCCTAATGCCGACATTGGTTGCTGAGCTATGACCGCTATTAGACTTGCTAATAATGTCTATGGTCAGGTTTGGGTGAGCATCTTTAATCTGATTAAGATTAACCAGCGTGTCATCAGTTGATCCATCGTTAACGATGATGATCCGAGTCGGCTTGAGAGTCTGGTCAATTACGCCTTGCAAGGTTCTCTCTACAAAGGGAACCCCGTTATAGACAGGAATAATGACATCTATCGTTTCATTGGCCACATGCTTCTCTTTTTCAAAAGCCCAGTTTGAATCGTGTCAATTTTATGGCATCTTTGTGCTATGGTAAAGGCGTTTTCAAATTTAAAAACACAGAGATTTACGCTTAAAGTTCTGACACCGGAACTGGTTGGGGAAGATTATTTATCGTGGTTTTCAAATCCTGTAACAACTAACTATATCGAATACGCCAAGCAGGACGTAACCCTTGAAAGTTTGAAAAAATATGCGCAAGAAAAGTATGAAAGTCAGACAGCTTTATTTTTAGGTATTTTTTTTAACGAAAGCATGCAGCATATTGGAAACATTAAATTTGAACCAATAGATTTTGAGAAACGGTTTGCAGTGCTAGGTGTTCTCATTGGCGCTGAAGAGTGGAGGGGACGTGGAGTCTTTTCAGAAATTTCTCAGATTATTGAAAAAACATTGAACCAAAAAAAGATAAGAAAAATCTATCTAGGTGTTGAAAAATCAAATGAATCAGCGATCAAGGCTTATATAAAGCAAGGATATATCGTTGATGAAGCAAATTTTTTGAATTCAGATTTAAGTCAATCTGTTTGTATGGTGAAGGATATATCGTTTGGGAAATAAAATAGCAGCCATTACACAAGCTCGCTTTTCATCTAGCCGACTACCTGGAAAGGTATTAAAACAACTCGGGATGCAAACAGTTTTGGATTTGCATTTAAAACGAATCAAGCAATCTCAGTTAATTACCAACTTTATTCTTGCAACAACCATGGAGCCTGAAGCTGCTCAGATTAAGAAAATCTCCGCGACACAGGGATTTTCATGTTACCAGGGAGATGTCGATGACGTCCTCGATCGTTTCTATCAATCAGTTAAAGACTTAGAACCGGACTATATCGTCAGACTAACATCTGATTGTCCATTGATTGATCCATTTTTTATTGATGATCTCATTGAAAAATTTTTAGCCAGTGGTGTGGATTATGCATCGAACTGTCTGAATCCGACACTTCCAGATGGAATGGATGCTGAAATTTTTACTTTCACTTCACTTAAAGAAGCATGGGAGAATGCAAAGTTAAAATCACAAAGAGAACATGTCACATCTTATATCCGCGATTGTGGCAAGTATAAATTACTATCCATTGAATATCCTTTTAATTGGGGCGAAATAAGAATGACTCTGGATACGATTGAAGATTACGAAGTTTTAACTAATCTGGTTGAGATTTGTGGCGAAAACGCTACGACTCAAGAATATGTGAAATACCTACAGGGTCATCCTGAGTTAAGTCATAAAAATTCTAAATTTCAAAGAAACGAAAAATACGTAAAAGGAAATACATAGTGTTAAGTCAAATCACCAATTTTGATAAATCGAATAAGTATCGCTCGAAAATTCATTCATTGATTCCCGGTGGAGCTCATACTTATAGTAAGGGAGATGATCAGTTCCCCTTGATGTCTCCTGCTGCTATTGCGCGCGGTAAAGGTAGTTATGTTTGGGATTTGGATGATAACAAGTTCTTGGACTGCTCAATGGGATTAACATCTGTAAGTCTTGGGCATGCATATGAACCAGTTTTAGAGGCTGTTAAAAGGGAGTTAGAATTAGGCGTAAATTTTCAAAGACCGGCAGTTATTGAAATGGAAATGGCCGAGAAATTCTTAGAACTCATCCCTTGTCATGACATGATTAAATTCTCTAAAAACGGATCAACTGCGACTACAGCTGCAATGAAACTTGCTCGAGCCTACACTGGGCGTGAGTTGGTAGCCTTTCCTGGAGATCATCCATTTTACTCTTACGATGATTGGTTCATTGGGAAGACTTCGTGTGATAAAGGAGTTCCCGAGCAATTTAAAAATCTAACTGTCACTTATAATAGTTTAGACCTAAATACTCTTGAGGACTTATTTATTAAAAATCCTGGCAAGATAGCTTGTGTTATATCGGAACCAGAAAAAACTCATCAACAACCAGAAGACTATATTAAAAAGTTAATTGAGATATGCCATAAACATGGTGCGCTCTATGTAATGGATGAAATGATTACGGGCTTTAAAACGTCCTATCCTGGATCACTAACAAAAATGAATGTGGAGCCTGACTTAGCTACCTGGGGAAAAGGTATAGCTAACGGATTTTCCTTTTGCGCACTTACTGGAAAAAAAGAAATCATGGAGATTGGTGGAATTAGTAGAGTTGGCCAAGAAAAAGTATTTCTGATTTCGACAACTCATGGTGGCGAAACCCATGCTATGGCCGCCTGTCTAGCTACGATGAATGAATTTAAAACTAAAAACGTGGTTAAGCACAATCATGGTGTTGGTGATTATTTGATAGGCCTTGTTAATGCTTTAATTCAAAAGAAAGGATTAAATGAGTTTGTTCAGATTTCAAATACGAACTGGATGATAGCATTTTCCTTCAAAAATAATAGCCTCGAGAACTGTAGTGGATTAAGGACATTGATGATGCAAGAAATGATTAAAAGAGGTGTATTGTTTCAAGGTGTTTTTGTACCATGCTTTTCGCATACATTTGAGGATGTCGATTTTTTCGTTGAAGCAGTAAATGAATCACTAGATATATTCAAAATGGCACTCGATAATGGATTTTCAAAGTATTTGATAGGTGAGCCGGTTAAGCCCGTGTTTAGAAAAATTCTCTAATGAAAAAAATTGTATTTAGAGTAGATTCTGGAAATCATATTGGAATGGGACATCTCATGAGATGTCTTACGCTTGCTGGTAAATTAAAAGAATCCGGATGTGATATAAGTTTTATCACCAAAAATCACTTGGGATTCAATAAAGAATTAATTGAAGAGAGTTTTAGCTGCTTTACCTTAATGGGTGGAGTGACTCAAGAGTTGAATTTTCAAGAGCGTAACGACTATCATCACTGGTTGGGAAGCGATCTGATTGATGATCTGGATCAAACGAATCAAGTTCTAGGTAGTCTAGGGAAAGTCGATTTAGTTATTGTTGATCATTATTCATTAGATGCGAGTTTTGAGAGTAAAGTACACGCTTCCAAAGTAATGGTCATTGATGACCTTCAAAACCGCTCTCATCAGTGCGACCTAATTCTTGATCAAAACCTGGGTGCAGACCAGATAGGCTATGAAAGCAGTTCATTAAAAGAAAGTTCTATTTTTTTAATGGGTCCAAACTATTCACTGTTAAGACAAGAATTTGCAGATATGCATAATCAAGTTGATATTAATAACTTTACACGACCTGTGAAAGATATCCTGATCTTCATGGGAGGGAAGGATATTGATAGTAATACTTTTCGAATAGCCTCGCTAATTGATGAAGATATGTGGAAAAGGTACTCTTTTACCTTTGTTTTAGACTCTGCTCATAAAGATTATCAAGAACTCAACTCTTTAGTTGCGAGGCATTCAAAGTCTAAATTGTTTGGTCTTTCGAAACAGTTTAGCCAGCTTATGATTAAAACAGACCTTTTTATCGGTGCAGGTGGCGCTACTTCGTGGGAGCGTGCAACACTTGGAGTTGCATCAGCGATATTTAGTGTTGCAGACAACCAAGTCAATAACTGTAAACAGCTTCATGCCGCTGGTGTCGCCTATAATTTAGGAGACTTAAAGAAGATGACGTCACAAAAGTGGAGGGAATTCTTCCAACTGGTGGTGGGCAATGATGCTTTATGGCAGGAAATGAGAAATAATGGCTTTATTTTGGTTGATGGATTGGGTGTTTGTCGAGTTGCAGAAGTTATTAGGGATAAATTGCTTAGTGAATAAACAAACTGAACTACAGATTAGAAATGTATCTGAGGAAGACAGAGAAATACTTCTTGAGTGGAGGAATGACCCTCTTGTTTATAAATACTCCTTGAATGCTAATCTAGTTAGCCAAGATGAGCATAATACTTGGTTTGATAAAACTCTTGAGTCGTCCCAAGTATACTTTTACATGGGCTTATTTAACGGTAAAAGATGTGGCACTGTCCGATATGTGTTAATGGATTCAGAAAAGGAAGCAGAGGTTTCAATTTCAATCTCACCAGACTTGTGGGGAAAAGGAATTGCTTACAATTTAATGACAATGGCTGAGCAAAGACTCGCGCAAGATTCAATCGTGGAAACTATTTTTGCAACAGTACTAAGCGAAAATAAAGCATCGATGATACTGTTTGAAAAATCTAACTTTCAATTCGATAAAAACCATTTTGTAAAAAAGTTAAGGATATCAAATGAATGAAATAAAAATTGGTAAACATAAAATCGGTTTAAATTATCCTCCATTTGTGATCGCAGAAATGTCTGGTAACCATAACCACTCTTTGCAAAGAGCTTTTGATATTATAGATGCTGCAGCTTCAGCCGGAGCTCATGCTTTTAAAATTCAAACATATACTCCCGACACTATGACCCTCGATCTGAATACCAACGAATTTCTTATTCAGGATCAAAAAATTTTGTGGAAAGGTAAAAGTTTGTACGAGCTGTATGGTGAAGCAATGACCCCATGGGAATGGCATAAGCCAATTAAGGATCGCTGTGAAGAACGTGGTATGCTTTTCTTTAGCACACCGTTTGATCATACAGCGGTAAATTTCTTAGAAGAGTTGAATGTCGATTTTTATAAAATTGCATCGTTCGAAAATACAGATCACAATCTCATTCGCGCCGTTGCAAAAACAGGTAAGCCAATAATTATTTCGACGGGCATGGCCAGCATAACTGAATTATCCGAAACAGTTCAAGTTGCAAAAGAAGCCGGATGTAAAGATCTAATCCTTTTAAAATGTACTAGTGCCTATCCCTCTAGCCCCAAAGATGCCAATCTTCTCACTATTCCAAACATGAAGGATTTGTTTAATGTTGAAATTGGCTTATCTGATCATACAATGGGCGTCGGAGTTGCAATTGCAGCTGTCGCCTTAGGTGCGACAGTGATTGAAAAACATTTTACTCTTTCTCGCCAAGAAGGCGGAGTTGATTCAGCTTTTTCGATGGAGCCAGCAGAGTTTAAACTTTTGGTTGAAGAATCTAAAAAAGCTTGGGAGTCACTTGGTAAAATCTCTTATGAAAGAGGTGATTCCGAAACTCGCTCACTTGTTTTCAGGCGCACTCTCTACGTTTCTAAAGATATGAAATCGGGAGATGAATTCACGCCAGAAAACCTAAGATCAATTAGACCTGGACTTGGTTTGGCGCCCAAATACTTGGATCACTTTTTGGGCAAGAAAGTTTCCAAAGATCTTAAAAAAGGAACTCCTTTAAGCTGGGATTGTTTGTAAGTGTCTTCTTTAGTCCTTGGTACCGCTCAGTTTGGTCTAGATTATGGAATCAATAATAGTCTTGGACAGGTTAAGATCGACCAAGTTTTAGAAATTCTCCTCTTGGCTTACAAGAATGGAGTCACAGAGCTCGATACGGCACAAGCTTACGGAAATTCAGAACAAATATTAAAAGAGTGTTTTAAAAAATTAGACTTTGATTTCACTGTTCATTCGAAATTTATTGATAAAAACGTGTCACTTAAAGATTCTTTGCAAGAGTCTTTGAATAACCTCGAAGTTCCCAGGCTTGGGTATTTTTACTTTCATCATTTTGATGACTATTTAAAAAATAGAGAAAAACTGCTGCAAACAAATGAGATACTAGAGAATTGCCTCGGATTAGCCGTATCGCTCTATGATGATAATGAACTCGAACTAGTCGTAAATGACTCACTAATAAAAGCTATTCAAGTTCCTATGAATATCTTTGACTGCTCTGATAAGAAAGTTAGACTTATAAGCCAAGCGAGAAAAAAGGGTAAGAAGATCTATATTCGTTCTGTCTTCTTACAGGGACTTTTCTTTATGGATGAAAAAGCTCTTCCAACGAAACTTAAGTCACTATCAATTCCTCTGCAAAAGGCAAAAAGCATTGCTCATGAAAATAAGATCAATATGAAAAGCTTGGCTTTAGGGTTTGTTAAGGGTCTTGTCGAAACTGATGGTGTTATTATAGGCGTTGATACTAAAGAGCAGTTACAAGAGAATATCGACGCTTGGAAAAATGATTTAAATCCAAATATCCTAGCTCAATTAAAACAGATCGAAATTCTAGATAAAGCTCTTCTTTTACCAAAAAACTGGAACTAGAACTCATTAAATATATTAATAATGAAGTTTATTTTTTCTTCTGTCAGTAAGGGGTGAAGGGGGAGAGTTGCAGCTTGGTCGTAATAATCTAAGACATTCTGACATTTCAAAGCGAGATCATGTCCTTCAATATTTTTGTAGAATGGTTGTAGAAACACAGGGATATAGTGAACGTGGAGATGAACTCCATGCTTGATAAATCTTGCAAAGAATTCATTTCGTGTAAGACCAATTTTTTTATAATCAATCTTGACCGTATACAAGTGGTTTCCACTGAGATGCCTTGTTTTTTCTTGTAAAACCTCAATGAATGGAAACTTCTTTAGACCCTCATCATATAGCGCTGCAAGGGCACGTCTTTTTGCCATTAAGCTGTCTAGCTTAGTTATTTGTGCGAGTCCCAAAGAGCATTGGATTTCAGTCAATCTGTAGTTAAAACCAAGTGACTGCATTTCATAATACCACTGGTTTTTCTTGCCGTCGGTAAAAGCTAAATCTTTGAGACTAAAAGGATCATTTCCTTTCGTGATTCCATGACTTCTTAGGCGGCACATTTGCTTATAAACCTCAGAATCATTTGTGGTCATCACACCACCTTCACCTGTTGTAATATTTTTTACAGGGTGAAATGAATATCCCGATATAAGCGATTTCTTCCCACTGCCAATTTTGTCACCATCTTCATAGGAACCACCTAAAGCATGAGCAGAATCTTCTAAAACAATAACATTATACTTTTTAGCGACCAGGTTTAATTGCTCCATATTGCATGGGTGCCCAGCAAAATGAACGGCTACGATTGCCTTAACCTTATTGCCAAATTTCTTTAGCAGCTCTTCCACCTTGGCTGGATCAATATTTAAAGTTTTCGGATCAATATCAGCAAATAGTGGGATTGCATTACAAAACAAAGCCGCATTTGAAGTAGAGACAAACGTCAGCGGAGATGTGATGACATAGTCACCTGGGCCAATGCCAGCTGCTAGATAAGCTGCATGTAAGCCACAAGTTAAATTGGCAAAGGAGACCGCATACTTACTTCCTGCATAGTTGGCAATAGACTCTTCAAACTCTTCAACTTTTGGACCTTGAGTTAAGCTTGGTCCTGTTAAAGTTGATACGACATTGCTGACATCGTCTTCTTGAATGAATTGTTTGCCATAAAAAATTTGTTCTTTTTTGTGAGATAAAGTGTCTTTAATTGATTCGATAAGACGAATATTTCGTCCTTCAAATTCAACATTCTTTAGTTTTTTAATAGATCCAATATAATCAAAGTTAAATTCTGCACCAAGAGTCTTTACTAATTTTTTATTATCAAGAGCCATATTATGTGGACGTTTGGTGAGACTTTTATCTGCGATGGAGCCTTTTTGTATTAAGTTTTGATCGAGTGTAAAAACTTCAGCAATTTTTAATCCAAATTCATACTTCGTTATTTTTTTATTGCTTACAATATTATAAACGCCAGTAGCATTAACTTCGACAAGTCCGTTTATACTATCAACTAGCTCATCGATAAATATTGGCGTGTAGAAAACATCATCAAAAAGCGTAATTGATGAATTGTTTCTTAAATTATTAATAATAAAGTCACTGAAGGACGTTCTGTTTTCATGTCCCCAGCCAAAAAAGTTTGTTCGCACAATAATTGCATTGTCACAAAAGCGATGAACCGCGCTTTCGCCTAACAGCTTTGTTTCTGCGTAAACATTAAGCGGGAGACCAATATCTAGTTCACTAGAAGTACCAAGTTCTTGGTTTGAGAAGTGATCTGTTGAAATATGTACAAGTTTATATTTTTTACGTGAACAGATTTGAGCAATATTTTTTGTTATGACTGTGTTAGCGAGGTGGGCAACATAATAGTTCTCTTCACATTCCTCAACATTAGCAAGGCCTGCTGTGTGGATCACAAGGTCAGGGTTGAAGTTCTCTAGCAGTCTTTGCGTTGAGTCGAGATCAAGCAGGTTGGCTTTGACTGACGCAACACCTTCAAAGGTTAGGCTGTGGTTTCTGGTTAGGAGCAGAATCTCCCATTTGTCTCTTTTGTAGAGTGCAATATTACTAGCCAGTAGTCCTGTGCCTCCAGTAATAACGACTTTCAGTTTCTTTGTTTTCATACGGGTTCTTCTAACTAATTAAGCTTATTAAGACGCCTACAATAGCAAAGAGTCAGGTACATGAAAATGGTTATCCTGTAGGACAATTTCGAACTTTGTTCTCTATAATTAGGCCATGTTGGGATAGATTTTCTAGCATTGGGTAAAGAGACCATATTGGTACTTCACACTTTTCGCTTATTTCTAAAAGAGATGTGTTGCCGTCTGAAAACGAAATGAAATCTAGCATAAGCCTTGTACTGACCACGCTAGTCTTACTTCCAATTGTTGAATAGAGCCCTCTTTTGCCAAGTTGTGGCTCACCTAAAACAGTAACTTTGGGAAAGCAGTTCTTCTCTAGGACTTCAATCGCCATCTGAAGCGCCTTGTAGCCACCTTCGAGTCCTTTAGGTGTCACGACTTTCAAGTCATCAAGCGAAGTGTGGTATTCAGGATATTGAGCATATTTAGTACGCATGATAGAGGCGATTGGTAGATCTATTCCTGGCGCACAGTACTGTCTTTCATCACTTCCCCTTTCTCGCCAAGAGTAGCTTTTATAATCTTTGTCGATCCACTTAAGCACGTGCTTGGCAATATCGTCAGAGATGCAGTTACCGTCTCTCGAGGGAAGGTAGGAATAAGCTCTGTCATCACCAACACATGTAATATTAAAACCAGCCACAACATGAGACTTAAGGTGATCCAAATTTTGGCTTAAATACGAAATAGAGCCAATCGTTTCTGGGATGAAAATAATCCTATAGGTATACTTTCTCTTGGGAAGACTTTCTAACCACTTCGCAAGATGAATTGTCACGCAAGGCCCAGAGAGTTCGTTGTTCGCCATCGATGGATGACAAACGTAGGTTGAAAGAAAAATCTCTTCTTTTGACTCGCCTGGAATGAGAATCTCGCCGTAGCTTAATGAACCGGGCTCGAGTTTTGAGTTGATCCGGACCTTATACTTTCCGGGCTTAAGGGCTTGTCTTTGATGATGAGTAAGACAAAACCCCCAACGCTCTGCGTAGTATGACGTGACATAGGGGATAGCATCCGGCTGATCACTAAGGGAGTATAGGTGTTTATCTAATTCTTCTAAATCAATTTCAGCGTCTACTGGCGCCGAGTACCCGATCACGTGTAAATTATTGTCTTTAAAATCAATAATCTTTTTACCATCAGGATCAATGACATAAGCTTCATCTATCCACCATTCGTTTGGAACTTCCCAGTCAAAAACTTTAGTCCCAGAGGGAATTTCATGGATGGACATTGTTGTGCAATACTCTTTAAGAATATTGAGCGTCTCTCTGACTCCAGCACCGGTAAGGCTTCGATTTATTGGAAATAATCTCTTTGCCAATGCGTGTATGTTTTCGCCAATCATAATTTCCTTAATCGGGGTTCTGTCCCTGTTTTACCATCTAATATTGAGCTGACAACAGCTGAATATTAGATGGTATGTTACAGCAGAGTCGCAAGTACCGGAATTTCTTTGCATACTGTGTTAGTTTTGCTAATTTTCAAACTATTTTTTAGATAAGAGCGTCTTGCATATTCTGCAAAATAGTAAAAATCTCAGGTCTTAAAGACTGGAGTCAAATGTGTTTAATGTCTTAAGAGAAAGAATGCAGGAAAATGCAAACAATATTGCGATTGTTTCGCATGGTCGAGAGTATACCTACCGCGAGTTAGCTGATGAAGTCGCAAAAAAAGAGCAGGAGTATTTAGCCGCCGATATCGGCCGCGGTGATGTCGTTATTCTTATTGGTGAGTATTCCTTCACATCGTTAGCCAGTATGCTCGCGCTTTTTTTTCGCCAAGCTACCGTGATGCCGTTAACGAAAGATGCTTATGTTAAATTGGAAAAATATATCGCTCAAATGGGAGCAGATTTTTTAATTGATACATACAGCGAAACAGCCACTCGCAAGAATGAAGCGAAAAGCCAGGCCGAAGGGGATGGCTGGCGCAAAATTTTGCCAACAGGCTCTGCCGGATTAATCGTCTTTACCTCTGGAAGTACTGGAGTTCCCAAAGCAATTCTTCATGACATTGATTCACTTTGCTATCGCTACCTCGAAAAAAGAGAACCTCTAAGTTCAATTTGTTTTTTATTATTCGATCATATGGGCGGCATTAATACAGTTTTGTTCTTACTCTTTAGAGGTGGAACTGCCGTCAATATCTCTGAGCGTAATGTTGATATTGTTTGCCAAGCGGTTGAAAAATATAAAGTACAACTTTTACCTACGACGCCAAGTTTTTTGTCTCAATTATTAATCACTCGAGGCCATGTCACCTATGATTTATCGTCTTTAAAAGTGATTAGCTACGGCACTGAAGTGATGAGTGAAGCGGTACTCAAAAAAATGAATGAAATACTTCCTAACTGTATTTTCAAACAAACCTATGGCTTATCTGAAACAGGTGTGTTGCAGATTAAGTCACGTTCAAATGATTCTCTATGGTTCAAGTTTATAGACAAAGGCGTTGAATCAAAAATTGAAGATAATATTTTATGGATAAAAACAAAATCTAATCTGTTGGGAAAAGTTTTATTTGAAGAGACTCGCCCAAAATTAGAGGAAGCTTCTAGCGAGTGGTTTTGTACTAATGATCTTGTTGAGACAGATGGAGAATACTTGCTGATTCTTGGTCGCCAAACCGATATCGTTAATGTTGGTGGGTTGAAGGTATATCCACGAGAAGTAGAAGGCTGTATTCATCAATTGCCGTTTGTTGATGATGTATTTGTAAAAGGTAAGAAGCATCCTTTGTTGGGGCAAATTGTCATTGCTCACATCCTGCTTGCCGATACAATTGATAAGGCTGAAGCTGAAAAGATCATCAGAAAGCATTGTCGAGATAATTTAGAAAAATATAAAGTTCCTAGCCAATATATCTACAAATGGGAAAATTTTGTTAACGACAGATTTAAGAAAGTCCGTACTCCATGATTAAGACCTCTAAGCAAAATTTTATTGCGGCACTTGGTCAATTTGATTTGCCTAAAAATCATACATATATGGTGCACAGCTCCATGTTGAGGTTTGGTTTATTTGAGGGAGGTTTAGCTGGAGTCGTAGAGTGCCTACACGAAGTACTGGGTCCCCAAGCGACTATCGCTATGCCTGCATTTAGCTTTTCTTATGGTGATTCACGTTTATGGGATTATCATAAGACTAAAGCCGAGACAGGGGCCCTAACGGAATATTTTAGGCGCCAGCCAAGTTCAATTAGAACAATCCATCCTTTTCATTCAATTTCAGTTACAGGCCCCAAAGCAGGCGAGTTTGCGCAGTGTCGTGGCTTATCCTCTTTCGGAGTTGGTTCCCCGTTTGCCCTGCTATATGATATGGAGGCTATTAACTTATCGATTGGTATTGGTTTGGTGGGTGGGGCTACATTTTTACACCATGCAGAAGAAACGGCGATGGTGCCATACCGTTTTCACAAAGACTTTCCTGGCGAAATAATTGATGAAAATGGCAAAATGCTGACTGATACCTATAAAATGTTTGTTCGAAAAGTCGAAGATACATTTGAGTATAAAAATGAGTGGGACCATATCTTAGGAGACTTTGTTCAAGATGGACTTGTGGAGCAAGGCTCATTAAATGGTGCAAGTCTTTTAGCTTTCAGGATTAAACCTAGCCATGATCGGTTTATAGAAAGATTGAAAAAAGATCCATTTTATTGTGCCAAGAAAGTATTGAAATAAACTTAAGGTGAATAATGAATAAAAGTGAATTAATTGAAGTGATAATGACTGAACTTAAAACCGTCTGCGAAGAAAACGAGATCGATTTTAGCTCGGTGAACGAAGAGACCATGTTGTTTGGTGGTGGCAGTATTATTGATTCAATGGCCTTGGTCGGCTTAATTATAAAAGTAGAAGAGTATATTTATGATAAGACAGGAAAAGAAGTCCAAGTCATTGATGAAAATGCAATTATCACAGATACCGTAACACCATTTAAAAACGCAGCAAGCTTGGCTGAACTAGCCTTGAACAAATCGAATGAAGTCTAAAACGATCCTAATTACCGGAGCCTCTCGAGGTCTTGGGTTGGCTCTTGCAAAACACTGGCAAGCTGATAATACAGTTATCACCCTTTCTAGAACTCAATCTGCTGAACTCGGCGAAAATGTAATTTTTTATCCTTGTGATTTATCTAATGAACAAGAATTGATCACTAATGTACAAAAAATAAGTCGGGATTTTCCAAAAATAGATTTACTCATAAATAATGCAGCGATTTTAGCTGCAGCCCCACTCGGAATTTTAAAGAACGAAAATATTTCACTCATGTTAGATGTAAATTTAAAAGCTCCTATTTTAATCAGTAAGATATTATTTAGAAAAATGATTCAGGCAAAATCAGGACAGATTATAAATATACTATCAATGGCATCCAAATTATCGATTGTAGGTGATTCTGTTTATGCCGCTTCTAAAAGTGGTCTTGAAGCATTCTCAAAAGTATTAAATAAAGAGGGGCATCCTTTTGGTGTCCACGTTAATAATGTTGCGATCTCCGCTTTTCCTAGTGGCATGCTTGATCAAGTTATTGGCTCTAATGGTGATAAACTTAAAAGTATGATCCCTCATAAACAATTTGCTCCCTTAAATGAAATTGTCGCTGCCATTGAGTTTTTTGAAGCAAGTTCAAATGATATTGGCGGGCAAACACTCTATTTTGGCGGAGTCTAATCCGTGTTGATCTATGAAGATGGAAATCTAAAAATTCATCGTCTTCTCTTAAATGAAATTAAAACGAATTGCTTTATTCTTCAAAGAGGCAACAAAGCTCTTCTGGTTGATCCAACAAATGACGCAGATGCAATTGTCAATTACCTTGAGTCAAACAAGCTAGAACTTGAGTTAATGATCACGACCCATGGCCATTATGATCACGTGGCAGCAGCAGCGGGTATTATAGAAAAGGGATTGGCTGAAGTTTTATATGTTCATGAAAAAGATTTTTCTGAAATAAAGAACGGACCACTTTATTCAAGAATGGTTTTCAAAAGAAAAATGGTTGTACCTAAAGTTGCAGCATTTAATTCTCAAGTTTTTGATATATTGAATAATTGGGATTTATGTGTAGAGCATGCTGGCGGACATACCAAAGGAAGTTGTTTTATCTATGACAAAAAACGTAGTTTTGTCATAACAGGGGATCTTGTCCTCCATCATAAATTGACCATTACATTATTTAACAGTCGCGAAAATATAGCTGAGCTATCTGATTTTATTGATAAGGCTAAGAATATGTTTGCCCCTGAAACGATTATCTTTCCAGGTCACGGTGATCGAACCACTATGTTGGATGAGTCTGAGCACAATAAAAAATGGGCCTATGTCCAAAGCAAAGAAGGGAAAATATGAATTCTTTTCCCGGCTCCCTTGTTGATATTGAATACTACTTGCCTGAAACGGTCATTGATAATAGTTTTTTTCAAAGCAACTTCCCTGATTGGAAAGTAGAACAAACTCAAGGAAGAACTGGAGTTCTTTCACGTCATATTGCACGTTCTGATGAGACCGCCTATGACTTAGCGCTTAACGCTGTGAAAAAGCTATTAAAGCAGCACCCAGCTTTAACAGATAAGCTTGATGCAATTATTTTTTGTACACAGACGCCTGATTACATCATGCCTTCGAACGCCTTTTTATTACAAAAAGATTTAGGTTTAAATCACATTGGTATTGCCTATGATTTCAACCTTGCTTGTTCCGGATATATTTACGGACTTGCGATGGCTTCAAGTTTTATTAAAACAGGCATGGCAAAAAATATTCTGTTGGTAACCGCTGATACTTATTCCAAACTTCTTGACGAAAATGATCGAGCCACCAGAATGCTTTTTGGCGATGGTGCTTCAGCATCATGGATTAGTGCTGATGATTTTGATGGGATAAAACCTCTCATAAGTAAATTTGAAGATTTCAAATTTAGTACCGATGGAAAGGGTTGGGACAAGTTCATCGTTAAAGCTGGTGGGAATAGACATCCAGTACCAATGAGTGGGGATTCTGATTTTAGTGATAAAATCTATATGAACGGTATGCAAGTCGTTAACTTCGTAAACCACCAGGTTATTAAGCAGGTAGTGAGTTTATTGGAGCAGCACAATTTAAAGGATTCACAAATCGATCAGTATTTTTTTCATCAAGCCAGTCTTTTAGCGATAGAAAGTTTAAGCAAAAGATTAAAACTTCCAAAAGATAAAGTCTTTACCAATATCGAAAAAGTTGGAAATACCGTTTCATCTTCAATCCCTATTTTACTAAAAGACTATTTCGCTCAATCAAAACCAGATGAGAATCATAAGTTCTTATTATGTGGTTTTGGTGTTGGTTTTTCTTGGGGCACACTTATTGCCACTAGGTAACAGCTTTTAAATCTTAACTAATGTAGAAAGCCTTTCATCTTCGTTAAGCGGAGGGACGGAATTAAAGTGTAAAAGCTTTTTCGTCCTGGCAGATAATTTTTCTCCATACTCTTGCCCAACCATTTTTGGATAGTCGAAGTATGGTTTCATGAACCAAGGCCCATACAGATTAAAAACGCCCCATCTGTCCTGAGTGGATGGTTTGCCCGATCTATGCCATACACCTGAATCTATAATAACGACTGTTCCGGCCTCACCTTCAATAACTTCATGTTTATAATCAGCTTGGCGTTCAGGCCTTTCTCTTAGAAGGTGTGATCCTGGGACATAATGAGTTGCACCGTTATCTTTTTTAAAATCATCAAGCATAATAAGCATTAGAAATCCAAATCCCTGATCTAATCTTTTTCCACCAAGGTATCTTGAATCAGTGTGCCAATCATCACCGAGACTTTTTGGGTAACCCGTTTCAAAGTCCGTTCTAAATTTACGATTATTTAATGTAGCGTTTACAACAACATAGTCTTCATCGAGTAAAACCTTTAATAGTTCATCAGTTGTATCATTCATTAATAATTCATATAGATCCGGATCATGCCTGAATGGATTAACAATGTATTGGCAGTTTTGATTTAGGAGTGTTGATTTTTTTTCGATAAATTTTGAAATAATATTATCGGCTTTAGATTTAAATTTTTGGCATTCTTGCTTGCTGTATAATCCGGGCAAGTAAATTAAGCCATTTTTTCTAACCTCATCAGCAGCAGCTTGAATATCCATTAGTCTAATCCATTGTTGTTTAAGCTAAGACGTCCAATACGCTCTTTTAGCGATTCAATATTAACTACATAATCATTATTATTGTATCCCATTGTGTCAAAATCAACACTGTCGCTTGGGTCATAGTAAAGTGCTGGAATATTCATAAATTTTGCTATTTCAAATGGGCTTGAAAGTGGGATTGATATCACTAGATCAGCTTCGCTTATTTCAGCGAATAAATCACTTTTAGAAGAAAGAATTTGAAAATTGGGAATTTGTTTTTTTGCTTTATTTAAATACTCTATATATTTCTGAGAATGAATTTCACCATATTCACGTTTGGGCTTTAGTAAAAGGCTGAAGTTCTCATTTTTAAATGTATTAAGAATATCTTCTATAAAAGAAAGGCAGTTGTCTTCGTTGTAATAATTGTATCCCTTACTTAATACTTTTCCTCTTACATGAGATTCATTAAATGGAGTCACGTCAAAGATTAAAATCTTTTTAGGTTTAGAAGCGACATTAGTTTTTTTTTGTAAATCAGGTAATGTACGAAAAATAATAGGTCCAACGACATTAACAGGATGGTCTTCGATAGATCTTAACCAAATCGCATTAGCTTCATTCCAGGTCCAAGAAGTACCAAAGTGAACAAAATCAAATAAAGGATACTCAGGGACAGGTTCTTTTGAAGAATATTTATACTGCATGCTTTTTGAATTAATCGAATACCAGACGGTATTAAAGTCAATTTGCTCGCACCAGTATTCTTGTGAGTTAACATTAGAATTTGTGCGATAAAGCTTATTTAAACCCATTTTTGTATAGAGTTGAATCAAAGGCTCTATGAGAAAATCTTTAAAAGTCTCTCTCGATTGTGAACAACTAAGGGAGAGCTTAAGAAATATGATGAAGTTGTGAAACTGTTTTAGAACTAGAATGAATGAATAATGTATTGGAATATTTAGGTGCTCAATAATTTGATAGATTGGATTGTCTAAGTACAGTATGTTTTTATGCGCTTTTTCTGTGTTTGCATATTTTACAAACAGAACTTCATCAATATTTAATTTAATAACCTGCTTCGATTGAATAAAGGTGTTAAAAGTCCTGTCGTCAACATGTGGAGTTATATCACTATCCCATATGGAAAATGTGTTTATGGCCTTGGTTTTGCTCTTAAACTTTGAGCAAAATAGCTTGTAAGAGATATAGCCAATGCCTAGTAAATACCTGATAACGGCCCTAGAAATTGATGGGGCTGGGGTATTCGAAATAAGAGAGTGGCACTTTAATTGGGATAAACGTCTTTTAAGAAATTCAAAATCTTTAGGAACATCAATATCCTGTGATTGATTTACAATTTCTTTAAACCAATTTTTACCTTCTTCGACTTCAATTATTTGAGATTGATTCATTAATTAAGCTCTTCTCTGAAATTTAGATCAATCATCATGAAGACCTATCCTGCGGTTGGAGAAGACTCTTGTTTTGTTTGAGAAAATCAGTTCCGATAAAGACATTCTTTGAACGTACATAATTTGATGGATACAAGCTCCAAAATTGCTCCTGAAGTATTAAATCCTCGTCACGATCAATCCATTCACCATTCATTCGCTTATCCATTTCGATACAGGCTTCAAGAATCTCTTCAGATGTATTCTCTATCATATCTAAATCGTTCCAAGAAATACTGTTCTTGGCAGTGATAAGTTCGGGATTATTAATAATTTCTTTAAAGCTTAAATAACGTTGTAATTTTTTATGAAATATTTTTTTGGGTATAAAGACTGCAAACTGCACCCAGTTTGTCATTCGTGGAAGAAGTGTCCAGTTTACATAGACCATTGGTTTATGAAAGATTTCAGGTACGACCGATATTCCTGTATCAGAACATAAAAAGAGTGAACAACGGTGGGATAGGTAGACGTCCAGAAAATCGCTTCTCCATGTGGAGTTGGCGTAATCAATTAATTTTTTCTTGGAGCTGGGTATTTTTTCTTCAACCACGCTACCAACACGAATAGAATAAAAACCCTTTTTAATAAAATAATCTGCCGCTGCTAGATAATTTTCAATTTTGGAGTCTCTATAGTCATGATAAGACCAGTCTAAATCAGGTTTCATTAATTTGAGATAGGCAGAGTCTCTATTATGAAAGCAGAAAATTTTGTCATTTTCATCAATACCCTGATTGAGAAGTAATTTCTCTCCAAGGAGAATCTCTGCTTCAGTTAATGAGAAGCAAGGTTCTGTCTGAGCAAGAAGCGGATTGATAATATCAGAACTATGGAAGACATTACTTGGCAGGTTAAAGATAAGGCTTTTTCCTAAACCACCAAATATTTTAATAAGCCTTTGTATGTAATGATAGAATAGCGGTGAGTTAAAACTTCTAACTCTACTTTTAACCATTTTATCCCATTGTGAGTTAGATGGTTTGCCAAGTGATGGATCGAAGAACACAAAAAGTAAGTGTTTATGTTTTTGAAAATCTTTGCTTGAGAGATACCAAAACAGTGGCAGTACCCCACCTATTCTTCCATTATCTGAAACAGCAACTTGAAGATTTATCAGCTTATTTAAAAAGATCAAAGTAAAAAAGATTAATGAAAGAGCTGGTAATAAAAGATAGAACCCATAGTGTTTTATTGCGCCTAATATTCGTTGTCGAGTAAACTTTTTTGACATCTTATTGGCCAAAAGATCGTAAGGCATCAATGACTTTCTCTACATTTTGTAAAGACATGTCTGGACCTGCGGGAAGAAACAATCCCTGCTCATCAAAGCGCAGCGAATTAGTGAAATTATCATCTTGTGATAGATTGAGATGAGTTGAGCGATGTAGGCTTGGAAGAAATTTTCTCGACTCGATACCATGATCATAGAGATGCTCTCTAAGCCTTGCTCTTTCGGGTACCATAACCTCTACCCATAATGGAACTTCTTCTTCAAGTTTAACCGAAAGCATCTTAATGAAATCTAAGTCTTTAATGGCATTATCATACACTTTATAAATTTTATTAACATGTTCAATTTTGTCATTGAGGCGGTCAAGTTGGATGTGGCCAAGTGAAGCCAGAATATCAGTCATTCTAAAGTTAAAACCAAAGTTGTTAAACTGACCATCAAACGTATCCTCTACGCCATGGCTAATAAAATGTTTGAAATTATTATAAGTTTCTTCATTGTGAGTACATACAAATCCACCTTGGCCTGTTGAAATGAGTTTCGTCATTCCAAAGGAGAAGCATCCGACATCCCCCAACGCGCCCAAAAAGCCTTCTTTTGTCTTTGAGTAAAATGATTGTGCGTTGTCTTCCACCACAAAGATATTATGCTGCTTTGCTATCTTGTTAATTTCAACCATGTTATTAGCTCGACCATTAAGATGGACCGGCATAATGGCTTTGGTCTTTGGTGAAATTTTATTTTTTAAATCAGCTAGGTTCATTATCGGAAGGTCTTTATCAACCTCAATAAGCCTAACGGAAGCACCGGCCATTAATGCAGCGTGGGCTGTAGCATGAAAAGTTCTATCTTGTACTAAAACTTCATCACTTGGTCCGATGCCGAGTGACTTTAGACCAATATAGAGAGCAGCGCTACCACTTGAGCACATCATGACATACGGTACGTTAAGAATTTCTGCCAGGCGCTTTTCTAGTTCTTTGGAAACTGTTCCGTAACTAATTCTTTCGTTAACGAACGATTCAGTCATTTTTTGAAGTTCTTTTTCGCCTGTATATGTTCGCCACCAAGGGATAAAATTTTTTTCCATAAATATCCTGTACATCGTCTTTATTAAAATTGCCGAATTTTTTCTTTTCCTACATCTTACTGGAGATTCCTGATTTTTACTTGTAAATGGGGGGGCAGATAGATCGTTAGTTTTCGAATCAGAAGCCCCAACCCAGCGATTATAAATAAATAGATAATAATAGTCAGAAGTATTGCTTGATCAGCCATATTCCAAGGTTCTGGGTAAACAGCCAATGGAATAATGAGAGAAAACATAAAAAGATAAACGGTCGTAGCGATAAGTGGACCTATATTAAAAAAGTCCGTATTTAAATTTAAAGCTAGCATAAACAAAATAATGAAAACAATAAGAATAAAATGAAACTTCTTGATCAATGATTTAATATTTTTAAGTTCATGAGTCTTTAAAAAATTTTTCAAATAAATATTCAATAGTTTCAGTGGTTTAATTATAAAAATCCCCTGAAGTACTTCGATTGGAAACTTTTTTAATACATCAAAAACAATCCCCTTAAGAATTAATTCATGATTTGCCCAATTGTAATCTTTTTCCATATCAATTTTTCTTGAGTAAGTCTTAGTCGTTATTGAACTTTCTTCACCTTCTCCATAGTAGGTGAAAATTGATCGATATTTTACATTGTCAGATTCTTTAAAGTTGAAAACTCTATATTCGCTTTTTGGATTTTTTTCTAACCATCTTAGAGCTGCAGTATAAGCATCTTGATCATTGGGGCGGTAGTTACTGATTGCTGTCCATGAACTGTCAATACCATGCTGTTCAATTCGTTCTGCAGTATACTCTTTTCTTATTTTTGGATGAAGAGCAAAACCTAGATACAGGCTGTGCCAGAATACATGGGCGCCTTCGCTTGGTTGGCGATAAACGTCGTTTTGAGATGAGTACATTATAATTTTTGAAGTTAATAAAATAGTAAGAAATAAAAATATGGGTATAGACTTCTTGATAAAGAGCTTTAACTTTGAAGTACTTTGTGTCCCTATAACAAAAATTAGGTTGATAAAAATCAACATAAATATCGCTATCACCATCCACTTGTTACTAAG
>CAYGQW010000017.1:0-23848 GCA_964352175.1 uncultured Halobacteriovorax sp.
TCTGTATCTAATTTTTGTATTTGAACATCGAGTGCTTTTAGTTCTTCTTGCCAGATTGTCGCCATATAATTTTTGGGAACATAATAAATCAAAAGTGCCACTATAAAGTACTTGAAGTTTATCGTGCGTACATCTACGCCAAGGACAACAACTGGCTTAGCATTACTCTTTTTTTCAATGAGGTTAATCTGAATCATTTGATTAGCTCCCTCATCGCCAAACCAATGACTGAAACACCTCTATAGGTTAGATCATTAAGTTCCTCTTCATCAAAGTCTGATTCATCATAGGTAACAGCATCTAAAGGATTTAGTCTTCTTACCGGAAATCCAAGTAGGGCTTCTAGACCTTCAAGCAATCCAGGTATTTGAGAACTACCTCCTGTTATATAACAACCGCTAAAGGCTTCATCTGAAGTCGAGCTTATATAGAAATCAAGTGTCTTTTTTAATTCGGCAAAGAAACTCTCAATCACTGCGTCAATGATTTCAACTATTTCCTCTGGCAGGTTTCCTTTATCATCACCTGTTATTTTTAAGTCTTCAGCTTCCTTATAATTAACACCCATTTGCCTTTGAATTTCTTCGGTGATCATCAGACCGCCAATATTAATCTGCTTTGCAAATGAAATCATTCCATTTTTATAAATTAAAAACTCAGTTTTTTGAGCTCCTATATCTAGAATCACCCAAGAACTTCTCTCAGCCAGTGAAAGTTCTTCTGCTGCAACCTTTTCAAAAACATTTACAAGTGAAATTTGAATAAGATCTACAATCTTAACCTTCAGGCCGGCGTTTTGTATCAGGTCTTTAAATGAATCAATTACATCTTTTCTTGCAGCTGCAACAACGACATCAACACCGCCACCTTCGTTTTCACCTATAATATGAAAAGAGATACTAGAGTCCTCAACATCAAAGGGAATATATTGTTCCGCTTCCCAAGTAACTTGATCTTCAATTTCTTCTGGTGTTCCGCCTGCAAGCTGGAGTCTTCTTGCAATCGTATTTGGACCCCACAGACCTAGACATACATTTGGAGTTGTGAATTTTCCTAGCTTATACGCTCTCTCAATGGTTTCAGAAATCTGCTCACCATTTTGAATTTCATCTTCAATCAGCGCACCTTCAGGTAGTGGCATAAATGAATGCTTCACTAATTCATATGTATTTTTTTTTGATTTTTTTAGTTCAACAATTTTCACGGCACTGAAGCCAATATCAATACCAACAAGGTTTCTGGGACCTAGTTTTAAGGTATCTTTTATTTGCTCAACAAAGTCATCGATGACTTTTTTTGGGTCAAAGGGCGTTGACAATCTAACTCCTGCGCCGCACAAAATCCATAATATACGGGCGTAGGCAAATTATACCTGTACGTTGAACGCGATTTCAACCTTTTAATGCAACATGCTTATTAGTACGGAATAAGGAAGTTTTGCCACAAGGCATAAGTATTCGGCGAAAGCAACTGCAACAGGGCCACAGTAAGTATATAGGGCCCAAATGGGATATATTGATCAGCTTTAATTTTTTTGAATAGGATCAACGTAACAGTCACGACAGTTCCCAAGATGCAACTTGATAGCAAGTTTGATATCACTCCACTCAAACCAAACAAAGCTCCAAGTATTCCGAAAAGCTTAATATCTCCACCGCCCAATCCAATTTTTCCTCTGAGAAAATAAAACAGGGCCGTAATCGCCAATGGAAAGAAAAAGCCAAAACTTGCACCAATAAGCGAGTCCAGCCAATTACCGGACAGCCAAACAATCAAAGCAACAAAAGGGATTAAAGCTATATTTAGTGCGTCTAAAAGTAGTTGATACTTTAGATCAATTAACACGTGACAACTGAAAATAGCAGCGATAAAAAATTTGCATAACGCTAAAACTACGTCTGTATTATCAAAATACAGCCAATCATAAAATAATATAAAAGCTAGAAGTCCGTGCCAAAACTCAAATAGGGGGTATTGCCATGAAATTGAACTTTTGCAATTTCTGCATTTTGCCCCAAGAATGATAAAGGAAATAATGGGTATATTATCAAACCATGTAATATTTTTTTTACACTTCGGGCATCCTGAACGATCAAAGATAACATCTTTCTCCAGTGGTAGTCTTAAAACTACAACATTCATGAAGCTGCCTATAAGTGTTCCCAAAAAAAATATGAAGAAATAAATTAAATATTCCATTAATCCAAACTTTTCTTATTCATCAAGAAGCTGCCAATTGCCAAGTAGATCAATATGAAAATAAAGGAATGGGAAAGAGTTGCAAATAAATCCTCAAGCGAAACGCTCTGCTTGTAAATCAAATAATCCTTTAGGTTTAGTCTAGTAAAATTAGGTAGCAAGTACTGCATCAAGCTTAGTAAGTTACTAATTAATCCTTTCGCTGCAAAATGA
The DNA here is from genome assembly GCA_964352175.1 of uncultured Halobacteriovorax sp. GTDB lineage: Bacteria > Bdellovibrionota > Bacteriovoracia > Bacteriovoracales > Bacteriovoracaceae > UBA4207. Next base: position 2,413 of record CAYGQW010000017.1, read on the forward strand.
TTGGACTCAAGTAGCGCAACGGACGTATATCCACAAACGTAGGAACTGATCCCAAGTAAAATAGAAAGAACTTTCGAAGAAAATAGTGAACAAATAAGAACAATTAGGAGCAAAAGCAAGCTTTCAATAAAAGTAAAAATCAAAGACCAAACCATCAACACATCTAGTTCACCACCGAGGATAAAGTATAAAGTCATTGATAGTGAGCCGAGCAGTAAAACGTTAAGAAACAAAATACCAGACATTCCGATTGTTCGACCTAGGAAGTATTGAACTTTAGAGATTGGGCGTGAAAGGACTAAATAAATAGATCTATTTTCAATCTCATTTTGTAAAATGTTAACACCATAGAATATGGCAATGATTTTCACGGCAAGAGAAGTTAGTCCCATGCCAATATCAAGAGAGGATTTTTCAGGTGTTCCATAAGTTAATTCTGATGCAATATACGAGCTTAAAAGAAACGTCAGTCCTAAAAATATAATATTAAGTAAAATTTTACTTTTTACGGCTTCATTAAATGTATATCTTGCGACGATCAGTATTTTCTTCATTTATTATTCTTATATATTATTTCTTCTAATGTTGGTCGAACTTCACTAAATTTTAGCAACCTATCGCCGTTGCTTAATAATGTATTTAAAAAAGAATTATTCTTCTCCTTTATACTAATTTTATATTGATTATTTTTAAGATTATCAATCTCACCAAGGGATTGATATCTTTCGGGCTTTTGCGTGACAAAAAATGCCTCAGAAAGGTTTTCACTTTCTCTATGCAAAAGCTCCTCTACTTGTCCACTATAGATTAATTTACCCTTATCCAAAACGATGAGATTGTTACAAATCTCTTCAATATCTGAAACGATGTGACTACTAAAGAAAATAGTCTTTCCTAGTTTATTTAACTCCAGCATAACATCTTTAATTTCTCTCCGACCAACTGGATCTAAACCAGAAACAGGTTCATCTAAAATAAGAAAATTTGGATCATGAACAAGACAGGCAACAAAGCCAATTCTTTGCAACATGCCCTTAGAATAATTTTGCAGCTTTCTATCAAGGGCATGATCAATTCCGAGCCGCTCACTCCATTTTTTGATACTAGGTACAAACCTCTCTCTCTTAAGGTCATGAAGTTTTGCCATATATTCGACAAATTCACGTCCAGTTAAGTTTGAGTGAAAATATGGACGCTCAGGTAAGTATCCTAATATTCTGAGAAAATTTTCAAAGTTACCTCCGACTTCTTTTGAATAAGTGACTTCACCATTATCTGCTTTTATAAAATTTAAAATTATTTTAAGTGAAGTTGTTTTCCCTGCGCCATTTGCACCCAAGAATCCGACCAAATCACCTTGGTTAATTTTAAAACTTACATCATTTAGGGCAAAGAACTTTGCAGAGTAAAAGTCTCTTTGAAAACTTTTAGTAACACCTTTGAGTTCAATCATATTTCAATTATAATCGTTTCATGTTGCAAGACAAGATTAAAAAATATTATCTTCCTTTACTTTTTTTTGTATTTCTATGTCTCTTGGCAGTTTTCTCTAAATCTATAGATGTTAGAAATCCTTACCCTAAGCTTGTATTATCAAAAGAGCAGAGCTCAATTAATTTTAAATCAGAATACATTAACTTACTTTCACTTGGTCATTCCCGATTAATCAGTTCTTTATTATGGATTACAACTCTACTTGAGTCTGATATTGAACATTACAAGGGTAACGGTAACTCTTGGATGTATCATCGCTTCATGTCTATAGCTAAGATTGATCCTTATTTTTATGATAATTATATTATTGGTGGTCAATATTTATCTATTATCAAAGATGATACTCATGGAGCTAATGATCTTTATTCGCTAGGTATTCGCTTTTTTCCGAATGATTTTTGGTTATATTTTCATGCCGGATTTAATGCTACCTTTGAGTTAAAAAATAAAGAACTTGGACTTGAATACTATTCTCATATCATTGATCACCCTAACATTCAGACTTACTCACCATCTCTCATTACACTCTATAGAAAGCTACTTTTTGATAAAGGAGAATTATCTAAAGACGAAATATTTGATCAGCTCGAACTCGTTCTTAATACAACAACAAATGAAACTCTGATTCATAAATTAAAATTTGATCTTTATTGTATAAAAACAGAAAAGGATCTTAATTGCCTAAACAACAAAAAGAGCAATTGTGACTATATCGATTATTTTGGTAAGAAATATATTTTTAAAGAAGGTAATTGGTATGCGTATTACGACTGGAAGATATATCAATTAAACAAAAAGGATTAGCCTGCATTGCGCAGGCAAACCCTTTACTAAATACTATCTCCAACCTGGTGTTGAATTTTGCAATAGCTTATTTTCATTAATTTGCCAAATATCAATAGTAGCAACAGCAGTACTCACACTTCCGTGGGCCGCAGCGAGAAAAGCATTCTTAGAGGCTGTAGCACCTGCAACGGTAGCAGGCGCTGCAGTACCAAAACTATACTTGGAAGCAACAAATACAAAACCAGTTGCTACACATCCTGCTGGAACAGGTAAACCTGCAAAACCAGAAGTAAATCCTATTGTATAATATCTATTTGCAGCTTCATTGGATGGGTCATAGCCCATAATTGCGAGACAGGTTGCATAGGTATCAAAATCAGCAAGAAGTGAGATCTGTGCAGTATAAAGTGATGCTAATTGAAGCTTAGCTTCTGATGTTTTAGATTTTGCTTGGTATTGCTTAAAGTTAGGAATTGCAACTGCTGATAAAATACCAATAATTGCAACAACCACCATAAGCTCAACGAGTGTAAAACCAGACTGTGTTTGGACTTTTAAGTCCTTAAAAAAAGTAGACATACGAACCTCCAAAAGCGGTCAATTAAGATGACCTGTTTCTTCAAAACCATCGACATTAAGATCCGAAGATTTTGAAGTCGGAATTTGAATCATAACTTTTTCTTAAACCCCATTCTTTAAAACATTAAGAGTCTCAAAGTGATGTTGCTCTTGATCTGGTTACTCTTCTAATTCAATTTTACTCCTAATCGGTTTTTTTCAATGCGATATTTATTTAATTTTGCCATATTTAATAATTTCGGCAAGTTATATTTATGCTCCTCCGGCTGACATAAAAATTGGAAGATACATAGCGACCAGAACTATTGCCACCATGCCACCTAAGAACACGATAATAAAGGGTTCTATCATTTTGGTCATATTCATCACAAGATTGTTAACTTCTTCTTCAAAGACCTCTGCGACCTTCTCTAACATACTGTCAACGCGTCCTGTTTGCTCTCCAACTCTGATCATCTGAGACACCATATCGGGAAAGTAATCAATTTTGGCCAAAGGCTCAGTAAGGGTTTTACCTTGTTCAATTGCTTTTCTGACTGTTTTAAGATCGTTCGCAACAACGCCGTTATCAATGGTTTCAACGCAAATTTCGAGCGAATCAATCAGAGATACGCCCGAACTCAAAAGCGTCGACATTGTTCTACAAAATGAAGCAAGATTGCCCTTGATAACGATATCCCCAAAGATAGGTAGCCTCATCATAAAATTATCAAAAGCAATTTTACCCGTTGGGGTCTTGGTATAGTTTTGTAACAATACAACGCCTATTAATAAACCTGGAATTCCTATTAAAGAATATTCTTGTACAAAGTTTGAGGTATCGATTACTAGTTGAGTAATCCATGGAGGCTCTTGACCTGAGTCTTTAAGCATATCCACAAACTGGGGTACAACGAATGTCATCAAGCCCCATATAACAGCTAAACCAACAAAGACAACGATGGCAGGATAAGTCATAGCTGATTTAATTTGAGCTTTAATCTTTTCAGCTCTATCCATATGCTCACCGAGTTTTCTTAGAATCTCGTCCAAGATACCACCAGCTTCACCTGCTTTTACGAGATTGCAGTAAAGGCGATCGAAACCCTTTTGCTTTGTCATGGCTTCAGCCAATGTTTTACCTTCACCAACATCAATGGAAATTGTCTTTACCGCATTTTTAAGGGAAGGGTTACGCTCTGATTTAAAAAGAATTTCAAGCGCCTGAATAATTGGGACACCTGCATCTGTCATAATGGCTAATTGTTTTGTAAAGGTCATCAATTCTCTAGGACCAAAGGCTTTAGCGAAGCCTTTTTTTACCATCCATTCACCAATATCAAACTCTAGAAATGATGGAGGTGTAATTTTCTTTAATCGCACACCACGTGCTCTTAAAGTACGGCGCACTTCTTTTTCATCAACGGCATTGATCGTTCCACTCTCTCTTTGTCCGTCTTTGTTGAGTCCTTCCCAGCCGTAGTTAGCCATTTAACCTCTATTCTTTTAAACCTAATTTTTTTGCTAATTCTTCAGGTACAGTTGCATATGTCAAAGCTGTCTCTGGCGAAATCAAACCCGACTCAACAAAACGCACTAATGACTGATTCATCGTCACCATTCCTGTCTTGTCTTGGCCAATCTGCATTTGAGAATAAATTTGATGAATCTTATCTTCACGAATCAAGTTTCGGATGCCCGAAGTAGGAACCATTACTTCTAACGCTGCCACACGTCCAGGCTCATATGATTTCGGTATTAACTGCTGAGCGACAACACCCTGAAGGACGAAAGATAACAGCGTTCGAATTTGATCTTGTTGATCAGCAGCAAAAACGTTCACTATTCTATTTATTGTTTGGACGCAGGAGTTTGTATGAAGCGTTCCAAAGACTAAGTGACCTGTTTCAGCGATTGTTAATGCCGCTTCAATCGTCTCTGCGTCTCGAAGCTCTCCAACCAATACAATATCAGGATCTTGTCTTAGAAGTGACTTTAATGCTCTATGAAAAGATAAGGTATCGGTACCAATCTCACGCTGGTTCACAATACAATTTTTATGCGGGTGAACGAATTCAATAGGGTCTTCCAGCGTAATAATATGTCCAGCCTCTTTCTCATTAAGGCGATCTAATAGGGCGGCTAGAGTTGTAGATTTTCCAGATCCCGTTGGACCAGTAATCAAAATAAGACCGTTGGATACATCAGTCATTTCAAGTAGAACTTTGGGAAGATTTAACGCCTTAAAGTCAGGAATGATACTTGGAATAGTTCTAAAGACTGCGGCCACGCCGCCTTTTGAGTAAAATACGTTTGCACGAAATCTTGCGAGACCTTTAATACCGAAAGAGAAATCCAGCTCCATATTTTTTTCATATTCATTGCGCTGGTTCTCAGAAAGGATTTGATAAATCAAACGCTTTGTATCATCACCTGTAAGTGAAGCTATCTTCACTCGAACCATTTCTCCATTTACCCGTAGTCCGGGAGAGGAACCAACGGTTATATGTAAATCAGATGCACCACTATCGATCATTAGCTTAAAGAGTTGCTGAATCTTTACGTCGCCAGCTCCACCTTGCTTTGTCTTAGTAACTGTTTGATCCGACATGGATCCTCCTTAAAATTTATCTGACCCTGAATTCATAACTGCTTCATCAAGAGTTGTTAAGCCTTGAGCGACTTTCGTTAACGCAGCCATTCTTAAGGTTTTCATACCATCTTTAATTGCTTGCTTCTTTAAATCATCTGAAGAAGAGTTGCGAAGGATTAACTCTTTTACACCAGGAGTAATTCCCATCACTTCATAAATTGCAACTCTGCCTTTATATCCAGTGCTATTACAATAGTCACAACCTTCACCTTTATAAACTTTAATTTTTGCAGCTGACTGAGGAGCAATTCCGCAAGCAATAAGCTCCTCAACTCCGACCTTGTGCTCAACTTTACACTCAACACAAATTCTTCTACATAATCGTTGGGCCACAATGACATTAAGTGCACCAACAACCAAGAAAGGCTCGATACCCATATTGATAAGACGAGTTACTGTTGAAGGTGCGTCATTTGTATGCAGTGTAGATAAAACTAAGTGACCTGTTAATGCTGCCTCTACGGCGATTTCTCCAACCTCTAAGTCTCTAATCTCCCCAACCATGATAATATCTGGATCCTGACGTAGAAAAGACTTCAAGGCTGAAGCAAAAGTTAATCCTATATCTCGCTTAACATTAACTTGGTTAATACCTTGTAAGTTAAATTCAACTGGATCTTCCGCTGTTGAAATATTGGTAGCAATTTTATTTAACTCAGCAATGGCGGAGTAAAGAGTTGTTGTCTTACCTGAACCTGTAGGACCAGTAACAAGACACATTCCAAAAGGTTGATAAATACCGTCTTTAAAGGTTTGCAATTGCTTGACCTCAAATCCGAGCTTAGTCATATCTAGTTCAAGGTTACTTGAGTCAAGAAGACGCAGAACTATCTTTTCGCCAAAAAGTGTCGGAAGAGAAGATACCCTATAGTCAATCGGCGCTCCACCAATGGCCAGTTTAATACGTCCATCTTGCGGCTTTCTTCTTTCAGCAATATCCATTTGTGCCATAATTTTCAAACGCGAAATCATTGGTAGCATTAGCTTTTTGGGGGGTTGTGCCATCTCAACTAATTTGCCATCAATCCTGAATCTAATTCTAAAGATTTTTTCATAAGGCTCAATATGGATGTCTGAAGCTTTTTTAATAAAAGCCTCAGCCAAAACTCTGTTAACAAATGTAATTACTTCACTACCAATATCTTCTTCGCGGACTGCTTCTTGATCTTTTCCAGAATCAGGTAAAACTTCCTTAATCGTTGAAAGAAGCTCATCAATAGACTCAGTAACTCGAGAATAAATTTTTTCCCAAGCAGAAATATTTGTTAAAATGAATTCGACAGGACTTTGAAATACTGATTGAAGTTCGGCCTTTAGCTTGACAACTGAAGGATCAAAAATTGCCAAACTAACAGCGTTGGCACTCTTTTGAATTGGAAGCATTCTATATTTTAATACATCTGATTTTTTGGAAAGCTTAAGAATTCTTTCTTTGATTTTTGCTTTAGATAAATCAATGAAAGTTAGATTGTAATTTTCAGCCAATTGCTTTGCAAATTTAACATCATCAAAAAAGTCAAACTGCAATAGACCGAACTCAGAAACAACGTTAGGGTCTTTGTCCAATAGCAATGGGCGTAGATCCTTAATTGGGACCATCCCAGTCTTACTAATGACTTCAGCAAATTCCTTCCTAAACATATGTTTCCTTATAATCTATATGTCTATGTTATCGGAATCACGAAAATAATGTTTAATTTTTTAGTTGTAACCAAAATGCCGATGCATCTCTTGCTTGTTCAGTTAGAAGGTTGAGTCCATCGATATAGTTGCTCTTGTGTGCAAAAATTTGAGAATGAGCGTCATGAAGGTAGTTTAGGTCCCAAAATGTAGACTCATCAGATACATGACCACTAAAGATATACTCTCTTGCACAACAATTGATGATTAAAACATTTCCATCAACTACTATTTTAGTCCTAAATATACTGGGAGTTAGCTTTCTAGACCACACTTCAAAGCTAAGTGAAGATTGGTAACATGCCAGCTGTGTAATGCGTGACATGACTCCATCACCTAAAATAAGTATTTTTTTGTTAATCGCTAGTTCGGGTAGCAATCGAATCATGGCTGAAAAATCTGTATTCGTTGCATAGTACTGATCACCACGCTTACCAATACAGTTAATTGCCTTAAGCTTTTTTATATTATCATCAGCAATAATCACATCTTTGACAAAAAGCTCTTTGTACGGTGAAGTTATATTTAAACCATCCAAGTCACGCATCAATATTTTAAGCTTTGGAACCTCTGATTCGTGCGTGAAGTCAAGAAGTTGATAATCTACTTTTGATTCTCCATAAAATTCTTTATAAAGCCCTGGAGATTGACTGTGAGAAATATTCTTGCCCAAGAGTGCCAATTTAATCACGACCAATTTCTCGCTGTTTCAACATCTCTAGCAATTTGCGCTTTTAAATGCTCTACACTTTCAAACCGTCTTTCTTCTCTAATCTTTCCAAGAAACTCGACTTCCATTTCGTGGTCATAGAAATCTGAGATTGAATTAAGTAGATGTGTTTCAATTGTCATTTTGAAGCTATCATTAAAAGTTGGATTAAAACCAATATTAGTAACTGATTTATAGGCAACACCATCTAAAAGCGATCTCGTGGCATACACACCAGTACTAGGAGTGATTATTTCATCAGAGACCCTTATGTTAGCAGTTGGAAATCCAATTCCTTTTCCTCTTCCTTGGCCGTGAACGACGACACCACTCAGTCTAAAGTTACGCCCCAAAAGCGGTACAACACCTGCGACATCACCAGACTTGATCATTAGCCTGATTTGAGATGAAGATACTTTGCATTCACTGTCTTTATATTCTTTAAGTGAGAAGATTTCTTTGTCTGTCTTGGACAGAATTGATTTAAAGGTATTAACGTCACCACTTTTATTTGCACCGAATGCAAAGTCATATCCCAAACATAAAAGCTTCAATTGATTAATTTTTACAACAAAATCTTCTGCAAATGAGTTTGCCGTCATACTACTGAATTCACGGGTAAATGGGATTTCGACCAGGTAATTAACACCTGCGGATTCTAACAATTTTCTTCGCTCTTGATAAGAACTAAGCAAGAAGCCTCTTTGTGCTTTTAAGATTTGCGCAGGATGAGGAAAAAAAGTGATGACGGCAAATTTTAGATTTTTCTCGACACAAGACAATCTTGCTTCTTCAAGCATAGCAAGGTGGCCTTTGTGAACCCCATCAAAATTTCCGAGCGTAGCTCCAAAATTATCTAAAACTTGGTTTGTGTGCTGAACTACTTTCAATTTAACTTCTTTATTAATCTTTTAAACATTTTTTTATCGGGCTTGATTTTAGTCGTATTTGCTGTTGATGAATAATTACTTTGCCTAAGACGCGAAAGCAAATTTATAAAATATTTTTTTATGTCATCTGTAATATCTGCATTTTCTATTACATCCTCAATATTGTTTTTATTATCGGTACGTAAAATGGCTAAAAATGAATACATTGACTTATAATCTACTCCTTTGGCGAGATGTCTTTTAAAGAAATATTTGGCATGGCTCCTTCTTGAGTTATCACTAAGGTGAACATTCGAAAGTATTGAAGCGATTAAAAATAGAGACACGATAATTAAGCCTGCTTGATAAATATTTAAGTATGAACGAATCTTTTGATTAGCATCAAACGGACTAAGCGGGACCAATGTTTTAACTACATTCGGGGAAGATGTAGGTTTACTGTTTACCTCACTATTAGATTGAGATTGATTTGAAATATTAGCGATTGCACCACCAACCACCTGAATGGCAGGAATCTTTATTAAAACTGAATTGTATGACTTTGACTCTGGGTTAAAATATGCAAGCTCTATACTACGCTCGGCTATTTCAAAAGCACTTCTTGGCAAGTAAGTGTATTCAAGTATTTTCCTAGACTTTGAAGGAGATATTTCTTGAATTTCAGACCTAGTATCAAAAGATTCAAGATCTGGATGACTGTAAATTATAGGATCATCCATTTTTTCAAGTAATCCTGGTCCTGTTATTTCAAGACTTAATTCGATTGGCTCATTGATTAAAAACTTGCTCTTTTTTAAATTTAGATTAAATGAATGTTCGCCAATAAGACCTGTAAAGCCGGCCGGTACGTTTTCACCCGGAGTAGCACTTGATTGAATTTCAACTGGAGTGCTTGCAAGAACAACATTCCTCATATCTCTAAGTCCAAAACCACCAGTATTTCCAAAGCCTACTGATACTTGAATTCTTAAAGGATCGACGGTAAGTTTTCCAGTCTTTTCAGGATATAGTTTGGCTGAGTATTTCTTCGATCTTTGATAGATTAATCCATTGCGCTCAACACGCTCTGGAGTTTCATCCGCCGCTTTGAATCTTTTTAAGAATCCGTTTAATTTGGGGTATTCTTTAAGTTCTTGGTTATATATTGGTACCCTGGTGTATAGATAGTAGTTTACAAAAAATCCTTCTCCCTTATATACATTGTCTTTGGAGGGAATTGCCTCTAAAAAATAATCCTTGGGTTTTTCAGCCTCTCGTAATATCTGAATTCTTATATTGTCTTCTTTGTATTCTTTATCAGTGAACCTGGCTGAAAAGTTGCGTAAATAAAACACTCCTGACCTTTGAGATTTTAAATTATAAATATAGGAAATAGTTTTTTGAGAAGTAAATTGTCCATTAATTAACTGTGTAGAAAAAGTTACTCCCCCCTTCCTTTTTGATTCCACTAGGAGTCCACCCGGATCAAAACTAATATATGGCTCTTCACTTCCTTCAAAAGCAACAACAACCTCCATAACGAAGGTTTCATCAACAACAGGTCTTTCAGGATTAAATTTAATACTAATTTGTCCAAAAGCTGCCGACGAGATAATTAATAAAAATAAAATAAAACTTTTCATTTACCAGTCTCTCTTTTCTCTTGAATTATTTTTATCATTAGTTTCCGTATCTATATATTCACTTTGTAGTGCTCGATCATCTTGCATCAGTTGTTTTAAAAGTGCCGGAACTTTCATCATTTTTCTTTTTTTATCAATTTCACGCTCTCTTTGCGCCATATTTGTTATCTGTTTGTCTTTTTGTTCAGATTCTTCGCTATCCTCTGAATCTTCACTCTCTTTTGAGTCTTGATCTTTAGGTTTTTCATCTTTCTTTTTTTCCCCTTTTGATCCCTCTCCATTTTTACCGTCATTTTCTGACTTATCTCCATCCTTATTCTTTTCATCTGATTCATTATTTTTTTCATCTCCATCTTTGCCGCCACCGCCGCCGTCTGAGGATAAAAACTTCTTAATATTGCTATGAATTTGTCTTTCAAGCTCAATATCTTTTGAGTTATTCTGTCTTAAGGCTTCATCTAAAATTTTTAATCCAGATGGGTCTCCCTTTGCCAAAAGAGTTACTCCCCAGTTTGCCTTACTTCTTGTCGTTAGGGCTTTTTCTGATTCTTTATAGAGAAGATCCGCATTATCAAAATCTTTATCTTTTGCAAATTCTAAAGCGAGTTGTTGTTTTTCTTCTAGAGACCAATTCTTGTTAAGTTTTTCGATATTAACTGAACTTGTTTTTTCATTTTGCTCTTGAGATTTTGCAATGTTTGGCAATATTAAAATCAATGTAATAGTTAGCACTGAATAGGAAGTAGCATTGGCTAACAGCACAGATAGGGCATAGAGTAATATTGATATAGCGACTAAATACTGAGAAAAGACGGGGCGAATCTTGGTTAAATCAAATCCATCACTTTTAGTCGCTCCCTCTCTAAAAAAAGTCAATACTTCTTCTGTAGGCATACTAAACGATAATACAATCCACTTTTTACTTCGTTGAAAAAGACTGGCAATTTTTTCTAGGTATTTCTCGTCAAGCCTAGAAATAACTTCTTTGTTTGCAAACGTCTTATAACCAGTAAATGTACCTCTTTGCGTTCGCATCGGTATCTTACCTCCAGACACCGTACCAATTCCGACTATGGCCATACTAACGCCGTCGCCTCCTTCAATTTTAAATTCGCTTCCATTCTCTTCGGCATCTGTTATTAACAAAATATTGCCGCCAGCACGACCATTAGACGTTTCATTTTTTAAGGCTTGTACCGTTTCAGCTAATGCTGATGCAATTCGACTGCCGCCTCCTTTTAGTCTTTCGTCTTCAAGACCGGCTAACCGCGCATCGAGTAAATCGATATCATCAGTAAAAGGGATTAGTTTCTTAGCGATATCTGAAAAAACTATTATTGATATTTGGTGGCCAACTGCATTTTTAACAAAATGCCTGGCAACTGTAAGTGCTCTTTTAAATCTATTTGGTTGTACATCTTCAACCAACATGCTCGATGAAGCATCAATCAATATGATAGTTTTTTGATCACTTAGTGGAGAACTTACCTGTTGCTGCTCTCCTCTTAGATCTAGCAACGCAAATGACATCATTAGTACTGAAGCTATAAATAGAAATTTCGAAATTAAAATTGTCTTTTTAGCCTTCAGGTTAAAACAATCTTTAAGCCAATTAAGATATCTCTTGTAATCCCATATTAATAGAACCGTAAGGACTACAATCATTAACGCTAACATTGGCAAATAATTTATCTTTTGAAAGATCATATTACTTCCCTCAGTAAAAACCATCTAAACAAAAAACTTAAGCTTAAAAGTATACATCCTATAAATAATGGCCTCCAATATAATTCCTCGAACACCGCTTTGCCGCTTTTCTCGATTTTTGTTTTCTCTAATTCATTAATTCTAGCCAAAACTTGTTTTAATGCTTTTTCATTATCTGCTCTAAATACTTCGCCGCCGGTCATGTCTGCAATTTTCTTTAAAGTTTCGACATCAAAGCTTCCGCCCGGAATATATTGATAACGCTGTGTGCCAAATCCACTTGGTACAGGGATTCTGGCATCTCCATCTCCACCAATTGCAATCGCATATACTTTGATTCCTGCTTTTTGTGCCTCATCTGCGGCCTGTAGAGGAGTCATTGTTCCAACATTACTAACACCGTCAGTTAGCAATATAATTACCTTGTTTTTTGCTAATGACTGAATGCCTCGGGCTACACCTAATGCCAATGCGTCTCCAATATTAGTACCACTGCCAAGGAAGCCTGCTTGTATGTCGTTGATGGCACGCTTAACCAACTCGAGATCTGTTGTTAAAGGTAAAAGTGTGAAAACTTTTTCGGAAAACATCACGATCGCGATCCTATCAGTCGGTCTTAAAGAAACAAAATCAAGAATTTTATCTTTTGAAACTTGCAAACGATTAGGTTTGAAGTCTTCAGCTAACATCGACAAACTAACATCAACAACAAAAATTACATCGTTAACCTCTTCCGGATCTGAAATAAAACCCGCAGGCTTTTTAGGCAATGTCATAGAAAAGCTAATAAAGCCCCACCCCACAACGCCAATTAGTAATATTAATAACTTTTTGAAGTTTAAACTTTTTTTTGAGCTGTTCTTTAAAATTGGGACAACTGGTTTTTTAAAAAAGTAAAATTGAGCATAGAACCAAAAGATAAATCCGATTACTGAAACTAAGAACCAAAAATTTAGAGATTCAATCATTGATTAAGTCTCCTTTTAATTTCAATACTTTCTCCATTTCATCGTCACTCCAGCTCGCCTTATACTGGATTAGTTCTATATATTCTTTGAACTCTTTTATGTTTTTCAAGTTAAGATAGATATCATATTTTTCAAGAGATTTATTAACACTCTCTATCTCAATTCTAGTGTTTGCTTTTTGAATTTGATTTTCAAATTCTATGCGCTTTCTGCGTAGATCATTTCTATTTTTTGTCTTTCTATATATTATTAATGTCAAAGCGCATAAAACCAAAAACGATAACATTATTAAGATAGACGAAAAATTCGTTTGCATTTCGAAGTCGCCCTCAGGCTGTTGAACAAATTCAAACTCCTTTGAAGGGGGTGCTGTGGCAATTGTAGTAATACGCCTTACATCTAATTGAATTGTATGATTATTAATTTTTATTTGTATTTTTTCGTTTGGTTTAAAAGCTTTCACTAAGGCAAACAATCCTAACAGTTCTGCAACGTCAGAATTGTTTTCAGAGATTCTAGTTTCTTTTTTTTGCACTAGATAAAGATACTCATTTATCTTTCCATCATTAATCGACTTGAGAATATTATCCTGACTATCTACAGGCCATATTCTAATTGTCGCATCGAAAGTACTTCCTTCTTCAATTTGTAGTGTTCCATTTTCACCTGGAACAATTTCGCCTTCAAAGGCATTAGAGCCCAAACTTAAAACTAAGATCATTACAAATAGAAGAAACTTATTCATTATGACATTTCTCTTACAAATTCTTCAAGATGACCTTTGGTCATTCTTATTGGTGTTACATGCTTAAGTGCCTCTTGTTCAAGCTCATCTCCGGTATTAGTTTTGGAAAACTTACTATTTCCATTTTTAAATGGACCTAATACAGAATACGGCAAGCTTACACTTTCATCGATCTTGGCTATAACCCTAAAGCATTGAACATGAGAATGTCTTGCCAGGTGAGTAATAGCACTCCCTCTAATTTGTCCTTTAAAGTCAGATAAAACTATCACCTCTTTCTTTTTATAAAGAAGCTTATTTAGTTTCAGATCTAATTTTTTTTGGTCGACTTCTTTATGATTAATTATATTTTGATAAAGAACTTTATATTTATCGTCGAGAATGTTTTTGGATTTTAATAAATCCAACATTAATCTCATTCCTTTTTCACCCCGCATCTTTGGAAGATCATAAATATCGTCGCTTACAAGAACAAAATGAACTAGATCACCTGTCTTTTCCGACATAAGATACAACATGCAAGTAATCTCAATTGCAGCTTGAAGTTTCGATATACCATTTTCTCCAGCAAGCATTGTTGGTGAAGCTTCTAGAACTAGAATAATTTCTACATTTCTCTCTTCTTCGAATGTTTTAATATAAGGGTGTGAAGTCTTTGCAAGCATCTTCCAATCAATAAATCTTACATCGTCACCATGGCTATAAACTTGGTGCTCTTTAAACTGTAAGCCGGTTCCTCTTACTTTAGATTTAAGCATTCCGACCGAATATGAATTTGCTTTTTTAAAGAATCTTGTTTGAGCTTTGGCCAAGACTCTTTTAACTTCATTAATATTAATCATTCAGATTACGCGTTCCGCTATCTTTAAACATAAATCTCTAGTTACAATTTTATCTACCATTGCCTCGTAGCTTAGAATCACTCGGTGACCCAAAACGGTTGGTACGACATGTAATATATCTTCAGGAGAAACAAAATCACGGCCTTTTAAAAATGCTACAAATTTGCCCAATTTATACAACCAAATTGTTGCCCTTGGCGAAGCGCCTGCAGCTATTGCACCATCATAAGCACTGTCAAAATAATCAGAGCCAGGTCTGGTCGCATGCGTAATACGTACTAAAAGGTCTTTAATTTTTTCATCTACGTATATTTTATCCACCTTTTCTTTCAAATCAATTATATCATCCGTCGACATGAGTGCATCATTTTTAGTTATTTTATCAAAGTTCAATGCCAAAATATTTTTCTCCGCATCGAAGCTTGGATAGTCAACTGACACTTTCATCATAAAGCGATCTAGTTGTGCCTCTGGAAGAGGATATGTTCCTTCTTGCTCAATTGGATTCTGGGTAGCTAGAACGACAAATGGACTTGTCAATTTATGTGTATTTTCACCAATTGTTACTTGCTTCTCTGCCATGGCCTCAAGTAGTGCCGCCTGTACCTTCGCTGGAGATCGATTGATTTCATCAGCCAATAATAACTGAGTAAATATTGGGCCAAACTTTGTCGTAAATTGTTCGGTTTTCTGACTATAGATCATTGTCCCGACGAGGTCTGAGGGCAATAAGTCAGGCGTAAATTGAATTCTTTTAAAACTCAAATCGCAAAGCTTGGCCATTACCGAGACGCTAAGTGTTTTCCCAAGACCTGGCATACCTTCAATAAGAAGATGACCCTCACAAACAAGGGCGGCCATAATTGAATCAAGCAAGTCATCTTGTCCAAAAATCACAGACTTTGCTTTATTCAATACTTCATCAACCTTTTCTCTTCCACTCATGTTTTACCCTTTACTCGACGTTATAAAGTGCATATTTAATGTAATTAGCACTATCGTTTATGTTACTAATTGGATGGTCCATGCTTTGCTGACCAATATCTCTTAACCAAACCTTGCGATTATTTTCCTTTGCTTGCTGACTTACAATATTTGTTAGTTCTTCCAAAGAAATATATTTTGTACATGAAGCTGCCACCAAGGTTCCATCTGTTTCTAGTATTTTAAAAATTCTATTATATAATTTTTTATATACCGAAAGAGCTTGGTTTTTCTGGTTTAAGCTTTTACAGAAAGAAGGGGGATCACAAATGACAACATTCCATTTTTCCTTTATGGAGATCTTGTCATCTAAGAACTTAAAAACATCTTGTCTAACAAATTCATATTTTTTTGCAAAACCTGAGTTTACTACGTTTTGATCAACTTCAGTCTCTAGATTTGCTTGATCTACAAAACAAACCTCTTTTACGCCTGAGCGCATAGAATGCAATCCCCAAGCTCCTAGATAACAAAATAAATCCAAACATTTTAACTTACAAGCTTCAGGTAATACATTTAAGTATGTTTCGAATTTTTTTCTGTTATCTCGGTGGTCGAAATAAAATCCTAGTTTCTGAAGCTTACTAAATGTCATTTTATAAGTAATAGCACTATCTATTATACTTATTACTTCCTCTTCTAAATTTTCTGCTGGATAAATAGGGAGAGATTCATTTTCTCGATAGGCTTGGTTGTCAAGCAAGACAATTTTTTTATTGAAATACAACCCTATCTCTTGTCTGATAAATTCTCTGTGCTGATCTAAACCTGCTGTATTAATTTGTATTATGATATGTTCTTTATAACTATCAACAATCATTCCTGGCAGGTTATCATTTTGTCCGAAGATTAAGCGTTTTCCCTCATCACCATAAAGATATTCTCTTTTATTGATTGCTCGCTTTATTGCATCCTTTAAGTATTCATTATATTTTTTTTTACCTTTGACTAAAATCCAAACTTTCGGACCATTTTTAACATTATCATTACCAAAGGCGGTAAAGGATTCATCGTTATAGTTTAAATAAAACCATTCACCTGGAGTTAGGCTGGGAAAATTTTTTGATAATTCCTTTTCATAGAAACTATTCTTTCCATTACATATTTTTGTATATGTTTGAGTATCAATAGACACTTCTCTCATAAAGCCCCAAGTGGTTCAACCATTTGATTATAAAGGGATTTAACGAAGGTACAAGACGCGGAAATCAATCCCTACTGATGCTTTATGGTAGCCTGATTAGATCTAGAGAATTACCTAACCAGATTGAAATTTCTTTGGGTGAGTCTATTAATCCAACGACATGTTTATTCCAAACTTCCTTATCACGACTTAATAGGTCAACTAATTTCCAGGGCTCTAGGTAATGCTCATTTTGACTACATACGACCAATTCACCTTGGTAATCACACTGTCGTGTATTTGATGTCAGTTTTAAGTACTGGCCATAACCATCAACCACATCTTTAGTGAAGAATGTAGAAAGTGCTTTAATATGAATTGAATGCTCTGAACCTGTATCCTCGCCGAAAATAGAAAAAACTGATGTCAAGTTAACTAGGGTGTCTACAACTGATCTCGCCATCTCTTGATTAAAGTCTTCTTTTATCAACTCATAAACTGCAGGACCATTCATATCTAACAAAATAAAAGATTCAAAAGTTTGATAAAGATTAGTTATGAGTTTCTTTATCTCAATTTCTTCATTGATAATTGCGTTGGAAATTAAGTGAATATAAGGATGATAAGTTGTTATGGTTTCGTAAAAATCAATACCACCATTCCATTGTTTTTTTAAATCGCCATAATGATTAATTGACCACGATAAGAGATCGACCAATTTATTAAGATCGTGTTGGTTTTCATCCTCAGTTATTCTAGAGAATATTACTAAAATATCCCCTGCCATATCTTCCAGCCTAAGAAGCTTTTCGTAACTAAGTTCAGAAATAAAATCATACAAATCACTGATGATCTCAAAGTCATTATTTGATAAAGATTCAAGCAACCTTACTAAGTTTGTATCATCTACCCTTGAATCAAAGCCTCTTAATAAATTGGAACCAATATATTGAAGCTTCGGACTTTTGATAAACGTATTAAATTCATCACTGGACCTACCAAAGCGATCTCTTGTCCATCTGGCCATATTTGAGAAAGCCGAGATACCGGCGAGTTCGGATAGTATTTTTCCGTTGTGTTTTCTGAGTTGTTTTTTTGTTTGTATCCAAGGAATATTAAACCCATCTCCATTTCGTTTAAATTTAACAATCGAAGAAATTTGACTCGCTTTTGATGAGCTTGATACAACGGAAGACAGCAATGCTTTCATATAGTCTCCATACTGTAAGGGGGCGGTATTTGCTTCAAGCAGAGCCGGAAAAGCGTCTACAGCATTTCTTGCCAAGACCTTTTCCTTACGATTCATAAACTTTCCGCAGAACCCAGCCTTAACGCATACATTGAATAATTTGTACTTGCTATCAACAACAGCATTGTAATCATATGACTTCGATACCGAATTCATATAATGAGCCCCCATATAATTTTCATCAAAATTCACATCTCGAATTACAACCTCGACACGCTCCATTAAGGTTGTGGGTTCGTTACGTTTACCTTCACTTTTTTCATACTCTAAATACTGTGTATTTAATTCGTTTGATCTATCACTTAGTTCGTAAAACATTCTTAAAGATTCTGGAATACTTAGGTTCTTAAATTTAGGCTCACGTGAGCCTAGTGGTATTGGTAGACCAGCAGATGGATCAAGTGCTTTCACGAATTGCCTTACAGCTAATGGAACATCATCATCATTAGATCTAATTAGCAATAATGTTAGATTTTTATAAAATTCTAAAAACTGCTGTTTATTCGGACAAGTTATACCACCGATATTTGCATTCAAATCATTAGCGCATATAAATTTCTGATCTAAGTTTTTGTAATTAATTTGTTTTATTCTTGTCCACTCACCTGATTCATGCGCTTTGGCGACGAGATGAAAAACGGCATTCATCGCTGCAATATTTTCATCTCGTCCCAGTTCATGTGAAAGACTTTTTAACATTTTCTCTTTAATAACTACTTGGTTTTGAGGTTGAAATATATTTACAAAGTTATTTACTGATTTAATTAGGTTAAAAGATTCCGGGCTTGCAATAACATCTTTTTGAAATTGAATATATTTCTCAAAAGCTAGCTTTGATCCGACGCTAATATAGCCTCGCTTCAACATGACAATAAGACTTTGCAAAAAACTGCTATTTAAGAAGTTGGATTTTTGAACTAAATGATATCCATTGGCATCATGATATACATTATTCAAACTTGAAATTAATGATAGCTTTTCGATCAATGAAGATGAGTTATTCAGTTCACACGCATGCGGAAAATCTCTTATTAATATTGCAAGAGATGAATCACTGATAGTATCTAGACAATCTGTCGATCTAGAAGTAAAGCCATCATTGAACTCAAATTTAATTTGATTAATAGATGTTTTAGGAAGCAGCTCTTGAACTTCAACAGCCCATTTAATTAACTGTTCTCCATTAACGAATAACTCTATAATTTTCACGAGGTGGTGCTTTGAAAAAAAAGCTCTAAAATCTAATAGTATTTTTTCTCCATTGAAGAAAGTTGCAACTGTTTTCAAACTACTATAAGTTTGCTCAATGACGGAGTCGTCAGTCCATCTTGAAACTAATTCAGGTAGATAGTTAGTAGAAACAGTGTATAGATCTAGATAGTAATTAAATAATGCTACATAATTGCTATTGCTTCTAAAGTGTTGGTCAATATAGTTAAAAATAAATTCTTTTTCTTGTTCATTAAAAAATCTCCAAGCCGCACCCATTGCAACCCATGACTCATGATGATCATCGTCAATTATATAACCTAGAATTGATGCAAGATCGTTATAACTCGTAAAGGGAATACTTTTTAAATATTTTGAATATTCAACTAATACCTCAGGGGATTCGTTTTGAACGATTCGCAAAAACTGCTCAATAGCTCCCAGATAATTTTTTTCTGCGTATTTAGAAGTTAATTCATTGACAGTACTTCTATCTAAGCCAGGCGTTTCAATTAACTTTTTTGAAATAATTTTTGTAATACTTAGCAAACCGGGGACTCTGACTAAGTCGATTAAAGATTTCTTTAATCTAATAACACTTAATTCGTAGTCAGCGCCATCTAGTTGTATTTTTATGTTTTTAAAGTTTGGACAGGCCTCAGTTGCAATCTGATGTTGCATGAGGTCATTTTCAAGATATTGCTGTATTTCATTATTATTTTTTGTCGCAAAAGTATTTATCAGGTCTAATATGTGTGCATCAAGATTGACAAAGAAGCCAGCGTTGCTCTCAGTATCACAACTTAAGCCTAGCTGCTCTAATTGAGAAATAGACCTAAGGTCGTTTATTGCTTCTGGATGTTGCGCGTGAAAATTGGTAATACTTACAAGTAGTTTGGCATCAAAGTCATTACTATTGATCCAACTCCAAACTGTGCCTTCATTATTATCATTATCGACACTTAAAATTGCTGGTATTAGTTTTTGCTCATATTTACTTTTTTCCAAAGATAGGAAGTCAACGAGTAAATCCAACATTTCCATTCGTTTTAATTTGAAAGTGGGACTACTTAATACTTTTTTTATTTTCTCAGCAAAATCTGAACTCAAGACATTCATGCTTTTTACAATCTGAGAAAACAATCTATGAATATCTATGTTTTTTTCTGAAAGTATTTTAATTATTTTGATAAAACTTATGATTTGTTTTTTATTTAAACTCACACGATCTAAGCATTCAGCTTCGGCACATTTAAATAAATCATTTAGTCCATCATAAAAGTTTCTATCACTTAAAGCGCCGACAACTTCTCCCAAGTCTTCTAAGCCACCTTGTTTATCTAATTTTTGAGATACGGCAATAATTCGCTTTAGATTATCTCTGTCGTTTAATATCAATTCAGAAACTGGCATCAACAGGCTATTCCATTGATTGTCTTCAACAGCCTTAATGTTTTGATAAAGTGTAGGGAAATTCTCATTCCACTTGGTACACGCAAATGTCGCTTCTATATTATTTTTCTCTAATAGATTCTCAAATAAGTTCATTTGCGTGCATGCATTAAGTCTTTCTACACGTATTGTTTCGATTTTATTTTCAATTTTCTTTGGTTCTTGCTTGAAGCAACTAGCTAGACCCAAGACTATCAATAAACAGAGAGTTGAATATAATAAATTAGTTTTTTTCATCAACACCAATTAAGTACTTTTGAGCTTCCCCACTATTAACCACGTAATTTGTAAAATATAGTTTCGCTGATGTTTTCACTTGATTTGCAGATTCTGTATTTGTCATTGCTTCTATAGTTGTATCCGTTGAGATTACAGACGGGAAGCCGAAACCATCCTTTAAAATATAAGATATTGTTGTTTCTGTTGTGTTTTTTTGAATACCCATTACTGAGACCAAATTAATTTGATCAATGACATTCTTACTATGACTCCAGCCTTTGCGGCTTGTGCTAAATTTTGCGAGCTGAGATCCAGAAGGGGAAGTCATTTTCATTGATCTTATTTTTCCATCGGCTTCAAGAATAATATCAATTTCATTTATAGCTTTGGAATTTGTCTCATCCTTTCCTTTCAGAGAAATGAGATTGTCTTTACGACCTTTCTGCTCAAATCTGTACCCTCTTAGTCGTGTTGATAGATTTTGTGGTACTACATACTCAATTCTTTAAAGAATTAATTTTTTAAGCTCAATTTTTAAATTCAAAA
>CAYGQW010000018.1:0-23653 GCA_964352175.1 uncultured Halobacteriovorax sp.
ACATGTAGCCATATCTTTTCACTCTTACAAATATCTGCTAACTCTTCAAAAGGATCAAAGGCACCTTTAACAGTGGTACCAGCAGTAGCTCCGACAAAAAAAGGAATCTTTCCAGCTTCTTTTGCAGCTGTAATTTTAATTAACAAATCTGACGCTTTCATTTTACCATTGTACTCAGAATCAACGCTAATAAGATTATTGGTACCAAGACCTATAATATTAGCGGCTTTCGAAAATGAGTAATGAGCTTCATTGGAACAAAAAGCTACTAAATGTTGAGGAGAACCTTCTAATTTTGAATTTTCAAAAAGAATATTTCTAGCGGCCAACATCGCAACCATATTGGCGTTAGATCCACCTGTAAGCATTATGCCTTCGCCGTCTTGCTCTTCCAAAGTAAATCCAATCAAATGACTCATTTTATTAACAAGAACTTTTTCAATCATTGTTGCCATGGGTGCAATTTCAAATGTGGCCATGGAGGTACTTGTCAAGGCAGTAACAATCTCACCCAAAAATGCATAGAAATTAAACCCACCATAGAGCTGATTATGAAAATTTGGATGACCAGTACGAACTGAATTCTGTAAGAATAAATTAATATCTTTTTTAATTTGCTCAGGTCCAGCAGCATTTTTAATTTGCAGTTCACTTTGTTTAAAAAGCTCTTGAGCACTTATATAATTAACAACCGGTAAAGAATCTATATTATCAGCTAAGTATTGCTGAACCGTTTTATCGATAAAATGAAGCCAGCCAGCGACTTCGGTAGAACTTAGGTTTAATTTTTCAAGCATGGATCAGCCTACAAATTAGTATTTAAAAACTGCTGGCGCATATGATTAAAGAACTCTTTTTTCATTAAATCTGGACCTTCTTGAGTTGTATTCATTCTTGAGAACTCTTGCGTCAGTATAAAAGGGTTGGAATCCTTAGAAAGCAGATGATGATCAAAAAGTGAAGCTCCATGACGAGAACTCAAATTAACACGGTATCCATCAAAAACAGGATAGCTAATCATTGGATCGGCGCCATTGCAAAGCATATAATGCTCTAAATAATTATCACTAATACAAAATTTATCATTGGGCGCAAAATAAAAATAATACTCTCTAAAGTCAGACGATTTCTGAACATCTTTATCTGAAACCAAAGTAACATCTGGTCCAAAAATATCAAAAGCCAAAATAGCAAGGTCAAAAGCTGGATTCAGATTTTTATAATCTGATGTGAAATATAGATTCTCTCTAATCGGAAGGTGCAATTCTACTTGTAAACGATTCCTATCACAAAATTCTTTAGCTACTTTAAAAGCTTGGGACATTTGATCATGAGTAAAAAAGGCATCATTAATAATAGTACTTATTAAAAGTTTAGATTTATTTTTTTTAAGGCGGTAATTTTCATTATTGAAAAATAAAGTCTCATAGAAGATAACATTTTCCAGCCACAAAGGATTAAGCAGTTTAGCCAAGCTATGATGAACAATCATGGTTTGAGTAAACTTACCTGGATCAGGGTTCTTTTGAATGAACTCAAAAAGATCAAAAGCGCCATCGCGAAGCAAGACGATTGGATACTCTTCATCACTATTGCTCATTTCTAAACTAATTTTAGAATACATTGGATTTAAAATAGAATAGTAATTGTCGCTATAGGGAGCTAACGACCAAAATCTTCTATATTCTTTTTTATCATAAAAAGAAGATGGCATATTAGAAGCACCAATATGGCGAAAGATCTTCGACTCTGAGTTGCGAAGCAGTTCATTTTCAATTTTATGAAAAATAGGGTTCATAGACATTCTTATAAAGAGGATTATAGGCGCCAAACGAGGAAGCATCTACAAAGGGAGCATAAGGATTTCGAGCAAAAGAGCGACAGACCTTATCAAACAGAGGATTAAACTTCTCAAAGACATCTTTCGAATTTAAAATTGATTCCAATTGCTTTATGGAAGCATCAACAGAAAAATACTTCATCGCAAGATTCTTAAGCTTTATGCGCTGATCAGGGGTTAACCTCTTTGTCTGCAAAGAGATTTTCATAATTTCTTTAGCACATAAATTCATATTCGGAGAATGAAATGGTGATGTTGAATTTAAGCTAATGAAATTAGTAGATGACATTTGCGCAAATTCGAAATGACTTCCCCAGCTTGACAAGATAAGAGGTAATCCATTTAGTGAAGAATAGAGCGCTTGATAGTTAAAATCTTCATTGTCTGCAGTTGATAAATTTACCGCAATATCACTTGCCTGAAAATATAAAGAGATATCGTTCAAGCCGTCTGGGTCAAATAGCTTAACTCGCTTATTGTTATGAAAAAGTAGTTTAAGATCAGTCCATTGCTGGTAATACTCAAAAGGCAACTGAGTCTTACCGACTAGAGGAATACCAGTATCGTCAAATTCGCCCAACAACCACAAATGAACTTTTATATTGAGCTGCTCTGTTAGCTTTAGAAAAACTTTAGAAAGCTCTAGTGTATATCTTTGTCTTTGCATGGGCCCAGAACATAAAAAGACCAATTCATCAGATTCTACACCATGCGACAAACGAAGTTTTTCAATTTTTGCCTGGCATACTTCAGTGTCAGCTAAATTTAAATATGGCTGAAGCAATTCAACTTTTGAACTAGACTCCATAAATCTTTGAACAAGGGCTTGTTGCGACTTGGATGCACAAATAAATTTGACACTCTTATGCTTGAGATACTTTTCTAAATCACTCCATGCTATTGAATCAAAAATAAAATTACCATCAAGATGGAAAATGAAACCAAAGTCTTGCGGCAATAAGGTTAAAAGCTCTTGCACAAATACAAAAGCATAATCCCTAAATGGTAGAAAAATAATTTTTGAAATCTTTTTTTGTTCGAGTTCAACTAAAAGCTTCGCTAGACTAGCACCACTTGGATTTTCGGGGATGTCATAAAAATGAATCTCATCTTGTGTAAGACTTGAATATACAGACTTAAGTGCTTCATACTTTTGCTTTTCGAAGTATGGCATGGTTTGGATATCTGGCAAAAAAACAGCTAAATTCAATGATTAAACCCAATAAAATTATTGAGTTTAATTATAACCCTTTTGAGGGACAAGTGCCCAGTAGTTTATAAGCTCTGGCTAGGCATTACTTGGCGAGAACTACTTTGAATCTCTTCTTTAACTGATCCTAGCTTATTATTTAGGTAACTATCTATAGTTTCCTCATAGTCTTTAATCATAGCTTCTTTTAAGTCTTTTTCATTAAGATCAAGAACTTCTAATAGCTTCTTGATTCCTTTTAAAGGTATGCCACAAAGACCTCTCTCAACATTGGAGATAAATTGACCATTTTTATAGCCTAATAATTTAGATAATTGGTTTTGAGAATAGAACTGAGGGTGTTTTTGTCTTCCGTCTTTGACAAAATTCCCGATATTTTTAAAGCTTCTTAGCGCCATACATACTCCGTGATGTTGTGAATAAAAAAGCACAAAATACTTTTCTCACATTCATCATACGTGTTCTAAAAAAAATAGATTTACCATAAACGACAAATAAGTGACGCCTCAAACCTAATTAAAACAGGGTTTTAGCGCTAAATGTCCTAAATAAGGTTAATTTTGAAAGAATATTTAATTTAGTCGTTTAATATGATGGCAATTTTTTTGGCAAAAACCGGCAATAGTGGAATTAGTTTTTCTTTCATCTCTTGCGGGCATTCCAAGAGACTTTTTTGTCCCTGACTTTTTTGATTAAGAACTAGTAATCCCCATGTGGAATTAGACTTAACCCTAATATCCCATTTTAAAAGATAATCTTTCCCAGAGAACTGATGTTGTTGATTGAAAAGGTGACTCTCCAAGGATTCATCAAGTTGTGTGAAACTTGTTTCTATGGGAAATGTTAACCCTAACTCTCTAAGTTCTTCTTCAAATAGAAAAATATCTTTGTCAGATTTAGACATCGCCTGAGCAGGATTATCTTTAACGATCTGGTTGATCTTTTCTTTTAAACTCAAGAGTGTTTCATTTGATGTCAAAATCTAGCTCCAGATGATTAGGGATTATTTTTAAGCTATTGTTCCACCAAATTCGTGAAACGCCAAAAATACTTACTAAATCATGTTGGACAAACATCTTTGACATCAGTTCATGACCTCGAACGCAATGTCCCCTAGCTAAATCAGATTGATTCATCCTCTCTTTTAATGCCCCTGCCGCCATTTTTATAAGACCCTGAATAAAGTCTTTCTCTGCCCCTTTGCTTGTGGCCTTCCATACTGCTTCCCACCAGACATGGGCCTCCCAATAAAAGCCCAAATTAAATAAATCAACGCCATAGAGGTAATCAGAATGATTATTCCAATTATCTAGATCGATTCTGGAGCTTAATGGGTCAGATTGATTCTCGCTATGCCCACCCGACTTCTTGGGGTGAGGTGTTGTGCCTGGCAAATGTGCATAATCTGGAAGTGCTCTGTCGCTATATCTTTCTATCTTATTCATTGCTCCATTCTAGACGCTATGCCACGCATTATCCATATATCATGAAAAAACATTTCAATTCTTTTTACAGCCCCCTACAATATCACGATGATGAAGTACCTTTTTATCGCTCTATTCTCATTTAGCTGCACCTCTTCCGAAGTCAGACAAGCTGTCTTTATGGTCAGTGAAAATAAAGAGGGTGTGAAAACAACAGAACATATACATACGATTAGACCAATAAAGGTCACAGACAAGACCAATAATCAAAAAAATACCATCGAAGTTGTCGAAATCGATGAAGTTACAAAACATAAAACTCAAGAAGTAAAACTCGCCACCATAACAACTGATTATACTGATAAAACTTACGACTTAATCTTAAATCTCGATCACAACAACCAAGTCAGTGCCATTAAAACTAAATCAAACAAAGGCAAGGTCAAGGTTTATCCAGTAGGTGTACTAGGAAACCAAATCGTCTTAGTTAAAGCTGTTGGTGTTTCCCTAGTGACTTTGCTATGCAAAAACTTTGATCAAGAAAATGGTTGCTCAATTGAGATTGAATACCCTTCCAATTTAACATATGGAAAGTTTTTAAAATTTGAATCTCAGCTAGTTAAGACAGAACATAATTGGCAGCTCCAAAGCCAGGATAGAAGATTTTCATCAATGCATTTGGTGGCTAAAAAAGTCTTTGGTATTTTAATTGGAGTTGACCGAATTGAGCTTCGTTAAATCAGATAAAAACAAAGCTTTAATCATGTTATTCACAGGTGCTACAATCTTAGGATTTGGCCCTATTTTTGTTAGATCAGCACACGAAGCAAGTGCTGAGGTGATCGCTTTTTATCGTATGATGATTGCGTTTCCATTGCTGTATTTCTTTTCATTAAAAAATACAAAAACTGGCGATAGACGTGAAAAATTAATGGCCTTTAGTGCCGGCGTATTCCTCGCAGCAGATCTCGCCTGTTGGCACACATCGATACAGTTAACAAAAGTTGCAAACGCAACTTTATTAATTGGTCTTTCTCCTTTTTGGGTAGCGTTTATGAGTACTCTCTATCCAGGTCTAAGATTATCTACACGTTTTTTTATTGCACTTATTATCTGCTTTACCGGGATGTCGATGCTGACCTCGCTAACCGGCTTTATGCCTAGTCTTGGTAAGGGAGAATATCTCTCAATTACAGCATCAATTTTTTACGCCGTTTACACTTATCTCTTTGCTATGGTCTGCAAAAAAATGGCTCCTATCCATGCTCTAAAATGGTCAACCCTGGGTTCTGCCACCTTTATTATCATCATTGCTATATTTAGAGATCAGCAAATAACAGGTTTTAAATATGAAACTTGGTTGGCCTTATTGGGCTTAGGATTAGTGGTGCAATTTTGTGCTTGGCTGCTCATTTCAAAAGCATTACAACAAATCCATGCCACAGTTGCTTCTCTAGGCTTACTTGCCCAACAAATGGCCACAGTATTTTTTGGTTGGGCGCTCTTAAATGAAAAACTAGGAGCGACACAATTAGTTGGATGCCTTATTATGGTCACCGGAATGGTTCTTGGTGGTCTTTGGGCTCCTAAGCAAATAGAAATTACAAAAGAGCTTTCACCATGAACTCTAGCGATCAAATCATTCTTGAACACTACAATAAAGTTGCTGCAAAGTTTGGACTATCTCCCTCTTCAACAATTGGCGATCAAGTTATCAGGCAGGCTGAAGTTAACTTCTTTCTAACAAGTATCGAAGCTAAAATTAAGAATAACGGAGAAGCTCAAAGCCTTTTCGATATCGGATGTGGCAATGGACATCTTTTAAGTCTCATTCGTGATAAATTTCCAAAGCTTAAACTCTATGGTCTTGACTTTCACCCTGAACTTACAAAACTTGCTCAATCAAGAAGCCTAAATAATTGTCAAGTAATCGAAGGTGACATGAGAAAGGAATTAAATCAATTCGGTCAACATGACTTTATCATCACCGAGCGCTCTGTCATCAATATACTCAGTAAAGAAGAACAGTTCTGTGCCCTAAGAAATATTTCCAGAGCGCTTAAATCTAAAGGACATTATTTCTTCAGCGAAAGCTTTGAAGAGCCGAGGGCCAATATTAATCGAGCAAGGAAGCAAATGTATTTAGCACAAGACGTTACTCCTTCAAAACATAACCTTTGGCTTAAAGAAGAAGACTTGCTAACACTTACAGAGCAAGGGTTAGTCGAAATAACGGGTGTCATACCAAAAAACTATCTATCAACTCATTTCTATATAACAAGAATTTTACATGCTATTGCGCTTCCAAAAGGTGGAGTAGCTGATGAGTTTCAAAACTTTTTTAATGAAGCATTACCGGCCGGAGTAGGAAATTACTCCCCAATCCTTTTTCGCTCTTTTGAAAAATCATAATAAGCAAAACTATATTTCATAAACATCGAATAACTGGCATTAAAAGCAATAATGATACCGGGAAGACCATCAAGTAAACCTGCTTTCAAAAAGAGGCATTCAATAAATTTACCAAAGGGTCTAAGAAAGACTGCAAAAATAGATGGGCGCCCATACTTTGACACATAGTCTTTTGCCCCAAGCTTGGCATACTTTATATTTCGCTCAACTTGAGAAGCAACACTTGGGAAAGAGTAATGATTAAGACTACCACTCAAAACAACTGGGGTTTGGTTGTTTAAACTTTCTAAGACCTCATGCACTTGAGGCTCAGTGAATCTAGCTTTTGTTCGTAAATAGAAACGAGCCACACGATCTGGATACCAACCGCCATATCTAATAAAATGATTCATATAAAAAGTTTTTCTATCAACACTAAAGATATGCTGAGACTGATTACTAGCAATAATAGATTTTAGACTTTGATAAAGTTCTGGCGTGACCTCTTCATCACAATCAAGACTAAGAACCCAATCAAAAGTTGCCTTAGAGGCAGCATAATTTTTTTGCTGACCAAAACCATCAAATTTACGTTGAAAGACTTGAGCACCATACTCGCTAGCTATTTTGGCACTGTCATCGCTGGAGCTATCATCAATTACGATGATTTCAGAAGCAAAAGAAACTGACTTAAGCAATCTTGGCAGATTGTGAGCTTCATTATAGCAAATGATCGTTACGCTTAGAGCAAGTTTGTCCATACTTTATTTTCTCAGCCTAGATGCCTCTGGTCAATCAAAGACAGATAAGGCAGTATTTTGTCATGTTTAAATCATGTTTAAAATTTAGCTATATGATTAATGTTGGGCTTACCGTTGTGAAATCTGGCGTTAACCCTTCAGGAGTCAAATGGTTTAGAACGGAAGTTGAAAATTGGTGGAATTCAATATTTGATTTTGAAAAAATTTCTTAAAGAGTTGCAAACACTCTCCCATAGACCTATTTCTATTAAGCTGTCCGGGGATCTTTCATTTTCAGGAATAATTTCGTTGATGATTTCTGGGTTTTGTAATTCATCTACGACTTCATCTAAATCATCAATATAGTCATCTTCACGAGGAATACCATCGCTACTCGGAATAACTTCAGGAACTTCTATACTTTGAATTTCCAAACTGCTTTGGCTAAACCAAAAATATCCTAAACCACCCATGGATGATGCTAAAACAAGCCATCGAGGTAGAACGGACTTCTCATTTAAAAGCTGTAAGGGACCACGCGATCTAGCAAGTTGGTCGGCCTTAAGCATATCCTCTGCAGCTTGTGGGCTACTATTGGAAGCATAGGACAAAATCTCATTCCATGTTCGCTTGCTATCGAGATCATTTCTTCTGGCAAAGCTAATTAAGAATTCATTTCCTTTGAAAATACCATTATGTGTAAGAATAGCATCTAGCTTTGAAGCAGCACTGTCTTGAGATCTAACCACTTGATTGATAATTGGAGCATGCTTAGTTTGTGCCACCGCATCTAAGAAAAAATTAAAAACTCTAACTAATTTCAGTTTATGCATTCCCGGAATGCCGCTTAATACTGATACAATTTTTTCAACCAGTGCCGGTTGTGTCGCAAACTCTTTAAAGACAGCAAAAAGCTCAGCGTTTCGTTCACGCTTAAGACGATTAATAACAGCAACACGATGGGTATCAATTAATTCTCGAAGTGAATCATTTGTTAAATCATCACCGATCTCAAGAAAAGATTTAAACCTGACTCGATCTGAGTCGTATTTAATACCTAAAGAATTTAATAATCTTTGAACATTGTCTGCGCAGTTTGCTGAACAGGCATCTGGCTCAAGCAGAGATTCTAGATGTTCCTTTGCCAATAAATACTCTTGGAACTTTTTCCCGACTTTAGATTCAAAAGTAGCTCTTATATAAGTTAATTCATCAATAACATTATCGAGTGTGTCGGCTTTAGCTAAAGCCTCATCCAACCAAAACCTCGTTGCAATGTCTTTTGAGGCTAATACTGTCTTTGCCTGTTCCAGAGAACGGACATTAAGCGATCTGATTTGATTCAATTGTTGATCTAGCGCTTTGATTGCCAAGGCTGAAAATTCGACTTCTCGAAAAAGAGGTCTAAGCTCGCGGTGGGCCGTGGCGTAGTCACCAACAAACAGATAGGCATCAAGCTTAACTAACTCATCTTGCATTTTACTATGAATCGCAGGACTTTTATTTTTCCTAAGACGCCTAAGCCATGAAGCGCTCTCTTCTATTTTATTAAGTCTCTGCATGAATCGGTCTTCATTTTCAGACAGAATATTACTGGTTACAGCTTTTCTGATTTTAAATCTGTTGAAAATATTAAAGCAGCTGGCATCCAGATGGTTACTTAATAAAGTGAATGATAAAAGCCAATAAAGCATTAATTTCATAAGAGATTATCGGTAAAAACACTTAGATTCTTGACCTTTAGGCGGCTGTGATTAAACTACTGAAATGAGCACTTCTTCATGGATTATTGGCATATTGCCCCTACTGGCCTTTGCCATTGCCGATAGTTTTTTTGGCCTAAAGGCTGGTTTGATTTCTGCCTTAGTTATGGCCGTTATTGAATGCATTTGGACATGGTTTACCTTTGGAGAACTTGACCAAATCAGTATCATCTCCTTAATTTTGATTGTTGCTCTTGGCGCTATGGCATGGAAGAAGAAATCTCCAATTTTATTTAAAATACAGCCTAGCATTATCTCTCTAGCACTGGGCTTATGGTTAATTATTTCTTGGATGTTAAGTGAGCCAGTTTTTGTTGTGATGATTAAAAAGTATAGTGAAATGCTGCCTATTGATGTCAGACAAAACATTCGAAATCCAATTTATTTATCTTTTGTTGAGCTAACAACCCTTACTGCAGGTATTGGATTGTTATTCCATGCTGGAATCACTGCTTACGCCGCCTTCAAACTCAGTAATTGGTGGTGGATAGCTATACGCGGCATTGGCTTTTATCTATGTGCTTTCTTGGCCATGCTAGTTGCCAGAGTGATGATTAGTTAAAACATTGAGAATACTAGTTGATTTCACTGGATTTTATGGCATCATCATTCCAGTAATGGAGGATTAATGGAAATCGTGAAAAAAACGAAAACTTATACCGTAATTAAAAAACGCTCTGGCCGCTATGGTGTTCTAGGTGCCAACGGAAAATGGATTAACGGTAATGAAAAAATCAAAATCCTATTAGATGAAGGAATCATTAAAGTTCCCGCACCTAAAGCGCCTGAAACTGTTGAAGACACATCAACTGATGAGTCACAAGAAGCAACAGCTCAAGCTTAATATATAATTACATCAGCTTAACGCTTCGCCTCACTTTATGTGAGGCTTTCTTGTTTTTATACATCACATTCGATAGAATTTTGTTTCTAACCACATGGAAGTAGGTCGAATCTTGAAAGTCCTTTCAATCTTAATCACTAGCCTAATATTTCTAAATAATTCCTACGCATTAAATAAGGCCAAGGTACCCCTTGGAGTCCTTCCTCGAGTAGCAGACCTTCAACAAGTTAATCACGATTTAAAGCAAATTCTTAAAGAGGCCGATCTAGCAAATGACTTTATTTCTTATAAGGTTACCTTCAATCAACAAAATAACAACGGCTCGATTATCTGTCGCAATGACAAAGTAATTATAGAAGTTAATGCTCAAAAACATGAATGGTCGGCAACTGCTTATCAAGGGTTGCAAGAGGTAGGTTTTTTATTTCCACACCCTAGAATGCAAATATCTCCTAACAAACAAGAAGTATTAGAAAAATGTGACACCAAATACACATGGGAGCCAAGCTTCAAGCATCGCGGCTTTCACCTACATACACTGCATTCAAACGAATGGGTCCATGGTTTTTTAATGGAAAAACCAATTATTGCCTTTCAATTAGTAAGGTGGCTTGCAAGGAATGGTCAAAACGTATTTGATCTAAACCTTTTAAGAGACGAACTAAGCGATATCGCCAGAAGACTAAAAGCTCCCTTTGAGCTAGCGCAAAGTCTTGGAATCAACGTCGGTGTATCAATAGGCGCTGCTCTTCAACAACAAAACAGTTTTAAACTTGTCTCTCTAGGATCTGCCATAACCGGAATTGGCTCGGAAAAAAAGTTAAAGAAAAATCTTAGAAAATTAATGAATGCCGTTAATTTTGATATCTTAACCATGGAAGCAGGTACGAGTGAATTTACATCAGTAAACTATGAAAGAGCACTAGAGTGGATTGAGGCCGCACGTTCAACGCTTGATGAAGATAAGAAAAAAATGATGATTAAAATTCATGTATCTACTAATCAAAATAGTGATATCTATGGGAATTTTAACTTCTTACCTCAGTACAGCCATCCTGAAGTCGGAGTACTACCACACACCGTAATGTTTTATGGGCTTTGGGATGAGAAAGTACCAATGTATGGCAACGAAGATTTTTCACTAATGCGTGAATTCACACTTGAACAAAACAATATACGCCCAACTTGGTATTACCCTGAAACCAGCTACTGGATTTTAATGGATATGGATGTTCCGTTATTTTTAACAGACTATCTCGTTGCTAGAGCTGACGATATGGAAAAACTATCTGAAAGAAATATAGAAGGACATTTTAATTTTACCACAGGTCATGAAGTCGGATATTGGCTTATGGATTGGAACGTTGCCCTTCTGGCAAACAAAAAACATAACTTTGACCCAATGACAGGCCTAAAGCTTCTTGGCGAAAACACACAATCTTGCTGGAAAGATATTATCGATTTTCAAACAAAGCATTTCAAAAAGAATCAACTGATTTCATCGATATCTTTTCCTAATCTTCAAGATGAATTTAGTAAAAGCCATCGGATTCATGAGAGAAACACAGTAAAAGAACTCTCAAAAAACAAAGAACTTCTCGAGCAAGAACTAAGCAAACTCGAATCAGCTCTTTCTGAGCTTCCAGATCCTTCATGCATCAAGAGTGACGAGCTTAAAACAATGATCCAAGTAACTCATGATCGTATTAAGCACGCATGGCTAACCAGGCAGGCTCTACGCCATAAGAAAAAATCTTATATGAGAGATCAATTCATTCTTCAAGCAAGTAGTGTCAGAACGAATGCAAAATCATATATGCTCGAGTTTAAAAATATTTACGCACGCTATCCAGAAGCAAATTTATTTGACAGAAAAAGCCCGAACCCTACTAGCTATAGTTTTGGCTACGTCTATAACAGTGTAGAGCTTAATTACTGGGAGCGTGAAGAGAAGATGATTCAAAGAAATCGCTACAACCCGTTCATCATGAATATTTATGATTTCTTAGATATTATTTTTTAATTTTAGCCTAAAGACTTTTTGAAATTCTTTATCTTGAACAAACTTTTCTAATGCTTCATTCATACAAGAAGAAATCATTCTCGGATTGAGTGCCGTAGCGTCAAGTATAGATCCATTGGATGCTGCCTGAACGGCAATTTGTCCTTGCCATTTAGAGCTTGGGCTATTGGCAAGAGCTAAATCAAAAGCCAGTTTAACTTTACACTCAGAGATCTCACCAATCTTACCATCTTTTTTTTCTTCGACCCAAAGATCAAGAATATCAACATTTAAATTATTTAAAGATTTATCATCAACGAAGACACCGCGCTGTTTTAGCCCAAGGCTTAGTGCAATTTTGACGTAGTATTCAACACCGGCTGAGATAACAATTGGAGTCACACGATTTGAAAGGCCAGTTCTCCCCATTCCTACTCGATCTTTAACGGTACGTTTATCTTGGACGTTATTAATCTTAAAAGATAATGGGCTCATTGAAACTTCAGTGACGCTAGAAAACTCCTCAAGCGGAGTTAGATTTTCATCTACAATATTCAAGTTTTTTGTCGCACAAGATTGAGTCATTAGGACAACGACAAGAGATAAAATGAATTTCATGGGTTACCTTTAGCGTCTAAAACCTGGAGTATAACGTAAGGATAAACCGACTGAAGCTTTTTCAAAGTCAGAAGCAATGGGGATTCGTGATTCGAAGCCGACATTAACAGTTCCCATACGTTGTATTTCAAAGTCTTTTTCCGCTCTTAAAATTACAAAGTCTTCCCTAGTACCATAATTTCTATCGTAAAGACTGTAAACAGCTGAATAACTTGAATTTGATACATTATCAATCATAGTAGCGCCAATTGCCGTCCTGCTACCCGATCGAGCAATTGTATAATCTCCTGTTAGTGCTGTTGTATAACGATCGCCATTATATGAGATTCCACCATGAACATTATAGGTATTAGCAAAAGCGTGAATTCCACCATCTGATCCTTGTTCGCCATCTTCTCCACGTTCATTATTATACTTTCGTTGTAAAATATTATAATCGATTTCACCACCCACGTAGGCTCCAACTCTTCCAAAATTATATATAGCATCTAATCCAACAGTAGATTCTGTATTCATATCAACATTAGTCTCAGCATCTGCTCCATCCTGTCGATCACTTGAATAGTATCCTTCAGTTGTAATTACAGCACTTGGTCTAAGTGATAAGGAATGCGCACCTCTATCAACCAAAGTCAGATCTGGAAAATTAAAACGTCCTTCCATTTGCCCATAAACAATATTTTGCGATATCTCAGATTCTCTGGTTGCAGTGATCGCAACAGTACGCTCATTATGAGCAAAAGCGACACCTGCTGAAATATCTAAGATCCCAAAGACATTATCAGCTTCAATATAGCTTGCAATTCCTTGAGCAACATCTCCCCTGGCTGTCTCTGTTTTAAATATATTTGCTGATAAAACACCGTAGCCAGCTTCTAGTTTAATTAGACCTGGAAGATAATTAGGATCTTCAGCATTTCCTCCCGCCACAACACGAAGAACTTCACCAAGTTCTGTTCTTCTTCGCTCTTTTATTTCGCCAGAAACAGGATCATAAACTGAATAATAGAGGCCTGTATTGGGAAGGTTTGGATTAGGTGCTGCATTGACGGCGGCATTTTCTTCAGAGGAATAAAGCTCACTCCAGTTAATAGTATAAGCTTCACCCTCACTCGTTCTAATTGTTGTTACTTGATGTCCTCCACCAACAGTTCTATAGCCTTCGATGGAAACTTGATCTCTACTAAAGCCACAAGCAATCAAAAATTGTGACACCGTTAGTGAAGTATCACGACAAACGCCGGAAGTTGCCTGCCTATTACCATTGGCCCTCTCTCTTAAGGCATTCCATTGGCTATTTGAACTGACCACGATATCAGCATTATTTCCGTCACCAATACGATTGTAATCATATATATCAGATAGCCTTGAACCTAAAGTCGAAGCCATCGATATTCTATCAATTTCACTTCGGCCTGCGCAGGCTTCAGTAACAGCATTCATTCGTTGTTCATGACTAGAAAATTCTTGCTTGATAAGACCATCAACAATACCACCCATTTCACGGTAGTTTTGATTTCTATCGACATAGTTCTTAGCTAAACCATCCCTTGGTCCACCCATTGTCATCATCACGGAAAAACGCCAGGGACTTTCATCAGTGTCTTCAGGAGTTAGACCCAAGTCAATAATCGGCTCTTCTGATTGTTGCTCAATTCCGCCTTCCGGACACGGCTCAATTCCGGGGGATCTAGCAAGAGCTATAGAATCAACATCTCCAGCTGAAATCAGCATGACCTCACCTAGTTCTCTAAAACTTTCCTCTAGGCCTTGATATGGATCTTGGGCAAAAAGGCTCGAGCTAAATATCAAAAAGACGAAAATTCTAAATATCATAAGTTACCTCATTGTTTTATCGGCAACTCCGATAAAAACTTGTGAAAAAGGCTCTATTTCTGACTCTATTAATCAATCACTTAAGTCATGCCATTGCAGACTGCCCGCCACTACTTGAAGTTAGTGAAGTAACAAATACCTGGGGCGAACAAATGGCAAACCAGTCACTAGTTAATTGTCAGGATATTCAACGCCCCATAAATCGAACTCAGGCAAAAGAAATTTTAAAAACAATCGCACTTAGACAAAAGATAAACTTAGGCGATACCTCACAACTCACACGACATGAGGTTGGTACTAGACTAAATAACTGTCAGGCCGATCAAAATCAAAAAGCTCTGGTTATTAATTTTGAAGGAACTGGATCCTACTCACCAAGAACCACTCACCTGATGAAGGAATTTGCTGATTGTGTTGGCGATGGGGATCTAGGAAAAGGTTTTCATTATCAAGCCACTCAAACAATAAAAGAAACATACGATCATGAGGAGAATTGGTCAGCTTTATCGGCCGGGCCTTTAAATCAGTTAGCAGAGAATACAACAAGCTCTCAAATCAATTGGGTCAGCTTTGCATCAGAAGAAAGCGAAATTTTAGCTGAGCCACAAAATCTTTCAAATTATTCTGGAATAGACTCACGAATATATCCAAGAGGAGTATTTCAAGCAATAACTTGCCTACAAAACTATCAAGACAGCGCAAAAAGAATAGGTGTAACTCCAAAAATTATTGTACAAGGACACAGCAGTGGAGCCAGATCAAGCGTTAAATTCTTAGAGTTACTTGAAAAACTTCAGCCTGAAACTAAAGTCGATCTAATGCTCACTATTGACCCAGTAAAGGAAGCTCACTTAGCAGTAGGTGAAGTACTTTCACAGATTGCAGGCAATGCAAATAGATCAGTTTATAATGCAATACCATTTGTCGAAGAAATCGAAATCATGCCACCTAACGTATGGACCAGAAATCAGCCAGAAACTTTATACAAACCTGAAAATGTAAATAGAAGTGTAAATGTATATCAAAATGTTGATACGGACGGTCTTAAAGGACCAATCAAGTTTGGAATACATGGGAGCCCAATTTACAATGCAGATCTAAACCAATTTATCTCAAATGATCTGACTACCGATGCCCATGGAGAAATTGCTCGCCATGAAAAAACTAAGTCAATCATAGCGAGTGAATATCAAAACCTTGGCTTAATCCCCTGAAGGTTTATGTTCAAGTTTTTTGCGAACCATTTTAATCACAGAACCAAGGATTGGGATATGCTTGTAAATAAACTCTCCCATATCAAAAAAATCTCGATGGTAAATAGCAAGAGTGCTGTCTGCTTGGAATTCGATATCACTTACACCATGGACAACAACTTCATCTCCACCATTTAAACCTTCAACTCGCATATACATAACCCATACGCCAAGGTGTCGATCATTATTAATAGCATCATCTTTGAATTCAAAACGGATATCGATGACTTTCTTGTACATATTTTTATAATATTCTTTCATATCGTCTAGACCACTAATCTGACCTAGTGGATCTTCGAAGACGATATCTTGTGCATAAAAACTATCGAGAATTTCAGTATTATCAAATCGAAGATTATTAAAAATCTCACGAATTTTAGCCGAACGCTGTTCAGTCAAAGACATTACGGGCTCCTGGGAAAACAAGTTCAAACTTAATAAAGTTAGAATCAAACTTAATAATAAACGCATATTCGCTCCTTTAGCCCATAGTTTGAACTAAATTTTCTGCTTTGTCTTACATAGTTTCTAACGACAATCTTGCTTAGATGTGTCATTGTTGGGATATGCCAATTACTGATAAAAAAGAAATTATACAAAAGCCTCGATGGCTAAAAGTACCTCTTCCTAAAGGTGGTAATTTTAGTAAGCTGCAAACAGAGCTTAAACAAAGAGGACTAGCGACTGTTTGCCAAGAAGCAAAATGTCCAAATATTGGCGAATGTTGGAGCGCCAAAACTGCGACTGTCATGATTCTTGGAGACACATGCACTAGGGCCTGTAAGTTTTGCAATGTAAAAACAGGAAACCCACAAGGCTATATTGATCAAAATGAAATAAAACATACCGTCGAAATGATTGCAATGATGTCACTTCGTTATGTTGTTATAACTAGTGTTGATCGTGACGACCTGCCCGATGGAGGGGCTGAGCATTTTGCCAATATTATCAAAGCAGTTCATGAGCATCACCCTGAAACGAAAACCGAAGTTTTGATTCCTGATTTTGACTGCCTTGAAGAATCGATGCACTTAATCGCAAAGGCCAATCCATTTGTGATTGCACAAAATATTGAAACTGTTGAAAGGCTCACATATCCAGTAAGAGATCGCAGAGCCGGTTATCAAAAAACTCTCAATGCTTTAAATTTTTATAAAGAACACTACCCTGAAATTGCGACTAAGAGCTCAATTATGGTTGGACTAGGTGAAAGTTTTGAAGAAATCAAACAAACCTGTATTGATCTAAGAGCAGTAGGTGTCAACATCGTAACATTTGGACAATACCTTAAACCAAGCCTTAGGCATTTAAAAGTAGATCGTTACTATCGTCCAGAAGAATTCGATAAACTTAAAGACATGGCCTTCCAACTAGGCTTTGACTTCGTCGCCTCAGGACCAATGGTTAGATCAAGTTATAAGGCGGCAGATTATTTTGATTGGCTAGAAGCTCGTGGAAATTAAGATTCAAGAAAAAATCTCCTATCATGAATATTTAGAATGGCTTGAGCATTCTAGTTCTAAAACTTTTGCAGATGGAATCTCTAGAGTCATGATTTGCTCCCACCCAAACGTCTTAACCATGGGACGGGGTGATCGACAAAACAATCAGCTTGGATTTCATTCAGACACGACTGCATTTGAGGTTATTAAAGTTAATCGTGGCGGCAGCCTCACCTTCCATGGTGAAAACCAAGTCATTCTCTACCCTGTTATGAAGCTTACCTCTAGCTATGGCCTAAATGATCATTTATGTCTTTTGGCCAAGACATTTCAAAATGTTTTCAAAGACAAAATAGAACTTGATTATAAAAGAAATCCCCTTGGTCTATGGCACCAAGATAAGAAACTTGCATCAATTGGCATTGAGTTAAAAAGATTTGTGACTCGCCATGGGATAGCCTTTAACCTTCACCAAATACCAATTGACTTAAGTCTTCTCAATCCTTGTGGTTTATCGGCTAACACCTACTCTTCACTACAAGATCATGGTCATGAGCTCGAGTGGATGAAAGTAGCAGAGCATGTCGCACAAGAGTTTCAGGCTTTGGTGAATACTAAATTCCAACACTGCTGATTATCTTTTAGATACTTTCTCTCAAAATGCGTGCGACCGGGAGTTTCTGGTTTTTCATTAGATTTTAGTTTTAAACCAAAACTTGGGAAATGTTCCAGACACTCATCGATATAGGAATCAATATTTGAAGCAAGTGTTACTTGCGCTCGATCATCTAACTTTGTGTAAAGATGTGACAAAAATGGCATATTGGCCCAGCGTTGATTTTTGTTTTTTGGTTCAGGATTGGGGTAAAGAATAAAAACTTTAAGTAATTGTTTTTCTCTCACTCGGTGGGTAATCCAAGAAATAGCATCATCATGAATAGGCACTAAATTCGACGGTCGATCATGTTGAATCCATCGGTTTTCAAATTTCTTGTACTTGTCAAAAGTTCTTTCTATTGCGATTAAATGCCGATCTGGGTTTAATCTAGAATACTGAATAGGATGCAGTCCTGCACCGCAGCCAATTTCCAAATCAAATTGATGAGAAGGAGCTAAAATACTACTTCTTGGGAGGGGAATTGATTCAGGTTTAAATTCTCGCATGGCCATATTCCAAAGTTTACGGCATTATGCGTGGTTTCAAAGGGAGACGTCAAATGACAGCACTGGCATTAACTCGCGAAGGTAATTACCTTATGCACGGAAAGCAATATTCGCCTGCCACTATTGTCCAAGCACTCGAGCCTTTATTAACTTCAAGTCGTGCCCAAAAACTCAATAACGTTCTCTATCATCGCTCCCACCACTGTCTACCCGTAATGGAGAATATCCACGATGTCGGTAATATTAATGCCGTTATGAGATCAGCTGAGATTTTAGGTTTTTCAAAGCTTGCTAATATTCCTAGCCAAAAATTTAAAAAGTCCTCACGTGTGACGAGTGGCGCAGATAAATGGGTCACGATCGAAACCTATCAAGACCCAGATCAATGCTATAAAAACTTGAAGGACAGAGGTTATACGATTTGTGCTACGGCGCTTCGCTCAGATGCAGTACCATTTACAGAGCTTGATCTTTCTAAACCGCGTGCCTTCGTTTTTGGAAATGAGAAAAGTGGCGTAACGCCAAGAACACTCGAACTTGTCGATGAATGCACTATCATCCCAACCGTTGGTTTTACTGAATCCTTTAATATTTCGGTTGCCGCCGCCATCGTCATGTCCAAGATGCGCGACTATGTGAACGCCCATGATCGAAAATTTTTGTTAAGCGATGATGAAATTACGATGATCAAAGCCAGACAATTTTTGCTTCAGTTCAAATATCCTACAGTTATTGAGCGCTTGGCTGACTACTCTCCTGTCTAGAATCTAAACACTGCCGTTATTCTTACATCCTGTGCTTGTAGCTTTTACTTGATATGTCACAGTTGAAGCGGGACAATGAATGAGTTCCTAGAAATCTTCATGGAGGACAATATGAAAAAAATTCTATGCGCCTTTCTTCTTTTTATCAGTACGTCTATCCAGGCAGGAATATTAATTGAGCCATATATTGGTTTAAATTTTGCGTCTGGAGAAGACGGACAAACGTTAAAAACAGATTATGATCAAAGTTCGCCATTTATTGGTTCACGACTTGGATATCAAACTCTTGGCTTTATGTTTGGTCTTGATTATACCAAAGGAATGGAGTCAGATTTAGAAATCAAAACCACTAGTAGTACAGTCAAACAAGACGCTGATCAATCGACACTAGGCCTCTTTGTCGGTTACAACCTTCCAGTCATGTTAAGAGCATGGGCTGCTTACTATGTAACTACAACAATAGAACTTCAAAGTGGGGTTAATGTAGGAGACGAGTATAAAGGAAGTGGCTATGGACTAGGCGTTGGCTTTACAGGTCTTCCTTTGGTAAGCCTTAACCTCGAATACAGAATGATGACTTTTGATGAACTAAAAGATAATTCAACAGGGCTAAAGTCTACTCTATCGGGCACCAATGAGATCGATTATAACCAAGTAATGCTGTCCGTTTCTCTTCCACTAGATATCTAATTTCCTATCGGCGGTCTTTATGACCGCCTTTTTTTCGCCAGAAAATCTTGCCTAAAACATTCTCCAAAGTATTCAAAAAGCAAGCTTCTTTCAAATCACTCGATAAGCCTTTATCCGACATTTATTTTTCAAGTCGTCTCAAAGGAGAATCGCGGTGAAAACACCTGCTAGTCTAGCACTGCTTGCCCTCATGGCCTTGGCCACTAACGTACAGGCCGAAAGGATTCCTGGCCAGTTTGTCGTCAAACTACATAAGTACAAGAACATTGAAACATTAGAAGATAATGGCTTCTCAATTATCAAGCCTGTCATCCCTTCACTTGGAATTTACCTAGTAGAAGCGCCGATGGGCGTTGAATCAATTCAATCTTTAAAAAGTTTTTCTGGGATTGAATCTGCTACCTATGAAGAAGAAGTCTCTCTAAGGAAGGCCAAGACTCCAAATGATAGTAATTTCTCAGAACAATGGAGTATGGCAGCTCAAGAAAATGGCGCTGATATCAATGTTGGAGACGTTTGGAAAAAAAGTACTGGTTCACAAGAATTTGTCGTAGCTGTAGTTGATGAAGGTGTAGACGTTTCCCACGCTGATCTTAAGCAAAATATGTGGACGAATACAGCTGAAATCCCTGGTAACGGTATTGATGATGACAATAACGGTTATGTCGATGATGTTCACGGCTGGAACGCTTATCAATCAAACGGAGACCTTATAGCTTCACGTCACGGTACTCATGTGGCCGGCATAGCTGGTGCACGCGGAGATAATGGACGTGATGTGGCCGGTGTTAACTGGAATGTAAAAGTGATGGGCGTTGGTGCTTCATCATCAACGACTTCAGTTGTACTTGAAGGTTATGGCTATGTCTTAGCTCAAAAACAATTATGGCTTGATTCAAATGGATCAAAAGGTGCCAATGTTGTTGTAACTAACTCAAGTTTTGGTGTTGATAGAGCACGTTGTGAAAATGGTGACTATCGTCTTTGGAATGAAGTCTATACGGCCATGGGTGAAGTTGGAATTTTATCAGCAGCAGCTACCATCAATGATCAAGTAAATATAGATCAGATGGGTGACGTTCCTACCGGATGCTCTAGCCCATATTTAGTAACAGTAACCAATACGACAATTGATAACGAAAAGTATCAGTATGCAGGTTATGGTGCCGTAGGAATTGATCTTGGTGCGCCTGGAACAGACATCCTTTCAACTCTTCCTGGAGATAGAACTGGAAGTCTTACCGGAACTTCAATGGCAACTCCTCATGTAGCTGGAACAGTTGCTCTTTTATATGCTGCCGTCGATGGACTAGCAGCTGCGGCCAAAGCAAATCCTGGTGCTACAGCTTTAAGAGTTAAGCAAGCCTTGCTTGATGGTAGTGAAAAATTGCCAAGTCTAATGGGTAAAACTGTTAGTGGTGGTAAGCTAAATGTTCAAGGTGCATATCAGATTCTTTCCGCTGAATAGAACGGCTAGATTTTGAGTTCCCGACAAAAAGCCCCGGTTTATCTGGGGCTTTCTGTTTTTTCCTTACACATAATGCCATCCGGTAAATAACTCAATAAGATGTATTAAATATTTCACATAGGACGTGATCAATGAAAATACTTCTACTTACTGTAGTCGCAATATTATTATCTCTAGGTGCCGAAGCGTCACAACGACTAAACCCTCTTGCAAAATTTAAATATGATAGAAGTATCCAATACAATGATGTATGGGGATACACTAGCCCTGACAATAAAGAATATGCTCTCTTAGGTGTTGTCGATGGAACTTCAATTATCGACATTACTGATGCTTCAAACCCAAAAGAAATCAGCTTTATCCCATCGACGAGATCAACATGGAAGGATATCAAAACTCTTGGTCACTATGCATATGTTGTTAATGAAGCAGGCGGCGGGATGCAAATTCTTGACCTATCAAACTTACCAAATGAAGTAACAATTGCTACGACATTTACTGAGTTTACAACTTCTCACAATCTTTGGATTGATACTGAGAGAAAAATCCTATTTGCAGAAGGCAATCACGCTGAACCAGTTAGACTTTACTCTCTAGAAAATCCTCTTGCGCCTAGAAAACTTTCAAGCCTAGGTGTTGAATGCCATGATATCTATGCAAGAGACGGCGTTCTCTACGTTTCTGAAGGAGGGCACGGTACCATTGGGATTTTTAATTACGATGATCCAACTAATCCAACTCTTGTAAAGCGTTTTCAAATTCAACGCGCAGGTTACGTCCACAATGCATGGCCTACGAGTGATAATCGCTACCTCATGACTACTGAAGAAAACAGTGGAAAAACAATGAAAATGTTTGATCTAAGTGATTTGAGAAATGTACAAAA
Source organism: uncultured Halobacteriovorax sp. (assembly GCA_964352175.1). Taxonomy (GTDB): domain Bacteria; phylum Bdellovibrionota; class Bacteriovoracia; order Bacteriovoracales; family Bacteriovoracaceae; genus UBA4207. The sequence continues at coordinate 22,336 of CAYGQW010000018.1, forward strand.
AGTCGGAGAAGTTTTGGCCCCGGGTTCCCTTGCTCATAATGTTCATATCAAAGGCGACTATGCTTTTGTTTCACATTATGGATCAGGTCTACGCATCTATGATGTTAGTAATCCTGCTCAAATGGAAGAAGTCGCTTTTTGGCAAGAAGGTGAACGTTCACAAAGTGGATTTGTCTCTGTATGGGGAGCTTATCCTTTCTTTAAATCAGGAAAGGTATTAGCTAGCTCTATCGAGGAAGGCCTTTATATCTTTCAACACGAATCAGCTGTAGAAAATTAATAAAATGAGGTTAGCTTGAAATACATCCTATTTTTACTATTGATTAATGTAGCTCATGCTAACCTATCTCCGCTTGCCACACTCGATGGTTCAAATCAAATGACCATGTATGCAGGAAGAACATCACTTTTTGAGATTTCCTACAAAATGCCAAATGGTATGAATCACAAGATGTTTCATCGTATGCATGGAAAGTTGATGCATACAATTATCGTTAACAAAGACCTTTCACATTTTGCCCATGTTCATCCCAGCTTCGACATGAAAAAGGGAGTCTTCGACCTTAATATCAATGGCCAAAGCCAAGATCCAGACAATAGAAGTCTACCAAATGCCATCCCTTGGTATGGAGAGTATTATCTCTTCACTGAAACCATGCCACACACTCATGATGGCAGTGAAATGAAAATGCTCTACACTCGTCACAAAATACAAGTTGATGGTGCACGAGGTGCGCCAGCAGCAGATCCATTATGGCCTGATGCTAGAAATGGAATCGACTATATCTATGAACAAGACGGTGAACAATTTAAGGCAACTTTAGAATATGAGACTTATGATTTTTGTGATCGATGGGTTCCAAAATTTTACCTAACGATTAAAAAACAAGTTGAGCAACAATATATAGCGGCACAAGGTTTTGAAAAGTGGCTCGAAATGGGTGGGCACGCGGTCTTGATTGAAAAATCAGAGCGCTCGTTTGATGAGAAAAGATTTCAGCATCTACATGCTTTCTTACCCATCGCAACTGCAGGTGAATTTGACTTCCCGTTTGATGCACATATTGATGAGCTACAATCCGGTCAATATAAAATATGGTTTCAAGTGAAAAGAAATGGCGAAGTACTCACTTTACCTTTTGCCATGACTTATCTAAAACCAAGCAATACTCCCGGCAGTCAAAACAAATGCAAATAATCACTCATGGCTAATATCACTTAAATAGGCATGCTCCCGCTCACCAACTTTTCCAATTAATAAGGCCGCGAGTCGTTTTCTTAAATTGAATCTAGCTGATGTTTTACCAAGACCCGAATC
>CAYGQW010000019.1:0-23038 GCA_964352175.1 uncultured Halobacteriovorax sp.
TTTAGAAATGAAAGTGTCGCTCAAAACCACCCTTGGACTGATTACTCAGAAGAGTTAAGGCCGGGTTCGATTACCAATCTTATTCAAACCGACAATATTATATTTAGAGCTCGCTTTGATGTAGCAGCTCCGACTATGTCGGATCTTTACTGGCATGGCTCTACTCTTGCCAAAACAGATGGTTTTAATTGGACGCGCAGACCGAGTTTGATTTTTAAAAGCCATTTGCCTAAAAAAAAACCTGGTATCCATCGCTTTGAAGCCGATATGGAAGATACTGGAAAAGGAGCACTTTTTGTATTATCTCCGGTTACAGATTTCAAGTTATTTTCTCTAGGGCATGTCTCCTGGAGGGGACTTGGTGATGCCCGAATTATCCCACTTACAAAGCAAAAAACTCGTTGGACCAGTTCTCTAGTATTAGAAACAACTACTAAAGATAATGAAGCTAGCTTAGAGCACGCAAAACAAATACCGGAAGAAATTAGAGAGTATTTAAGAGAACTCTATCCACAGTATGAGAGCTTATCAGCTAAGCAGATTGTTAATGAAACAAGTAGGATGTTTAGAGATGAATTCATCTATAGTCTTAACCCGGGAGTTTATGAAGGCACTTCTTTAGAGCAACTGCAGAGCTTTTTAGAAAAGAGACGACTCGGTGTTTGTGAACATTTCGCTTCCGTTCAAGCTCTAATCCTACGAGCCTTTAATCACGCTTCAGTTGTGAGTGTTGGTTTTCATGGCGGTGAATACAATGATATAGGCGATTATTGGGTGATCAGGGGGCGAGACGCTCACGCCTGGGTTCATTTTTATGATACGAATCAAGGTTGGCTCAGAAGTGATCCAACATTTTTCCTTGTTCCTAGTTTAATTGATCAAGGTGCAACAGACTTTAATCGTAGTTGGTATGAACAAAATCTTCAGACGAATAATTGGTTGAGTAATTATAAAATTCCACTCTTAAATAGTATTTTGAAAATTATAGATACAACATATTATAGCCTAAATTTGGCATTTATAAATTTTGATGCTGATCGGCAAGAGCAAATATGGGATTTTCTAGGAATTGATAATTGGAAGCGTAGTCGACTACGTTGGATGACGCTTGCTTTAGCAGGTATCAGTCTGAGCCTCTTTTGGCTTGTAAATCAAAGGTATAATGTCAATCCTTGGAGTAAAGTTAACCGACTGTATGATAAATTTTTAAAAAAACTACATAAAGTTGACTTAAATATTGAGCAAACTATGCCACCATTAAGACTTAAAACATTATTAAAACAGCGTAATCTCAGTGAGTCATATATCTTATTTATTGATCAATATATAGAAGTTAAGTACGGCTCATTACTGATAAGGCCAACTAGATTACAAGTTTTAGGATTAAAAAAATTGTTAAAAAATATCAAGGCTTAGTAAGGTTTTTATGAAATTAGTTTTTATTTTTTCACTGATTTTGGCTTCTTTCAATGCGAATGCAGAAGTCCATTTGTTGTTTATGGGCGACTCTTTAAGTGAAGGTTATGGAGTTGCTGTAGAAAACGCATTTCCAAGTCTCATTAAGGATAAATTAGCAAATGATTCATTAGGATTTAGTGTGAAAGTCACTAACGGCAGTGTTAGCGGCTCGACAAGTGCCAATGCACCTTCACGTTTGAAATGGTTTTTGAAAAGTAAGCCTGATATTTTAGTTTTAGCTCTAGGTGCGAATGATGGACTAAGGGGAATTGATGTCAATTCATCTTCTAAACATCTTGCTGAAGCGATTGCCATGGCCAAACAAAACAATATCCGTATTATTCTTACTGGCATGTTGATTCCGCCTAATTACGGTGAAGAGTACCGAGAAAAATTCTCCTCTATGTATAAGAAGCTTAAAGAGAAATACGAACTTGATTTCATCCCTTTTCTCTTAGAAGGTGTTGCCGGAGTTAAAAAATATAACCAAGCTGATGGCATTCATCCAAATATCGAAGGACATAAGGTCTTAGCTGAAAATGTCATGAAAGTTTTAAAGCCAATTCTTGTTGAAGAAAATACTAAAAAGAGTAGGGATAAATAATGTTATTTGAAGTAAATGGTGTTGCCAAAGGTTTTAATACGCCAAAGGGTCGACTTGAAGTTCTAAGAGACGTTAGTTTCTCTGTTGATAGAGCTGAGAGCGTTGCCATTATCGGTCGCTCTGGTTCAGGTAAGTCAACCTTACTAAGTCTACTTTGTGGTTTAGAAAGGGTAGATCGTGGCACATTAGTTTTTGATCACACACCCTTTAGCTCATTAAGCGAAGATGGTCTGACCAAACTTCGAGCGACAAAGATTGGTATGATCTTTCAACAGTTTCACCTTTTAACCCATCTAAAAGCTTGGGAGAATGTTGCCTTACCACTTGAGCTCGAAGGAAGAAAAGATGCCAAAGAAGTCGCCTTCAGTATTCTCAAAGAAGTTGGTTTAGTTAATAGAGAGAATCATTTTCCAGCTCAACTATCAGGTGGTGAGCAGCAAAGAGTCGCCATCGCTCGCTCCATTGCAATTTCTCCGATGTTAATTCTTGCCGATGAGCCAAGTGGCAGTTTGGATGAAAATACCGGTGATGAAATTATGAATCTCATGTTTAAATTAGTAGATGACCATAAAATGTCGATGCTTGTCGTAACTCACTCAGATAGGTTAGCGCAAAGATGTTCTAGAACCTTAAAAATGATCAATGGATCACTAATTGGTGAGGAACACTCTTGATCTTAAAACTAGCTTTAAAAGAAATTCGAAATCATCCGAAATTCTCCTTCTTTTTTATCGTAAGTGTTCTTTTTGGACTTCTTGGTTTAACAGGTATAGAAACCTTTAAGGGTTTAGTTGAACAAAATTTGAAGAGCAGGTCAAAAGAACTTCTAGGAGCTGATCTCGAAATAAGTTCTCGATTTCCCCTGACCGAAGAAAACGAACGAGCGGTTAGTAAAATTTTTCCAGAATCCCAACCGCTTAATGCTGTAAGTTTATTCTCAATGACTTCGTTTAAGACGACTTCAAGACTTATTCAAGTTCGTGCACAAGATCATGGTTACCCATTCTATGGCCAGTTAGTTTTGGCTTCAGGTCAAACATATCCTGGCACAGCCGCAAAACTTATGGCTGATGAAGTTTGGATTTATCCCGAAATATCAACACAACTTGGAATAAAAGTAGGAGATTCTCTTCCAATAGGGGAAGCGATTTATAAAGTTAAGGATATTGTTGAACAAGATATACAACAATCAATGCAGACTGGTGCTATCGCTCCACGCGTCTATCTCTCTATGGATGGTATTAAACGAGGTAAATTAATACAATTTGGTAGCACTGCCTTTTATAAAATTGGATTTAAGTTTTCTCCTAATGTCGATCTAACTGACTATGAAGATAAAATTAAAGCTCTAAAAGAGTCGTTTGATACCACTATACGTGTATCGACCCCAGCAAGTGAAGAAGACCAAGTTGGCCGAACACTTGCTTATCTTGGGGATTTTTTAGGCTTAGTCTCACTCGTCGCCATGTTTTTAGCGAGTGTCGGAATTTTGTATCTCTATCAGGCTCATCTTAGATATAAAGCGCAAGACTTCGCTGTACTCCACGCCATAGGGATGTCACGTAGACGTATCTTTCGCTTCTCCCTCACTCATCTTATTATATTATCACTAGCTGGTACCTTGCTGAGTTTGGTCTTTGGTTTTGTTCTTTTAGGACCTCTAAAAGAGTTAAGTACAAATTTTCTTCCAATTAACTTGGAAGATACCTTTTCTTATAAACCATTTATTTTGGTGACTCTTGTTGGCTTATGCTCTCCTATATTATTAGCGATTCCTTTGGCACAAAAAGCAATCAATTTAGCTACTTATACGCCACTTAAAAGGTTTCATCTGTTGTCGTGGTTAGGTTGGCCTGTGTTTTTTGCTTGTCTGTCTTTCTATATTGCTCAATCGTATATCGTGGCCGGAGCATTCCTAGGTGGGATTTCTGCCTTTTTAATTATCGTATTTCCTTTATTACGCCTAGCCTTAAAACTTCTTGAGTCAATTAACTTTTCCGGTGCGCTTATTAGACATACTATTCTAAGAACGTCTCGCTCTTGGGCCTCTACTAGTGCAATCATTTTATCAATATTCTATTGTTCTTTAGTTTTTAATCTCATTCCACAAATTAGAGTTAATCTTGAAAATGAAATTCAAGTTGATGATTCATCAAAGCGCCCAAGTATCTTCCTGTTTGATATTCAAGATGACCAGGTTGACTCGCTGAAGTCTTTTTCTAAAGAACGAGATCTACCGTTAAAAAATATTGCACCAATGGTAAGGGCGCGTTTAGTAAAAATTAATGACGAAAGCTACGAGGTTGATACCGAAAAAGGTTTAACACGTGAAGATGCGCAAAAAGCACGATTCAGAAATAGAGGGATGAATCTAAGTTATGCTAATGCGCTTAACCCATCAGAAAAGCTTTTGGAGGGGGAGTCTTTTAGTGGAGTCTACTCTGATACAACATTAGAAAGTCCGGCAGAGCTTAGTGTTGAAACTCGATTTGCTTCAAGGGTAGGTATCAAGCTCGGCGATATTCTAACTTTCGATGTGCTGGGCATGCCTATTAGAGGAATTGTTAAAAACATTCGTTCAGTACGGTGGACAAGTTTTATGCCTAATTTCTTTATAACTTTTCAAGATGGTATTCTAAATGACGCTCCTAAAACATTTTTAGCAACCTATGGTTATCTAAGTGCTGAGGCTAAAGATAATTTACAGCTCGACCTTTTTAAATCTTTTCCGAATGTCTCCGCGGTAGATATTGGGAGAGTTGTTGATCGAATTGTTGTGGTCTTAGCAACCATGTCTAGGGCCTTACTTCTCATGTCGATTTTAAGTGTCATGGTTGGACTTATGGTCATTTCGTTTATAATTAATCACCAAATGCTTATTCGTCAAAAAGATATAGCACTTGAGAAAATGCTTGGTGTTAACAAGTGGGACCTCCTCTTTAAGATAAGGCTTGAGTTTTTTGTGATGGTTTCTTGTGCAGCATTTTTAGGTATCTTGTCTTCTCTTTTAATGAGTTATGGGCTTTCCTATTTCTTATTCGATGGTTTATGGACCTTTCAATTATCACTTCCAGTCATAAGTTTTGTCGTTATCTGTCTGACTAGTTTTTTGATTGTAGAGTTTTTGGCTAGATCGTCTGTTAATACACAAGCAGCAGTTCTTTTTAGAGATTCTGATTAATTAGAATCCATAAAAGAAGCCATTTCCATTATCTCGGGATAGTTTTTCTAAAAATAGGTAATGATTTGTTGTTTTATCGAGCAGAAATGAACTTCCTACTCCAATAGTATTAATCTGTACTCGACCGTGATTTCTTTGCGTAGTATCCTTAACAATTGTGTAAATATTGTCATACTGGCCATAGGCAGTTGTTGGAGCTCCATCAGTAAGAAGGATAATATCGCTAGCATTAGAATATTGAGATAGTGCATAGTCTAAAACTTCTCGAGTTGGAGTACCACCATCAGGTTTGAGAGTTGAGATATGCTTATAGATTATTTTTTTATTTTGTGGAGTTAGACTATTTAGTTTTCCCCAAAGTACATCATAAGGCTGAGGCTGTTTTCCAGGGAAGTTTACGATATCCACACTGAATTCTTGACCCATAGATGTCACTAGCATTTTTAGTCCAGCTTTAACTTGTCCAATTCTATCCTCTGCATTCATTGAACCAGATACATCGATGATTAAGACGACATTTTTCCCTTTGAACTTAAAGCCGCTATCAAGATCCATTGAGCCAGCTGCTGGATTTCTTGCTGAAGGTTTTACAATCTTTTCGATTTCTTCTTTAAGAAGTTTGTTTTCATTTTCCAAGTCTGCGATCATATTTTCTTGTAGTTCCATAGACTCGATAAAGCCATCCAGTTTTGTTTCAAATGCTTTATATTTGGATTTTTTATTTTCTTGAACTCTGACAGTTTCTTCTTTTGGCTTTATCGGAGAGTCTTCAGGGTTAGGAACCTTGGATTTAGGAACAGCAACAAACAAAATAATTACAGCTCCTAAGGCTCCCGATAGAAGATCTAAAAAAGCAATATTAATGGCATTTGCTTCTCTTTTTGCCATTATGCCTCAACTCTATTAACTAGATTCTCAATAACATATTCTTTTATCTCATCATGTAGTCGATCTGTTTCTTCTTGTAACTTATGATAAAACCACATGACGATAATCGATAGAATTAGTGCTACAAGTGTTGTGTCGAAGGCGACACCTAGAGTTGAAGTAATAAGTTGCATATCTCCACTATTAGCAATGGTTAGTGCCTGTGAAATTCCCAGAACTGTCCCAATAAAACCAACCGAAGGAATTAGCCAAGTAAGGTAGCGAATATTACTTTGATCACTTTCACTTTTATTTTTATCTATTTCAGTTTGAATTGAGATGATTTCAATCATCTCTGAAATATTTTTTGAGGTTCTAAATTTAGTACATGCTTTTTTAATAATATTAGTTACGAGATTTTTATTTTTCTTTTTTTCAGCTTCTTGTGCTTTAACTAAAATTTCCATAACATCTTGGGCCATTAGGACAATTTTATCGTTAGTAGGCAATAGCTTTAATTTATAGCCCTTTTTTTGATAATTTATATTTCTAAAACAATCACGTATTTCTATCATGGACCAAAAGAAGGCGAAGAAAGTTAGCCATTGGATATAGCCACCCGTGAGGAAATTTCCACCAGCTAAAACAAAGATTCGATTAAAGAAAGTTGGGTCACCTTCAGCGATCGTTGCGTAGTAACCTGCAACCATGGCAACCTCAATAATTGAAGCTATAGTTAAAGCCAGTAGAATGCCGGAAAGTTTTTTGCTCAAGTACACGGTAACTCCTTAATATTTTTTCGGTCTTTTAGAAATTTAATTAAGATTTTAATAGTTGAGTGCTTAACTCTTAATCATGCAATTTTAGATAATTAGGGTATTATAGATCTAGTATATTTTATATGTTTAGGAGTTTTGATGAGTATTGTTCGAGCAGAAAGTCTAAGTCATCGCTATGGCTCTCACCAGGCATTAGATAATGTTTCTTTTGAGATAGGAGAAGGTCAGTGCTTTGCACTTCTTGGGCCTAATGGTGCAGGGAAGACGACTTTTGTAAAAATCATGTTGGGATTACAAAGTCCAGCAGGTGGTTCACTTTTCTTGTTTAATGAAAAAGCCGGTCTAGCTAAAGCTAGGTCACAGATTGGTTATCTACCAGAGAAATTTTCATTTTACCCTTACTACAAAGTTAAGGATACACTCGAATTTCATGCTGCAGTTTCGGGTTTATCTAAAGAAGAAAGCAAAGATGCAGTTGTCCAGTCACTAGCAAAGCTTAAGATCTCGGAACTTGCTCAGAAAAAACTTTCGAACCTATCAAAAGGACAGCTGCAAAGAGTAGGGATCGCCTCTCTTTTGGTGGGGAATAAAAAGTTATTGATTCTTGATGAGCCATTCTCGGGCTTAGATCCAATTGGCATAAGAGATTTAAAAGAACTTTTACGAGAATTAAAAAAATCTCAAATTACACTTTTTATTAATAGCCATATTCTTTCTGAGGTTGAGCCACTATGTGATCACTTTGGAATTCTCAACCTTGGTAAACTGCTTGTTGTAGGCGAAAAAAATGATCTACTAAAAGGCAAATCCCTTGAGGATTATTTCTCGGAGATTGTTCAATGAATAACCGTGCTTTTATATTATTAGTCTGGAACACAGTACAAAAAGAACTCAGAAGTAAGAGCTTCTATTTAGCAATAGCTTTGACTCTCGGGATGCTTGTCCTTGGCTTTTCAATCATGCAGGCATTTAAAGATCAAATTCAACTTGAAAGCGGTACTGAATTACTTGGTAGCGGACAATTATTTTGGATTTATTATACATTTATTAATGCTTGGAGTGTTTTTTTAGCCCTGATGTTTGGACTTAGTTGTGTACGCTCAGATGTAACAAGTGGTGTGATAGGTCAGTTACTCGCTTTGCCAATTAGTCGCCCCTGGTATCTTGTTTCTCGTGTTCTCGGCTCTTGGTTACTTGTGGCATTTTACCAATTATTAAGTTTTATCCTCACTGGAATCTTTTTTTTAGATGCAATTAAACAGATCCCTACATCTGCAATAGTATTAGCACCCTTGATATCTCTCTTGCCAACATTAGCTGCAGTCGTCCTTGGACTATTCTTTTCTTTATGGGTAGGTAAAACTCCAGGGTTAATCTTTACAGGTATGGCGTCAATGGGTGGCAGCTGGGCTAGATCGTATTTTACTGATGTTCAAGATCCTTATGCAAACCTTACTTACCTTAAAATTATTGGTCTTTTTCTCTGGATCATTATTCCTCGTTTTGCAGCTCCACACTCAATCGTCCAGTCATTCGCAGGTATTACTGATGTTCAGATTGCTTGGGGGGACTTGGCACAATTTAGCTTAACAACAGGAATCTTTTTTGTTGTGGTTAATTTGGTTTTTGTTCGACGAGGCTATTAATTGACTCTCTTTGATCGTGAAATTTCTGAGTTAGACCTTCCTGAAATGGTGATGGTCTCAAGTGACCTCTCCTTAAGGCAGGTCCTGGAAAAATTCAATGAACTCAACCTAGGAATGCTTGGTATCTTGGATGAAAGTGGCAAGCTTATTGGAGTATTATCTGAACGAGATATGGTTCTAAGAACTTCTCCAGATCAATTTCATCAATGGGACGAAATCAAAGCTTCTTCGATCATGTCCCCTAAGGTTTTTTTTATTGAATCAACTAAGAAAATATCTGACGCCGTAATTATGATGGCGTTGATGGAGTTTAGACACTTACCAATTAAAAAAGATGGTTCTTATTATATGATCTCTGCTCGAGATATATTAGATCTCATTGCCCAAGACTATGAAAGTGTATGTTCTGTTTTTGGTACGTTGGTTTCTTGGGAACGAGATGAAGGTCATATACACGAGGAATCACATATTTTTCATAACCAAGAAGACTCTTTAAAAACGGGGTCTTTTTTATTTGCTACAATGAAGGAAGTTGATGGCAGCGATATTATTAAAGTAGATGAGAAAGCGACCATTAGTGATTTATGGATAAAAATGAAACAGAATCACTTGCCGGTCGCCGCTATTACATCCTGGTCTACAATTTTAGTTGGTATTATTACTGAGCGTGATCTTATGACAAAAGTTTTTGCAAATGGTGCAGAGATCTTAGATCAACCAGTCGTAAGAATTATGACTGAAAGCCCTCATAGTATGATGATTAAACATCATCTAGTTTATGCCGTTAATAACATGTATAAGTTCCGCTATCGAAATATACTTGTTGTTGATGAGGATAAATATCCGATAAAGATTGCGGAGTTAATTGATTTTTTAAAGTTCTTTAGTCGTGTTCTTAAAAAGTCTACGGAGTAAGTCTTCTGAGTGCTTCAAGAATCGTCTCGTCTTTTTTAGCAAAACAAAACCTTACTAAGCGTTCTCCCTGATTGTCTTTCAAATAAAATGGAGAGGTAGGAATAGCAGCTACTTTCTTTACATCAATCATTTTAAGACAATACTCAAAAGAATTTTCGTTGACTTGAACTTGCAAAAAGTAAGTTCCAGCTGGCTTAATGACATTATAACCAAGCTCCTTAAGTCCATTAAAGAGCAGATCTTTCTTTCTATTATAATCATTTTTGAACTCTTTTAAATAATCTGAGCGATTATCAAGACCTTGAGCGACAGCAATTTGTAATGGATGAGTGGCACAAAAGGGAATGTACTGGTGAACCATTCTGATTTTCTCTGTTAAGTCTGCAGGAGCTAATGTCCAGCCAATTTTCCAGCCAGTCATGCCAAATGTTTTTCCGGCACTTGAAATGGCCACACATCGCTCTCTAATCGATGGACTTGATCTCCATTTCGCAAACTCACTATGGTCTTTTTCAAATGTTAAATGCTCATAAACCTCATCAGTAATAATCCAAGCATCATGTTTAATGGCGAGTTGACCAATGGTATTTAGCTCTTGTTGGTTAAAAATCTTTCCTGTTGGATTATGGGGAGAGTTGATCATGATGACTTTAGTTTTTGAGCTAAAGGCTCTTTTGAGTTCGTCCTCATCAAAAGAAAAATCGGGCAATTTAAGAGTTACGGGTTTAGCATGAGCACCAATCATGGCCACAGTTGCGGCATAAGAATCATACATCGGTTCAAAGAGAACAACTTCATCGCCCTCATCTACTAGAGTCTGTAGGGTAGCATAAATTGCTTCCGTAGCACCTACTGTCACAGTGACCTCGGTATCAGCATCAAAAGGAGTGCCCCAATCTTGAAGCTGCTGATTGGCGATAGAGTTTCTAAGAATCGGAGAACCTGATGCAGATGCATATTGATTATAAAGAGTATCTTTTTGCACAAGAGCACTTCTTGCTGCTTCTATTACCCAGGCCGGTCCTTCAAAGTCCGGAAAACCCTGGGCCAAGTTGATGGCGCCTGCTTGTCTGGCACGATTAGACATGGTGGTAAATATGGATTCTTTTAATGATTGTGTTCTTTTTGCAAAGCTAGGCATACTACTTCCGATTTTGCATATGATGAGCAAAGTCGCTCATTGATTTATAAGTATATTCTTTAAATTCTTGATCCCAATTTGTAGATTGTATAGCCACATTCATACAATCTAACCACTGGTCTCTGGCATGGGCATCTATGGGAAACTTCATGTGTCTAGCCCTCATTCTAGGGTGACCATAGGCTTGCCAATATAAATTAGGACCTCCAAACCATCCACTTAGGAATTTAAAAAGCTTCTCTTTTGGCTCTGTTAAGTCTTTTGGATGCATCTGACGAATTTGATCTACTTTGTTGTTGTTGTCCATGATGTCGTAGAATTGGTTAACTAATTTGGCAATACCTTTCCTACCACCTGCTAACACGTAGGGTCTTATTTCTTTTTTAAAGAGTGATAGTAATTTGTAGTAGTATAATTCCACAATGACATCCTAGCCTTAGGAGAATTTTTTGAAAACAGAAGATAATAATATTGCCACTGAGTTTCCTTATTTACATGGATTTAGTCCCGAAGAGCAGCACCGATTGAGACAACAAGCTGCTTATGCAGAGCATTCTATTTATCAAAATGTAAATTTCTCAACAGTAAAAAACTTATTAGAAGTTGGATGTGGAGTAGGAGCTCAAAGTGAAATTATCTTAAGACGCTATCCAAAACTAAAGCTCACTGGCATTGATCTGTCTGACGCACAAATTACTGTGGCAAAGAAAAGATTATCTAGTCTTGATTTTGCTAAAGATCGTTTTGAGATCAAAAAAATGAACGCTTCTAAAATGACTTTTGAGTCAGGCTCATATGACAGTGCCTTCTTATGTTGGGTTTTAGAACATATGCCAGATCCACTTCGAGTTTTATCTGAAGTTCGCCGAGTTTTAAACTCTGGATCAATTATCGTTGTAAATGAAGTCATGAACTCATCGTTTTTTTTAGAGCCATATTCGCCAAATGTTTGGCAATACTGGATGGCCTTTAATGATTATCAGTCTTCAATTGGTGGTGATCCATTTATTGGAATGAAGCTGGGTAATATGCTTCAATCTCTAGGTTATAGAGATATCAAAACGACACCGATCACATGGCATTATGACAACCGAACTCCGCAAAAGCGTAAAGAACAAATAGAGTTTTGGACTGATCTTCTGTTATCAGCCTCAGCCCAATTAGTTAAAGAAAAGGTTGTAACTCAAGATATCGTGGATAAAGCCAGAGTCGAGCTTGAGCGAGTGGCCGATGATCCTAATGCGGTTTTTCATTATACCTTTATGCAGGCGCAAGCGACTGTATAATATTAATAATTTAAATATGCTCAACACTTTCCCAAGTATTTAAAAACTCAACCATTAAGTGACGATTTCTTTTTTTAATTTGATCTAGCACAGTTTGAGCAAAATTTTAGAAGCTATTTCACCAAGATGAAGCAAGAGTAAGTAAGAGATCGAATAGAATAAACCCTCTTTTTGCATGTTAATTAAGCTTAATCAAAAGATTAGCATCTTTAATCTTACATCAAGTCAGTTTGCAATCTTAAAGAATATGTCTAAAGGAGCTTCTATTGAGGACAGTTTTGAGGAGCTTGCTGAGGAGATATCTCTTTTATTTTCGCTGCTTCGCAGTGAGTTGATCCCTTTACGAAAAATATGTTCAGGAGCATGATAGAGAGAATAGATTTTGTTGGAGATTTCATGAGCACTATCCCCTATGAAAGTGATTCTTTTATTCAAAGTATAAGAGAGTTAGATCAAAAAACCATGAGTCAGCTTGTTCATGATTATACAAAAATTCTAAGACGAGCCTCAATCGGTATGGGTTTTAAAGACGATATTGCTGATGATCTTGTTCAAAATACATGGGTTACGTTTATTGATGTTGCTAATCGCTATGAAGGGCGATCAAAAATTAAAACTTTTCTTTTTGGAATCCTTTACAATAAAGCTAGAGAGTTTCGAAGAAGTGAACATAAGCATGCCCATGATGAGTGGAATGAATTTGAATCGCGCTTTGATCATACTGGTCACTGGGTCAAGCCTCCAGAGGCACCAGATATATTTGTTCAAAGAGCTCAGGATATGGTTATTCTCTCTTCTTGTTTAGAAAAATTACCGATGCAACAAAGAGCCGCTTTTACACTAAAAGAAGTACAAGAACTCTCTACGCAAGAGGTAAGTGAGGTGATGGGTGTCTCTGTCAATAACTTAGGCGTTTTATCTTTTCGAGCTAAAGCGAATTTAAGAGAATGTCTGGAGAAAGAGGATGCTTAGTTGTAGGGATACCGCAAAAATAACGGCTTCTGGTCAAAAAGTTTCTTTACTTAAAAGACCTGGTTTATGGTTTCACCATCTTATTTGTAAAGCCTGTAGAGCTTATTCATATCAAATGGAACTTCTTTCTAAAGGAGTTCGTAAAATAAATTTAAAAGATGAAGCTAAAGAGAAAGCTTTAGTCGAAAAAGTTTTGAAGAATCTTAAAGATCTAGATTAACGTTGTAACCTTAAACCGACCATAAATCGAACTTCACTTCCATCTCTGTCCTGAGAAACATACCTGTTAGTAAACATGTCTGAGTTATCGACTTGTGAGTCTGTTCTAATCAGTGAGGCGTAGTATGTTCTGTTAGAAACTGGGTCATACAACTCGACTTCGCCGCCTAGTTCATACCCATTTCTTGTACTGGGTATATCAAGTGTCCCACCTCGAGTCAGTGTTTCTCTAAAATATTCTGCGCCAACTCTTGCGACTCCATCAAGGTTTAATGGGCCATCGAATGTATGCTGAATCGTAATCCTTGTATCAATTCTTTCTCTATTGGTAACACTACCAGTAGGATCTGTTGTAATTGGCATTACTACAGCTTGCTTTTTGCTATCTCCACCTTGCTCTCCTAAATTGGCTAAATTAAAGTTAACCATTTGTTCATCAGTATACGTCACTGAAAGTGAACCTGATAAGCCACCTAATGAGTCATTCGCGTTACCCAAGTTATCAGCACCAAGAGTAATTTCGGCGTTATAAGTTTCTCTATTTGTCATAGACTGTGGAGTTCGTGACCTGTCAAGAGTGACACCAGTGCGATAAGCGCCAATATCGTTTCCGTTAATAGCTACAGTATCGTTTATATTAAAGTCTGCTCGAACCGTCCTTGATATATCCTCACCATTTGGGCCCTGTCTATTTTGAAGAGTTACCGTGCTTAGAATACGAAGGTCATCTTCTCGTCCGCCAGGTGCAACAGCTGTGTTTAAATTAAATGTATTACTTGAACCTGTATCTCCTCTAACAATAGTTGCCTGTCCTACTGCATTTACATTATCCGGCAGTATTGGATCGAAGTTTTGTCTGACTTCATATGTGTTTGTATCAAGCCCATTGTTTGTTCTATTGTTTGAAAGAATGATATTTGTATTGGTTCTATCGACTCGTACCGCTGAAGTGTTACCAGCTTGATTGTTGACAACACCAGCAGTTAAAGTTGTTCCTCCATCAGTCGTTGTACTATAACCAGTAGAGTAGCCATTTACTCCATCATTACTGTCCAAGTTTACTGTACCAATAATTGTATCAGAGTCACCAACTGGAATTGTCGCTCCAAATCTTGCAGAGACTCCGCTTTCTGTATTTCGACAACGATCGCTATTAGCTGCAACTTCACCAGTAAAGCGAGTTCCTCGCACAATATTTTGTGGATCAGTATTGTCTGAATTATCAATTGAAAAGAATGATCTTCCTCGTAAATTACAATCATCTCTATTAAGAGAGGCACCATAGCTTCTTAGGTTGCCTGTTTCAGGATTATTTTGGTAGAAGGCTGAACCTCTTACAGTATTATCAGCATCAGGGTTTACTGTTCCACTCAAGTTTAATCCATAGGCCTCAATGCCATTTGAGTTACTTGTTCCAAGTGAAATAGTTGTAGCTCCGTTTTGTGCGTTGGTATTTAATCCCAGTTCGTAAATGTCATTGTTAGTGGGTAATACGCTTTGGCCATTTCCACCACCGACTCCTAAGCCAAGAGGATTTGGACCTGCTGGTTTACCTTGTCTAGCGCTTGCTCCGGCACCATTTGCCAGCGGCAAGTTTATTGGTTCAAGATTTGTGAATTGAGTTGTTGGTGATTGAATCAGGTTTACGTTCTCACTCGTTATTAGACCTGCACCAGTTCCTGTTCTCAGGTTAAATGAGGCCGATCCTGTCAGCTCGGCAGGAGCTGGAGTTGCTTCAAAGTTTGGTACGCTACTTGGAGCAGGAGTTACAACCACTGGAGGGTTAAATGAAACCTGAGTGTTATCTGTTGGAACATAAGTTTGTTGCCATGCAGATGGTGCTCCAGCAATTAGCTCTCCTTGAAGTACTCCACGATATAACTCACTAACAGACTCATTTTCTATTTGGTTTCCAGTGAGAGAGTAGAATCCCTGTTCTGGAGTATTCGCAATAGTTCTTGAAGGACCATCATAGATATGTCGAACCATTCTCTGTTCAGATTCACTATAAACATAGAGACTAATTTTCTCTTGATTTCGAACTCTTTCTCTTACAACAACTCCATCGTTAAAGCCGGCACTTGAGAAGTATTGTCCAATCCTCTGTGTTCTAGATATTTGAGTTGAACCTGCTCCACGATCTTCTGAAACTCGGTTACTTAGTACGTGAATGATCCCAAGTCTCTCATCCATTGATAGTTCGGAAACACCTCTAAAGGCACTTGCTAAGTTGTTTTGATCTCGAGCTATTCTATGAGCTACCGTTTCAATTGTGAGAAGTCCTGGTGGTAAATATAATTGATATCTGTCTTGTGCAAACCTTGAGACAAGTAAGGCCAAATCTGTCGAGCTAAGGCTTTCGATATAAGCATCCGGAGACTGGCCAGGAGCTATTGGTGTAATTCCATTACTAGCGGTTTCTTTCGCTCCATCAACATCTACTTCTGGTCTAGACAATAAAATAACACCATCATCATTTTCATATTGTCTATTTTGGCGTTGAGCAAGACTCTCTCTATAGGCCATGAGTAAGGATGAGTAAGAAGATATTTCGTTGCGATATTGAGCTAGTGAGGGATGCTGCTGAATAAGCGAAGATATTTGCAGCAAATAAGGTAGTCCCGAAATGTTCGAATCAGCCAGGACAATTTCAACTTCTTCATCACCGTTTTGTTCTGTGATGCCAATAGTGGTCAA
Organism: uncultured Halobacteriovorax sp.; assembly: GCA_964352175.1. Classification (GTDB taxonomy): domain Bacteria; phylum Bdellovibrionota; class Bacteriovoracia; order Bacteriovoracales; family Bacteriovoracaceae; genus UBA4207. The sequence goes on from CAYGQW010000019.1 coordinate 15,766, forward strand.
GCACGTATTTGTTGTGGCCAATTCCCTTAGGTCACGCGCTTGGGATAATATTCTTCCTGCAACATTTTGATCTTGCGTAGTTGCATCAGGTGTCTCTAAAAAGATATTTGAAATATCTGCAGTAAGTCCAGATAAAGTTGGATCAAAAGGTGAGCTATCTTGCGACTGTGCAAAACATATGACAGGAAAAAAAAGTATATAGATGAAGAAGTTTCTCACTCATCTATTATCGGCTGAAATCAGTAACTAACTAAACTTTATAAATTATTAAAGACTTATAATCAAAAAGATGCCAACGAAAGTTGGCAAATTCTTAGAATTAAAAAAGCCCTATCCAAAGTAGAATAGGGCTACATTTAATTAAAAAACCTACTACTTAGTTCTACCGAATGAAATCAACTTAGAAGTTAACTTCTGGTTGATTTTTGCGAATTCAATTTTTGCTTCATAATAACCAATTGAACGGTCGAAAGTGTTTACATCAGTTAGGTCACTCGCAGCTGAACCGTGGCCATAATGGAATGTGATAGTTTTAGAAATGGTTTTGCCATCATTAAGACGGTTAACCTGTCTTGAAGTTAAAAGTTCACCATCTATCAGAAGGTTAATTGATGCTTGTCCAAGTCCAGTCGATACAGAATTAATTTGTCCAGCCTGTCCTGGAATTTTAAATAGACGCGACCAGTCAAGAGCTAGAACTGAATCATATGCACCAAACTCAGTGCGTACTAGTTGAACACTGTCTCCAACTTTCTTACAAGCAAAGTTATTTACTGAAAGTGAAACTGTTAGAGTTACGCCGTCGTTAACAACGTTTGCATTTGCTAGTGAAAATCCTAATGCACCACGATCTGCATTACGTTCACAATGTGAAAGGTAAACGCCTGGAGTTAAGTCAAAAGCCATTGAAGTAGTTGAAACTAGAGCAAAAATACTGACCAAGATAAAGTTTTTCATTGAATCTCCATGTTTAAAATTGAAACAAAACGCTACAGTCAGGGATTTTTAAAACAAGGGAATTCACTCGGTTATTTGTAAAAAAAATGTAAATCCCTATAGTATTAGTTGTTTAAATTGTACTATATACAAGCAGTACAGAAGGTTGTACTATTGATGAGTCATACAAAGGGTTAGAATTGTTACAAATTGATATATCAGCCCCTGAACCTGCCTATTTGCAAATTGTGGCCCAAGTTGGCTTAGCGATTTCTAAAGGAGAGTTAACGGAAGGTCACCAATTACCTCCAATTCGCCAGCTTGCAACAGATCTTGAAGTTAATCCAAACACTGTCGCAAAGGCTTATCTACTTTTAGAAGAACATCAATTGATTGTCACCAGAGGACGATCTGGAAGTTTTATCAATACTAACGCAAATCTTCATTATGAAAAATGGTTAGGACAAGAAGTTAAGAAGGAACTTTTAAATATTTGGAATAAACTTTTAAGTTTAAGTCATTCGAGAACGCTTAGTAAGAAAATTTGGAATGAAGTCCTTAAGGAGATTCGTGATGAATAAAATAAATCTTCCTTGGCTTTTATTTTACCTTTTTCAGATTATTGTATTTCAGTTTTATGCAGCTCCTAGACTATCTCGCTTTGGTTTAGCCTTAATGAGATTAAGAAATAGAGATGCCTTCCAAAAAATTTCTCGTTTTAATAGGTTTTTTCATAGCCCATGGATAGATTATTCTTTTGGTATATTGCTTAGTGCTTATCTTCTCTATGGTTATTCAGTTAAAAGTGACAAAATTATAAATCAAGCACATATTTTATCAGTATTAGCTTTTTTGCTAACTTGTCTCTTGATTGATGGATATCGATCTTTTCAGCTTAAAAAGAAATTGCCTTTAGAAAGAGTACGTTTTGCCAGTCTCGTTCCAAGAGCAATTGGTAAAATTGTTCCTCGTTATCTTTGGCTTGGTCTTTTTATTTTCTCAACGCTAGTATTTTGGCTTACGACAGACAAGTTCCATGTATTTTTAGTCAATATGTCTGTTTCAGTATTTGGTCTTGGAGTCGGCTTTTTTATTGAGCGAAGAAGACCCGTTATCAATAATGTAGAAGCTGATTATAATTATAGAAGAAGTGAGGCGTGGACTATTTTTTACGTCTTTCTAACATTGCCTTGTATTTTTTTAATCAAACATCTTTTTCCTGATGCAGTTCTGTCAGCTGTTATTTCAGCGGTACCAATTATTTTCTTTATTTATTTTTTAAATTCCAAGCTTTATAAAAATATTATATCTTAGCTCTTTCCGAGAAAAAGTTTAGAGGCTGTCTCACGTCAACAATCCCGCCGCCTTTTGGTTTTGGAAAGTCGATAATTTTGAGCACGGATGCCATACAATCAACTCCTCCACCAGAGAAACGCGAATCTTTTGCTTTGATATTAATTTTAGATACTTTGCCATCTTTACCAATTCTGAAGTTCATATCAAGAACACCTTCAACATCTTCTTGTTTTTGAAGCTCTTGTTGATAGCAATGTCTAAACTGAGGCAAGTATTCAGCTAAGATTTTACGCAGAAGCTCTGGATCCATTGATCCCATAACAACGGTCTTTGGTGCAGCATAAGTTGTATCAATTCCGCCTTTGGCAGCCAGACCCTTGGCCCCTGAGTCTTGATTAAAGGCTCCGTTCATACTTTCTCCAAGACTACCAACTGCACCTGATGAAGTTGCTTTAAGTAGATTTTTTGAATTAGTATTCGCACTTTTAACATTGGAAGTTGAAGCAAGGGATCTCGATGCACTTTTTGTATCAACCGTAGGTGACTTGCTATTCATGAATGAACTCATAGCAGAGTTCATCTTAAACTCATAAGCTTTCATCTTCGGTTTTTCAGCTACTTTTTGCTGAGAAGGAGCAGGAGCTGCCGCTGCTGGTGCACTAGCAGGGTTTTGCTTTGGTTGAGGTTGCTGTGCTGCCGCTTTTGCCGTTTTAACTTCTTTTTTCTCGTATTCTTTTTTCTTCACACCGTCATCTTTATCAACTTTATTAGGCGTATCTGCAGTCTTAGTTTTAGTAACATCTTTTGATTTAATAGCCTTTCTATAGATAACAGCAATTTTCTTTTCTTCTGGTGGTTTGATACTCGTATCAACTAATAATAAAAGCAGCATAAGACCCATCACGGTACCAAAAATTTTACCTGAGTCTTTCCAAAAAGCCGTATCTTTTCCGATGAGTGATGCGATTCTTAAATGTGGAGGAGTATCAACTTCTCTAGCGACTACTTGAAGCGTTCTATATGTCCAGCTTGTCGCTTCTTCATCTTGTGTCTTTTCAAAGCCAGTAATATCTAAAAACTCTAGTCCTGTACCTACTTGCTTGGCAAAAGGGATTTTTTGATTAGCTTCAAGGATTGGAAATAGTATCGAGTCTTTTGTATTTTTCCCAGCTAGGTAATACTGCTTGTGGCGCATACGTAGATACTCTGTACCTAAGATAACTCCATTAGATAGAACCATGACCTCAATTGAGCGATCATCTATCGGTATAACAATGTCATCATGTTCATCGTCTTGCTCAGAAACATCAACAAAGTTTTTAATATCGATTGATCTTGAAAGAACTTCACTGATATTTACAGACTGGAATGAGCTTTCATCAAAGGTGATGTCACAGTATTCATCATCGATAACAACCAGGCCCTCTTTTGGAGGCAGCCCGGGAAGAAGACTTCCAATATCCTCTTCCTCGAGCTTAATCACATCCTGATCGACGTCTTCGATTCGGTCCGTCTCGCTCGATATCTCTTCCATAAGGAACTCGACCGGCCCGAAACGGAGACGGTCTCCGTCGCCGAGGCTTGCGCGCTCAACACGTTGTCCGTTAACCCAAACGCCGTTATCTGATTGCAGGTCGATTACGTTAATAATGCCATTATCTACAGTCATCATGGCATGGTAAGTTGAAATATGTGGATCATCTAATTGGATATCTGCATGGTCAAAAGAGCCAACGAGGAGTTTGCGTTTAGACAAATCAAAGCGCCAGCGCACTTCGCCTTGTTCATAACAAATCATTGTCGTGAGCGTCTTTTTGCTCATGCACTTCTCCCGATCTTAGCCCTGTGAGGCTGCTTGTTTAGCATCAGCAGCTTCTCTGGCAGCTTCAGCAGCATCCTCGCGGCGCTTAATCTCATCTTGAACAAGTTGCTCAAGTCTTTTTGCCATGTCACTCAATCTAGAAATAGACACATCGGCTTTTCCAACCTTATTCAGTTGTTCTTCGGCTTTTTCAACGTTTCCGCTGAGGTAAAATCCCATCGCACGATAAAAAGGAATATCTTGACGATTATCTTCAACTTCTGGAACTTCACTTAAAACTTGTAAAGCAACTTTGTTGTTGCCTTCTAATAAATGGGCGACTGCTAGAGAGGCTAAGACATCTGGGTCTTTACGGTTATGGCGGTAAAGATCAGCGAGAAGGACTCTTGCGCCTCTTGAGTTACCCATCAATAAATCAATTTGTGCTAGATTGTATTTTGCGGTTAAGCTATCTTCAGCTTGAATGAGCTCTGTACGAGCTTCAGGATATAACTGACGTTGCATGTAGAGTAATCCAAGATTGTTATGAAGAGCTTGAGAGATTTTCTTGTTATTCTTACTAAGGCCAAGTGCTAGTCTATAAAAATATTCAGCTTTAGCACCTTTTTTCTCATACCAATAACAGTTTCCAACAACCATCCAATAAGATGGATCTTTTCTAAACTGTGATAAATTACTTTTTAGTAATTCTTGTGCTTTTTCTGTTTCACCGACCTGGCATTGCTTAGTTGCTTCACCAAGTAATCCATTTTCAATGGCCCAATCATTTAGGCGTTTACCATCAAATCGTATTGTTGTCTCAGAAAGAAATGAATCGTTTTGTGGTGCAGTCGAGCGTTCAAATCTTGAGCTGGCACATGATGCAAGTAATAAGAGAAGAGTTATGATTTTAATCATTATCTACCTCCCTTTGAACTAGCAGTTTTTCTGTACTGAGCATTAGGAACAGTCATTGGCAGTGCAAGAATTCCTGCTGGATGACTCCAATTGATCTTAGAAAGTGTTGCGCCATGATCAGCCGCTATAATACTGTTTGGGCTTTCAAGCTTTCTACTTTCAACAAGCCTAGAGATTTGTCTTGTTTGGGCGGCAGCTTTAACTTTCATCGGCTTAGAAACTTGAGACATGAAACCTTTGAACTGTTTGGCAAAATCATCTGGAACACCCTGTGGAGAGTAGCTTTCTATTGTTTGAGCAGCGCTCAGGTAGACATGATTCATGGCCGCAACTGCACGTAGGACAATCTCTGCGTCACCATTCATAAAGACTTCTGCTTGTGAAGCAAGAGTTTGAACTTGAGTAAGAATTTTCTCTAGTGCAGGATTATATGCATCTTGGTTAAACGGATTCATTAAAGGTAGCTCAAACTTAGAGACTGATTTTTTAATACCTTTAATTTGATCAAGAGATTTTAATGTTTTATCAAGCCATACTTTTTCCCCAACTAGCTTGATAGCATTCTTTGCATCACTATTATCTAGATCAAGCCAAAAACGTCTTTTGGCAAGGTCGAGTAGAAGCTCCCTTTCTCCATCAATAGACATAAGTGTTGCCGAATGGTTTTTCCATTCATCCATTGATCGCTCGATATCTCCCAATCCAAGTGCATGATGATAAGCCTCAACCGTACGATCAACTAAAAACTTAGTTCCCAGGTCACACTTCGCACCGACTTTAAGTAGTTCACTTGTTTTGTAGTTATCTAGTAATCGAATTGTATAAGCACGTTGAAAAAGCTCTCGCATTAGTTTCTTTTCGACACGTTTATCGCTACACATTTTCGTTAATAGTGCTTCACTCATAGCTCTCGATACTGCAAAGTCTTGTGCTAAAAGTAGTTCTTCTGTCATGGCATTCATTTGTGGTAGAGCATTACCAAATGGATCTTTCTTTTCTTGTACACTTTCTTTTGCCTCAGCATCCATAAGTGTGATTGATTTTCCTAGCCAATCAAACGAATCTTTACCTCTTCCTAACTCAAGTAAAAGGACTGACTGAGTAAAAGCCGCTTGTCTTCTTATCGTTACAGGATAAGTTTCTGCACCAGCTAGACTGGCAAGCCCTTCAAGAGCTTGAGAAGGATCACCTGACTGACGCAGCTTATCTGTTTCTTCAAATAACAACTGTCCTAAAATTCCAATCGCCTTATTAATTTTATCTTTGTCAAAGTCAAGATAACCTTTTTCAAGTCGTTTGATTGATGAAGATAGAGAGGTCGCATCTTTCTTTTTAATCTGGTCATCCATTAAGGTTGCCATCATGTCCTGTTGGACTTTGACATCAATGGCATATTGACCAACATAACTTGATAAAATTTTGTCAGCATCAACTGGACGATTTTGTTCTAAGTATAATGTAAATAATCTGCCGTAAATTGTTCTTGAGGTTTCATCCACAGGCCATGTCTTTAAATGGCGTGTATATGTATATTCGGTTAATGTAGCTAGTTCTTTTCCCTTAACATTTCCACGAGCAAGAATTGAAAGTAGAGCATTAAGATCTTTTCTACGTAGATCATCAATTTCTTTCTCTTTAGACGTTTCTTTATCTAATAAATTAAATGAAAGGCTATAGGTTTTAGCTGCTCTAGAGTCTTCTTCAACAACATAAAGTGTTTCACCTTGGTAAAAACGATACCAAGGAGTCTTAACAGGATTAATCCCGGCCAAGATATCAAAATAAGCTAAGATTCGTTCGCTCTTTGGTTTATGATTACTAATTTCATCTTTAGTTTTAGCAAGTCTTTCTTGTAACCATCCAGCAAATGCTTGAAGTCTATCAACAGCTTGATCGCGCTCCATATCTTCAAGTGGAGTTTCTTGGTGAAAGCTTAACAGGTCTTGTGCTGTTTTGAATAAAAGGTCTTCGCGTTTGAAGTTTCTATAAAAATCAAGTTGGAAAAGGTGAGTGCTGGCAATCATTCTTGTATGCTTAGCAGCGCGTCCGATCTCTAAAGCATTAAGCGTAACCTCTTGAGCTTCTGGAAAAAAACCTTTGTCTGCAACTTTCCTTGCAAAGCTTAAAAGAGTGTCTGCCTTTTCTTTGTCGTCTTTAATTTTATCCAGGAAAAAGTCTCTGGCTTCTAATGGTCTTTTATCAAGGATATGAAAGACACCGATAGCCTCAAGGACTTGAGTCCCAATGTCTGTGTATTTAACAGGGTGTGGGTTTGATTCACTATTTGAATCAATAATTAGCTGATAAGTAAGTTTTAAGTTT
>CAYGQW010000020.1:0-22769 GCA_964352175.1 uncultured Halobacteriovorax sp.
CTATTACTTCAGTTGTTCCCGGTGCGAGTGAAATTTCAATTGCTGATAGTGCGCAGCTTAAGACTTATTTTCAAGCTTGGATTGATTCGACACAAGAGAGACCTTTCTCATTTTTGTCATTAAATCTTAGAAAAAGACTATATGACGGAAACTTTGTCGGCATCGATGATAGCGCAAAAAAATTGCTACGCAGCTATCCAGGTAATTGGACTGGTCACTTTGGTGAGGCCGAAAAATATATGGGTGGATTTTCTAAGCAAATGACAATCGATCTAGGTTGGGAAATTAACTTTGCACCTATGAATACCTATGCTGAATTTGAAGAAATGATTCGATGGTTTAAAGACGTTATGGCGCCAGGGGCAGAGCAATTTGAATCTCCGGGTCACCATCGACTTGTTTTTCCAAAACCTAGCTTTGCTGATAACGCTGCTAAGACTGCTTTTAGGGAAGGGCTTGCAGAGACCTATAAACTATCTCAAGCCTACGTCATTATGAGAGGTATTAAAGGGAAGACGGGGATCAATGTTGGTCAATGGAAATTTGTCATGCCAGATACTATGATAAACTCCCTAAACAAAAGAGCTAACCATATTTTTAGACTCGAAGTCGATCATATCGCTTCTGATACGATGTCTCTAGAAATGAGAGCTGGTACAAAAGATTCACCAGTGCAGCGATTTGTTCAGCAAGTTGTTGGCGCTCGAGTTGCGACTCATGATTTTTCGGATCTAAAGGCAGGCTCTAGCTGGACATTGTTGAAACCAAAAAATGCTGGAGACGGATATCCAAATACCAATAATCCATCTTTTAACAATTCAACTCTTTATAAAATAGATGAAACATCTAAGCGTTTTGGAGTTGATGAAGATACAATCACCAAAGCCTTTGATAATATCAAGGGAGTTGAAAATCAAAACTCTGCTGGATGGGTAAAGAAAACATTTATACAGCCTGAGTTCTGGGTACCACTTTGGCAATGGGAGGATGCTCCCTTTATTTCTGATCTCAAGAAAGCCCAACTCAAAGAGGTCACAAAGTCTTTCATTCAAAGTATGGCCGCACTAGATCAGCCTTCATTAAGTGATGTCCAGGAACTCTTTAGTGACTGGGTTAAAGTTTCAAAATTAACAGATGATATAGAGGATTACTTAAGACCTAAAATAAGAGGTTCAGTCCTAGCGAATGCTGATAAGTTTAAAGTGCCAGCAGGTGCCTTTGATGTCAATAAAGTAGACCTTGGTATTGAGTTTACTGGTCGTTTTCCGATTCAAAATGAGCTTCACTTCACAGAAGATAGACTTGAGGACGGAAAATATCATTGGTTGGCTACTGCATATGATCTTACACCAGAGGAGAGAGAGCAAAATATTGAAAAGCTTGCAAAAAATATCTCAAAAGAGCTGGGTGGAGATGATAGTAATGTTACTAAGCTTGTAAATGAAGGCTCACATGGACATGCTTTAGGCATTGCTTTTGAAATTCGTGATCCACAAAATAAAAAATGGCGTATCGAATGGGATGGGATTGGAAGAAGCTATGATCCTTCTGGAAACGTCATAGAAAACTCAGGACGAGGTGGTCACATTGAAATAGTCTCACCAAAAGATAATATTGACTATAAAACAATTGATAAAGTCTACAAAGCATTAGGAGAAACGGGAACACTGCCAAGATATTCTATGGGTGGATCACATATCAATATCGATTTAGCTGCTTTTGAAAATAATCCCAAAGCTCTTGCTCGATTTATGTCCATCTTTCATGAGCATAGAGGAGTCATGGCGCTTATGTATCAGCATCCTGGTCGTATCCCTGGTTCAGAGCCAGCTACCGTTTCATCGTCACTTGCTCAATCTCTTAGTAACTTTGATGGATCAGAAGAAGACTTGAAAAAGCTGCTCTATAATGAGAAATATTTTAATACGAGAGTTGGTCGGAAGACACGTTACTTGCAACTTGACGTCGGCTCTTACTTTCAAGATGTCATTCCTGAAAAGTATATAACGGATGACTTTGATATTAATAATCCTCAGGTTCCTTGGCGTCGACAATTTAGAGTTGAGCCTAATATTAGAAAAATGGAATTTAGAATGTTCGGTGCACCTGAATCAGCTTTAGATGGAGCTTTGCAAGTAAAACTTGTTAGAGCAATGATGAATAAAGCTTTAAATAGTGATGAACCATTGTCTGCAACAGTTCAAAAAGTTGATTATCGAAAATACCTTGAGAACCCAGCAGCAGCTTGGCAAGATGTCAGGAAAATGGCTCAAGACCTGGGACTTGATGCGGAAGATTATAAGCAGGCATTAGGTCGCGGCTTACAAGCGAGCGAGGAATACTTCTCAACTTCATTTCCTAAATATGATGAAAAACTTTTAGTTTATCCTAAGTACGCGCAGTGGGACGAAGCTATCTCAAAGCAACGCACAGCTGATAATGCAATTGGTTCTAGCACGAGACAATGGAGCGGAACGCCAGTTTCTCAAGCCGTTGAGCTACAAGAAAAGAAAATCAGAATTGCCGAAAAGCTTGCTAATACAAGAAGTTCTCCAGTGATGACGAGAAGAGTACGTCTGGCTAGAAGTGATATGTCATGTACTGATATCTTTAGGTATTTAGCTAATTCATTTTAGTCAAATACGTATTGCTCGACCTTTTGAAGGAGAGGTCGAGAATTGTATCACTTATTCTAAAAGTTATAAGAGAATGATATTCCAAAGGCTGTTGAATCATCGGACTGGTTTGTGGATGAATGATTCAAACTGTTTTGATCAACAACAGCTGAAAGTTCGTACTCATAAGTTTTACCGAGTCTGTAACTCAAACCTAACGAATAATCATATCCAGTTAATCGATCGCTTCCAAAGCTTTTAATGAGTCCTATTCGTGCTAAAGATGAAAGTTTAGAGTTTATCATATATTTCGTTGTAAAACTCAATTTACTTAAAGTTACTGGCCTTAGAACTAATGTGCTTGAGCCATTAGCTAGAATCAGATGTGAGTAAGATTTATGTCCAAGTTTAAAATTGAAATTTTTAAAGTCTCTAGCAAGGCCTACGCCCCATATAGGATATATATTTCCTGATTGGATAGTTGAGTTAGAGCCAGAGAACTTAATATTGGTAAAGATATTAGCACCAATTTGACTCGTTAAAGTATAAGTCTCACTAAGTTTATAATTTAAATTAACCCCCACGCTCATTGTATTCATATCGACTTTTTGTCCACTTTGATTTTTTGTTAACTGACTAACTTGTGTAGAAAGTTGAAATGATATCAATTTTTCAAAATCATCTTCTTCATTAATCGTTTGCTTATTTTTAAGAGTATTTTCTGCGTTAGCCGGATCTCTTAGAAAAGTAGATTTTGTCGCACAAAAGGGTAGGATAATTTGATCGTTGAGTCTCAACTCGTCTTCAAAGGAGTTTTTACTTTTTACCAGTATCTCTCCAAATTTAATAGATTTGTATTGAAAGTTATCTTGTTCAATATATTTAGAAACACTCTGTCCTTTGATATATTTTACTTTTCTTGAATTGATCAGCTTTAAATACTCAATATAAGTAAAGTTTTTGTTGTTGAAATTATTCTCAATATATTCTTTTGTGATGGTATAGCAGTACGGCTTTTCATCTTCTTTTGAAAAAAGTTGTATTGAGAAAATCATCGCTAAAACTGCTATTAGTTTCATTATAATTGGATCGGAACTATTGAATTTTTAATGACTTAAGGGGTTGTTTTGTATCTAACAGGTACATCTTGCCATATATTAATGGCTATTTGTTCAGTATGACGTATAAGTGTGATATTTCAGTCATTCTAAATGCTTTAAAACTCAATTAAATTCCAATAATTTTAATATATTATCATTCTTAGCCGATAATAACACTAAGGTATGTATAAACTCTTAGTCTTTCTATTCATCGCCCTTAGTTTGGTTTCTTGTCAGCAGCAAGAAATTATTTTGAAAGGCACTACCATCGTTAGCGGAGGCTCTGTCGACACGGCTCCCGTTGTTGCAAACTTCAGTGCTGCTGATGCTTTTAAAGATGAAGAGTCTACCATTACGCTTTCGTACACTGATAGTGAAAGTGATGCTGCTACCTTGTGTTTTGTTGATACTCTTAACAATATTACCATCACAACGGCTTGTACCTGTGCAGCCGGAGTTTGTAGTGTCGGCGTGACGGGAACAGCTGCTTATACTGGTGCTGCTAGTTTTAATTATTCAGTCGCAGCAAACTCTTTAACTTCAAACATTGCAGTTGCAAGTTTTAATATTGCAGCGAGGCCATTTGTTTCTGTTTGGCGAGTGGGCGATGCTGGTTACGGCGATGGTGATAATACGGTGACTCTGCCACTGCGTTCTGGATTTAGCTATAACTTTACTGTCGATTGGGGGGATAGTTCTGGTGTGCAAACAGTCACTGCGTGGAATGATGCTAATGCAGGTCATACTTATGCAACACCTGGAGACTACACCATTACAATTTCAGGCCTTGCTCAGTCTTGGTATTTTAATAATGCAGGTGATAAAAATAAAATTATTTCTGTGACCAATTTTGGCGACACCGGCTGGACAGATCTTCAATTGGCATTTTTTGGTTGCTCTAAGCTTGTAAGCTTTGCCGGGGGTAATACCTCTTTAGTCACAACCATGGGCAATATGTTTCAAAATACTTATGCCTTAACCACGATTGATCTTTCAAGTTTTAATACCGCTGCAGTGATCAATATGAGTTCCATGTTTACAGGAGCATCTGCACTGACGAGCCTTGATCTTTCAAGTTTTAATACTTCTGCCGTGACGAATATGAGTGGAATGTTTAACGCGGCATCTGCACTAACTAGTATTGATGTTTCAAGTTTTAATACGTCTGCTGTGACGAATATGACTGGAATGTTTCAAAGCACTTCCAGTCTCACAAGTATTAACCTTTCAAGCTTTAATACCGCTTCCGTAACGAGTATGTACTATATGTTTTTTAGTAATTCTAGTTTGACCAACCTTGATTTATCTAGCTTCAATACTTCGGCTGTCACAAGTATGGGTTTTATGTTTGCCAATAACACAGGATTGACAAGCCTAGATGTTTCTAACTTCGACACCTCAGCTGTAACGAATATGTCCGATATGTTTTTGGGCGCATCGGGACTCACTAGTCTTAATCTTACTGGCTTTAATACTTCCGCCGTGACAAATATGAGTCGAATGTTTAATGGAGCATCAAGCCTCGCAAGTTTGGACCTCTCAAGTTTTACCACTTCAGCTGTGACTAATATGAGCAGTATGTTTCAAAATACATCTGGACTTACAAGCCTAGATCTTTCAAATTTTAATACTTCAGCTGTAACTAATATGAGTAATATGTTCTTAGGTTCATCTGGTCTGACAAGTTTGGACTTATCTAGTTTTAACACTTCAGCTGTCACTAATATGAGTAGTATGTTTCAAAGCGCATCTGGACTCACAAGTCTTAATCTTTCAAATTTCAATACTTCCGCAGTAACGAATATGAGCGGGATGTTTAATGCCGCAACTGGACTGACCAGTCTTGATATATCAAGCTTCAATACAGCAGCAGTTACTAATATGAGTAATATGTTTTTAAATGTTTCTTCGATTACGGCCCTCGATTTATCTAGTTTTAATACGTCCTCAGTCACATTAATGAATGGAATGTTTAGCGGTTTATCCGCACTGACGAGTCTTGATGTATCAAATTTTACTACCACTGCTGTTACAGATATGAATAGTATGTTTAAAGGTGTATCTAGTTTGACAAGTCTTGATTTAACAAATTTCAATACTGCTGCTGTTACAAATATGACTCAAATGTTTAGTGGTGCATCCGGGCTCACAAGCTTAGATCTCTCCAGCTTTAATACTGCTGCGGTCACGAATATGAGTAGTATGTTTCAAGGCGCCTCCGCACTCACAAGCCTTGATTTATCCAGCTTTAACACTGCTGCCGTCACAAATATGAGTAGCATGTTTGATGCAGTTTCGAGTCTCACCAGTCTTAATGTTTCGAGTTTTAATACTAGTCTCGTTACAAATATGTCCACTATGTTTAGAAACGCATCAAGTCTGACGAGTCTTGATTTATCAAACTTTAATACGCCCGTTGTTACTAATCTAAGTAGTATGTTTCAAGGTGTAACCATGCTGACGACTCTTGATATTTCAAACTTTAATACCTCACTCGTTACCAATATGAATAGTATGTTTAGAAATGCTATTAATCTTACAAATTTTGATATTTCAAGCTTTAATACTGCTGCTGTGACTAATATGGGCAGTATGTTTCAAAGCGCATCTGGACTCACAAGTCTTAATCTTTCAAATTTTGACACGTCTTCTGTTACAAATGTTGCTTATATGTTTCTTGGTACATCTGTACTTGCGACCCTTGATACAAGTAACTGGGATATTAGTCTCGTGACTGTGAGTACTGGTATTTTTACTGGAACAAATGGTGGTCTCGTGGTCACTTGTGATCAAGGGGGAAGTCCTGGTACAGGAACATTTTTTGGTCAAAATTGTAATTAAAAAATAGATAATTTTGATTTATTTGAAATTAGGGTAATGCTCTTCTATCTTGCAACTCTCTGTCGGTGTAGACGTGATGACGGCCAGCTCTCCACTTCGAAGCAGTTTCTCGCCCTCATTTCGAATGAGCTCAAATTGTTTTCGCCTTAATACTCTTCTACTAGATCCTTTCTTGTCACTGATTTCATTTTTTAGACTAGTGACGAAAGTAATACCTTTATTGTTGTTAAAGTAATCCATTTTGTTGGAATGAGAGGTCTCTCTATTTTCATGAGCGACAAGATATTCCTCTGCCAGATTTTCCCCAAGTGACATTGTTAAATAGGATGAAAAATAAAAATGTCTAAGGGCATCTAGTTCTGTGTTATGTTCATTCGCCTGTTCTGTATTACAAACCTTTTTAGTAGACTTCCATGCAAAGTTTGCAGCTTCAATGATAGAGTGGAGTACTTGTGGATGCTGTTGAAGAAATATCCTTTCGCAGTCACTTAAAACAGATCGTACATTATCTTGTAAGAAAGGAATTTTAGAAATCACTTGGTCGATGTCTTCTGTTAGGCCACTTACGACTTCGTCATTAAGAGTATTTCTAAAACAAACAGGTTGCCCCATAACTTCTATTCCATTATTTAACTCATCAGAGTTGCCACAGGTTAATTCCTGAGCAAATAAATTTGAATTAAAAATAAGGAGTAGTGCTAAGCAGCTTCGTTTCATCTAAATATGCTATCACAGCTTATAATTTGGAACGATGGTTGCACTTTAAACCCCATTAGTTTCAGTTGCTTAGGGCTACTAAGGTCATATTTTGCTGCCCCAATTTATAGCTTCTTTCATGCAACGAGGGGCACTTTTTAGCTATCTCTCAAGCATTGATTGGATTAGAGATATTTAATTACATGCCTTATACTTATCAAATGTTAAATGGAATTTCCCTCGTAATCACAATGTACAAAAATTGTGAGCAAGTTAATAAGGCGCTTGCTTCAATTGATCAATCTTTTCAAAGCTTGAGCCAAATCGATCAAAATGAATTTGAAGTAGTGATTATTAATGATTCTCCTTTTTATAAAGCTGATATCGATACAAACTTCAAGTTTTCTATAAGAATTGAAAACTTGCTAGAAAACGTAGGTACTGGAGAGGCTCGAAATATTGGATTTAAGATAGCTAAAAGAAAATGGGTATTGAGTATTGATTCTGACATTGAATTTAGACAAGATACTCTAGTAAAATTTTATCTATGGACTAAATCCGGTAAAACTTTTGATATTGTCCAATCAATTGTTTCAGATCAGCCAATTGGAAATGATGTAAGCTTATTTCAAAAATATCTAGCGATAAGTTTTTATATTGATGCCATTACAGATAATGAAGTTAATATTCATCCGATGCTCTTGAATACGATGTGCTTTATGGCCAATAGAGAGAAGTTTATTTCATTTGGAGGATTTTCATCACATTATAGGGGAAGTGGTGGTGAAGAATTTGAGATTACTAAGCGTTTTAAACAGATTAAAATTATTCAAGATGAAGAAATATTAGTTGACCACAACTACGAAAAATTTTGCCAGAGGATGAAAAAACTTCTTAGACGGAGTGCAAATTATAAAGATGTTGTATTTCAAAACGAAACATTTCCTAAGTTCCTAAAAAAAATTGCATATCTAAGAGCGCTCAGCAGTATTGGTATATTAGCATCCCTTTTGTATCTACCTTTGGAATTTTATCCTTCTTTATATACATTGATCTTATGCATAGCTTTTATCGTGTTCTGTGACAGTGGTCGCTTATTTAAGTATGTATTTAACAAAGAAGGAATGATTCGATGTATGATGCTTATACCGTTTATAATGTCAGAGTACCTAGTTGTTGTACTCGGATGTATTGTGAGTAGTGTCCGAAATGATAAATAATATAAAATTTTTATGGGAAAGAAAGCCGACATACCTAATATTCTGGGTCGCACAAGGCTGTAATTTTACTTGTGATCACTGTTTTAATTATTTGGAAAACAAGAAGAAAACAAACGAGTTATCCCTTGATGAAATTGAAAAAATTTCTTTAAGCCTTGGTCACATGAAGTATTTAACTTTAGCTGGTGGAGAGCCAACCTTAAGAAAAGACTTAACTGAGATTGTTAAATCTTTTTATAATAATAACGAACTTCATATTTGTAATGTTATTTCAAATGGATGGTTTAAAGATAGAATTTATGAATTTTGCAAGAACGTCTTAAATGATTGTCCTAAATTAAAACTCACATTTAATATTTCCATTGATGGCCTTGAAGAGACACATGATCATATAAGGCAAAAGAATGGCAGTTTTAAAAGATGTTTAGAAACTATAGCGCTGCTTAAAAATCTTAAGTTTCAGTTTCCAGACAGATTCGAGATCGCTGCAAACGGTGTTTATACTTCAGAAAATAGTCAATCAATTCTTGATGTAGCCGATTTTATGATCGAGAAGGCTAAAGTCCCTTACGTTATTAATTTAGTTAGGGGTGAAGATATACAGAATAACTCTCTTAAAACTGTTGATGTGGATCATTTTTTTGAAGTCTCTAAAACGATCTATGATAAAAATTCTTCTTTTCTGGGTCCAGGATTTAAATTTGAAGATTTGATTTTTGGAGTACAAAAAACTGTACATAAAGTCATTTATGATAGTGTTAAAAAGAACAAAATGACCTCTAGATGTTTAGCTGGTAAAAAGGGAATTGTTTTAGGAGCTGGAGGTGAGGTTTTACTTTGTGAAGTCCTTAACATTAAGCTAGGCAATATTAGAGATTTCGATCTGGATATGATGAAAGTTATTAAAAGCGAAAATGCTCAAAAAGAAATCACAAAAATTGTAGAAGATAAATGTCACTGTACATGGGAATGCTTTCAAAATATGAATACGGTCTTTGATCCCAAGCAATATCCTCGTGTTGCCCTTCATACAATTAAGGGCAAACTAGGACAATAGAACTCACCTCTAAGTATATGATACTAAAGAGTATTCTTGCCTTAGATCTTCATAAATCCGCTAAAGAATAACTAAAACTTATCCGATCAGAACAGTATGAGAATCTCTCATTTATTTCTATATATCGCTATTATTTTCTCTGTGCATTTCAGCGATCGTTTAAGTGAGCACGGTTTAAATCGACTACCCTGAGCTGACCCCATTCTTCGTCCACTGTTAAATATATTTATCTAGCATGCCATATCTCTCTCTACAATCTCAAAAGTCTCAGGCGCAGGTGCTCTATAACCTAAGCTGCTATGAGGTCTTTTGCTGTTATATTCTCTTCTCCACATTTCGACCAAAATCTGTGCTTCCTTTAGAGAATAAAAAATTTCGCCATTTAAAAGTTCATCTCTAAGTCGTCCATTAAAGGATTCAATATAACCATTCTCCCATGGACTTCCGGGTGCAATATAAAGTGTTTTAACGTTTAACTGATGAAGCCATTTTTGCAGCTTCTTCGCGATAAACTCTGCTCCATTATCTGACCTGATATAATCAGGAACTCCTCTGAACAAAAACAAATCTGCCAGTGAGCGAATCACATCGATTGAATTTAGCTTGTGCTTAATTTTTATGGCCAAACATTCTCTGGTATATTCATCAATCACCGTAAGCATTCTAATTGCTTTTCCTGCTTGAGTTCGATCAAATACAAAGTCGTAGCTCCAAACATGGTTTTTGTATTCAGAGCGCTTTCTTATGCATGATCCATTATTAAACCAAAGTCTTCCTCTCTTAGGTTGTTTTGCTGGCACCTTAAGTCCTTCTTCACGCCAAATTCGATAAACACGTTTATGGTTCACACTCCAGCCATCTCGATTTAAAAGCGCCGTTATTCTTTTGTAACCATAACGCCCGTACTTTGATGCTAGCTCAACAATATCTGCCCGAAGTCTTTGCTCATCGCTCTTTTGCGTGAGCCTATGTCTTTGTGTCGTTCTTGCCTGGCCCATAACTCTACATGCCCTACGCTCAGAAACATCAAAGCGCTCGATTAACATCATCACAGCTTTTCGTTTCCGCGCAGGGCCTAGAAGTTTCCCTTTGAGACCTCTTTAAGCATTGAAATGTCTAACGCTTGGTCAGCGACGATTTTCTTTAGGCGTTCATTTTCTTTTTGCAAATCCTTCAAGGCACGCACCTGATTAACCTGCATTCCGCCATATTTTTTTCGCCATTTCCCATAAGTTATGGGGCTGACAGAAATAGCGCGGGCGGCTTCCCCAATCGACTTACCCTGGGAAATGAAAATCTCGGCTTGGCGTAATTTGGTGATAATTTCTTCTTCAGAAAAGCGTTTTCTAGGCATAAATCACTCCTTATCATAAGTGCATTTTAGCACTCAAGTTTTGGAACGAAAAATGGGGGTCGGGTCAAAAAAGCCCAGAAATAAATACAGGCTTTTTAAATATTCAAATGGCGGGAGCCTAAAGAATCTATAACAAGTAGTTTAGTTAATTAGGACATCCATATTTGAAATAATGGCTGGGCATTTACTGATTCCAGAAAATGGCTCATTTGCTATCTCTACCAGCTCAGACCCAAACATTTTTTCTACTGATGATGTCAAAGTGATTTGAGGTAGCTTCCCTGTTACTTTACCATTTTCAACTAAAAAGCCATTTTGAACAGGAGTTGAATAATCACCGAGATCAGTGAAGTCACCACCAGCTGCCATTTCAATAATTAGGCACTTTGGTAGATCGTTTAGTATTTGCTCAACTGTCCTTTGGCCAGCTTCTACTGTGATTGTGTTAAAGCCTAAGACAGAGCTTGAATCAAAGGATCTTTGAGTATTTCCTGTTGGCTCAAGTGAGTACTTCTGCGCATTTCGTGAATCCGTAACAAGAGAGTTGAAAGTTCCATTTTTGATTATTGGCAGTTTTGGGTTGGGTCTTTGGTGGCCATCAGCATCAAAAAGAGATATTGCACCAATTGAAGTATCATAAGAAACATCAAGAAGTGTGAAGTTCTCATTTAGAACTTTCTCATTAAGCTTATTTCTAAATAGCCCAATTCCCTTGTTGTAGTTATCGGCCTTAGAGCTTTCTAGAATCTTAGAAAATAGCTGAGATGAATCAACAAATATGACGGGGTATTTACCAGCTTCAAGGTCCACTTCATTTGAGAATGCTTCTAAAAATTTTGAATAATTTTTTACTTCTGTCTGCACATCAAATGATCCAATATCTCCAGACCCAAAAAAACCATCGATGATACTAGGGGAAGATTTATGTTTGTAGACAAAGTACCACTCACAAGCATCGTATGAGTTTTCTAAATCAGATTCTTCTAGGAACTTAAGCTTTTTACTGACACGCTTAATGTTGGCTTTTCCTGAAAATATAAAATCTGGAAATTTATTAGTAATCTCAGTTAGTGCCTTTTGATATTCTGGTAAAAGATCTTTAATGTTTTTATCCACTAAAAATGTCTCTTTAGATATAGAATTAAGACTATGTAGAGGGTATTTATATTCTATGGCACTTTCTTTGTTGTTAATTGCATTATTTAAAAGCGATTTCTCATCAATCTCTCCTACAAAAGAAGCTGAGTAGATTTTACCCTCAGAGAAGAATCGAGCACTAGACTTAGTAATATTCTTATTCCTTATTGAGGTAATTTTGTTTCCAGCAGCTTCAATTGAAGTTTCCTTTTCATTTAATTGTAGTATTTCTTTTCTCATTTTGAACCTCAGCTGATAACCATTTTGCTTACTAGAACTTTTGAACCACCAAAAGAAACGGGTAATGGCCACTGTTCCATTTTTCCACATCCGCCAAATGCAGTATTAATCATATTGAAGTTTTTAGAGCATCCCTCAATATTATTTAATGCTTCAAAAACAGTTCCAGACATGACTGAAACTCTCACTGGTTCAGCCAGTTTTCCATTTCTGATCATATAGCATTTTCTTGGAGCAATTGTGAAAGTGCTAAGTCCTGAGCCGTGATTAATATCTTTTGCATAAATTCCAAGTTCAACCTTTGAAAGTAAATCTTCAAATGATAACTCACCTGGTTCTACATAAGTATTTGTCATTCTCACAATTGGCTCAAATTCAAAGTTCATGGCCCTTCCATTTCCTGTAGGAGCTTCATCTAAAACTTGAGATGTGTACTGGCTATGTAATCTACCTGTTAGTATTCCATCTTTGATTAAATATGTCTTTTGAGTCTTAAAGCCTTCATCATCTATTGGGCAATAACCACTTGTCCCGTATTCTTCTCCTGAGTCGACAATACTCAAGCATTCGTTTCCAACTTTCTTACCTATTTTCCAAGTCTCTTTTGCCTCTTCATCTCCAAGCATAAAATCGGCTTCGGATTTATGACCAAAAGATTCGTGGGCAAATACTCCAACTACTTCACTATCCATTACTACAGGGTAGTTGCCAGCATCTATAGGTTTAGCATCAGTAAATAGAAAACTTTCTTTTATTGAAGATGCTATTTCATTGTTCAAGTTATTTAAATCCTTAATTTGCTTTCCATAAAAGTTAACTCTATCTTCGAACTGTTTATCTCCATCAAAGACGGTATAGGAAACAGACATTCCACATTGATTGAAGTCATAAGAGAATAGAACGTCTTTAGATGAACGAAAATGTTTAATCTTGTACTCATCAGAGTAGCTTATTATGATACCTTTTAAATTCTCAAACGCTTGTATTGTTTCAAAATAGGCTTCACAACTAGATTTCTTTGTTTCTACTGAAACTTTATCTAGTCGAGAAGAATCAGACTTGATGATTCGATCTATACTTGGATTTTGATTATATGGCTTGAGTGAATTTTCACTGTCTCTCTTAAGAGACTTAGATTGCTTAGCAAGAGATTCTATTTCTCTTTCTAGGTTATTTAGATCAGTAGTAGATGAATAAAACCACATTCCATTATCAAAAACTCTAACAAAAGCTCCTAGTGAAGGCTTAGTTGAACAAGAAGTTAGTTCATAATCTTGATAAATGATTTCTGTCTTAATCGTCTCTTCAATTCGAATATCCCAGTACTCGCAAAATTCTTCTGAAATATTAACGTTATCTAGTATTTTGATATGGTTCATATGGTGTCCTGATTTTTCGACTAGCTTAGCATAAATATGAATTTTTAAATTTCCATTGTAATAATTTTCATTATTTGGAAGTGTAAATAAGAGCTTGAAATTTGGAGTGTCATAATTTGATGGTGTGCGCATGGAAACTCTAGCGCGTCGAGAATTTTTTGTATCGGGGTTCTACGACCCCAGAAACAAAAAAGCCCAATCCGAAGACTGGGCTTTTTAATTATTCAAATGGCGGGAGCGATGGGACTTGAACCCACGACCTTCGCCGTGACAGGGCGACATTGTAACCAACTCAACTACGCCCCCGCATCAATTGAATGGATGAAAATATAAGGGTTGAAAGCGGTTTGGTCAAGCCGAAAAAGTAGCATTTATACTATTTTCAGCCCTGTTTACAGGTTCTTACGCAGTAATCCTAAGGCTAACCGCACCAATTCGTCCTCTAGGGCAGGATCATCAATCTTATATTTAGTATGAAATAAGACAGAGACGGAATTAGCTCGAATTGACTGAATCAGCACAAAAAGCATCATATTCATATTATCGTCTCTAACCTCGGCCTTGAAGGGCGTATAGAATTCCTTCACTTTCTCAATCATGCGATCATCCATCTTCTGCAATAATTTAATACGCTCAGGACGATAAAGTGTTGTTACAAAGATCTTAGCTAGGCGTGAGTTTTTGCGATTACTTTCAAGCAAGGCATGAATAATCGTTCTGGTGGTTAGCTCTAAACTGAGACTCTCTTTTGAAATAGACGCCAGTGTTTCTTCAATAATCTTAAGGTGCCCTTCGATAAATCGCTCCATCAAAGTACCAAATATAGAATCCTTATTTGGGAAATATTGATAGAGAGAGCCGATACTCACACCTGCAACATCTGCGATATGATTCGTGGAAACGTCTCCACTTTTATCCAAAAGCTGAGTAGTTGCTTTAAGAATTGCTTCAACAGTCACTCTTGCTCGTTCTTGAAGCGGCTTTTTTCGGGTACTTACAGCATTTTTTTTCTTGGCCATGATCATTTCCTAAAAGCGAGCACGAAAGTGAGTAATTACTCATATAATTGTATCGATCAATTCATTTCGTCAAGCTAGGGTTGGAGGAAGAGGATGGAAAATATTATTGATTCATTTAAAGTGCCAAGCGCTTTTGAAAACTCACCGGGCCCAAGAGGATTAGAGTTACTTCGTATTGGTATGAAGTTTCAAACAGACGCCCTTAATGCTCAGACTGGCCTTTTTAACTCTTACGGCGACTTTGTTGTTTGTCCGTGGCCGAATCGCTTTAGTGTTTTTTTCTTTTCACCTACAGGTGTTAAGCACATCCTTAAAGATAATCAAACAAACTATATTAAAGGTCGTGAGTATAGTGAAATGAAGCCAATCCTTGGTGATGGACTTCTCACAAGTGAAGGTGAGCTTTGGCGTAGACAACGTCGTACCATGGCGAAAGAATTTCATCAGGTTAGGCTTGATATTTACCGTGAAACGATTGAAGAAGAAGCTCATCACTTGGCTCAGAGCTGGGAGAATGAAACTGTTCTAGATATTACAGATGGATTAACGGATTACACCTTTAAAGTGGCCGGAAGAATTTTCTTTGGCAATGATTTAGCCGAAGACAGTAAAGCCACTAAGGTTGCTCTAGATGTTGAAACTCATCGAGCCAATAAACGTATGCGACGTGCCTTTAATCTTCCTCGTAAATTTCCTACTCGTGAAAATATTAAGGGTGAAAAAGCAGTTAAACTTTTAAATGGCGTCGTGGATAAAGTGCTCACGAAAGGTATTGCTGAGGATAATATTCTAGCAAGGCTTTCTACTTTCAGAGACGCAAACGGTTCACCAATGAAGCCCTCACTGATAAGAGATGAGGTCATGAGTTTGCTTTTAGCTGGTCATGAAACAACCAGCACCGGCTTGATGTGGACTCTTTATTTATTAGCGCAAAACCCAAAGTGGCAAGATACCATTAGAGAAGATCAAACTGGAATAGTAGCGAAGGCTTGTTTTTTAGAAGCTCTACGTATTTATCCGCCGATACCAGTGATCGCCAGAATTTCAATTAAAGATGATGTCATTGACAGTCATCATATTCCTGCCAATACGTCTTTAGTATTAACTCAGTGGGTGACTCATCGAGATGAACGCTACTGGCAAGATCCTTTAGCTTTTAAGCCTGAGCGTTTTATCGACTGTAATTTAAAATACGCCCAAGATGGATCCTTCTTTCCATTCGCGTTAGGTGCGAGAGCTTGTATTGGCGAGGCCATGGCCATGCTTGAGGCACATGTTGCTTTAGAAGTATTGATGAAAAACTTTAGTTTTGAACTTTGCTCAGGTTTTATGCCCAAGCCAAATCATCACGTCACACTGCGCTCTGGAAACGGCATGCTTTTGAGCCTTAAAAAACGGGTTTAGCTTTGTCCTTTGACTATCTTCTAAGCTAGAATACTGCTTGGAGATTTTATGAGCAAAAAAGTTTTTATAACTGGTGGAACGACAGGGATTGGTTTTGAGTTGGCTAAGGTCTATGCAATTGAAGGTAATGATGTTGGAGTTTGTGGACGCGATATCACGAAGCTTCCAGTAGACTACCAAAAATCTTATCCAACATTGAAGGCATACTCAGTAGATGTAACGAAACGCGAAGATCTTATAAAAGCAGTCGATGACTTTGCTCCTCAAGGAGTAGATTTAATAATTGCCAACGCAGGAATCGGGGTTGGAATTAAAAAAAGAATTCCAGACTTTGCGGCACAAAGGCAAGTTTTTGATATCAATGTTGGCGGCGTTATCAATGCCTTTGAAGCCGTCTATGAAAAAATGATAAATAAGAATAGTGGGCATCTTGTGGCCATCGCTAGTGTCGCTGGTTTTGTCGGATTGCCAGGTAATGGAGCCTATAGTGGCAGTAAAGCAGCGGTGATTAAGCTTTGTGAGTCCATGCAGCTAGATACAAAAGGATCTGGTTTAAATGTGACCTGCATTTGCCCAGGCTTTGTTGATACGCCGTTAACTCAAAAAAATGATCATCCCATGCCTTTTCTCATGTCATCAGAAAAGGGGGCTCGTCTCATTAAATCCGCTATTGATAATAAAGAAAAATTATTTTTGTTTCCTTGGCAAATGAAGTTTGTCATCACCATACTTGATAAATTGCCACGTAGTGTTTATCGTTTTCTCATGTCTTTTAAGTTCGCTAATTATAGTAAGGAGTAAAAATGAAGTTAGGATTTTTATTACTCGTTATTTTATCGCTCTTAAGTTGTCAGAAAGAGTATTCTTCAAAGACAAGTGTATCCGTAAGCACAGGCTCTCAAGCAGATGATACACTCAATCTTGAAGCAGATGAGGCTTGCGATACGCCAGAATTGACGGAAGAAAAGATTGTAGAGCAGGCTATGAAACCTGCAAAAGCTAATGAGGCTGGGGCGCTTCAAGGAGCAACTGACTGCGAGGTAAACTAATCGAATGCTCTAAGTAATACTGAGAAGACACGATTTAAGAAAGTTGAAACTTTGTGTGACAGGTGCTCTTCTCCAACCTTAGCTTCAAAGTTCTCAACATCAAGTTCATAGGTCGTATCTGCATTTTCCCAGTCTCGTGTAAAAGAATCTGCTAACTCTGCGCTCATGACAGTATTGAGTTTAACTCCAAATGAAACCGGAGACCTTCGCTCGAAACTTCCCATAAACGGTCCTGTTCCAATGAAAACTGATCTTCGATCTCGGATCATGAGATTGCGATGATTGCTAGCATGAAACTGTGTAATTTGCTCATCGCCATCAGCTTCTTCCCAGTGGAGACTTTTTCTTGCTTTAAGTTCAATTCCATATTGCTTCATTTCTTTTAAAAAAATAGCATTTGGTAATCCATTCATTTCAAGGTCAAGGTTAGTATCTAATAGCACCTGAACTTTTAGATCAGGGTTTTTAATTTTCAACTTTATGATTGTATCAACAATTGCTCTATCGTAGAGCATATACTGATCAATTAGTATTTCTTCTTTAGTGCCAATCAAAAACTTTACAGCTAAGGCCCTATCATCTCGAGCCGCCAAACGTGCTGAATCAACTGTTAGATTCACAGACTCTTGACCTTGTTCTGGATAGTGCGTGCGTGCTGGAAAATATGTTGTTAAATCAGTATAGGCAGGAACAAGTTGCTTTAAGTTTTCATTTAACAATTGAGGCAAGAGTCCTGCAGCAGGACCTTGTATCACAAGAGACTGTTCAAAAGAGTATGCATGAGGATGATCGATAAACCTTCTTGATGAGATAAATGCCTGTGGAGTAGTGCTGGCACTATCTGAAACAGCAAGCAGACCCAGTCCATGTTGAGTTCCATATTTCGAGTCAGGTGTAGGAATAAATGTTTGCCATGATAGGGTGCCATCACGAATTGGTTCATCAGGAATAGCCATGACTGCAAAACGAGCTTTGTTTTTATTAGCTAGAGATAACAAACGAGGAGAGATTGAGCCCAGCCCAATATAAACAACTTTCCATTCGAGTACTTTTTCTAGCTTATCACTTAGCGCCTTAATGATTGTATCTTCAGATACTCCGCCCATTTCGGGAGAGACCAAGATGAGATTTTCTTTTGATGAGTCTATCATTTCAAAAAAAGATTTAACTAGAGCTTCTTGTGAAAGAGTTTGAGCCATTTCAACCCTAGTAGGATCTTCAACCGGCAAGTCTTTAAGTTCTTTAAGTTTTTTAGCCTTGGCAAGACTTCTATCATTTTTAAAGAATAAGGTAACAATATTCCCAGGAATATCTCCAATTGGTTCAGGCAACAGTGCACTCTTAAGTCCAATTTCTACATCAAGACGATCTGCGATAATAGGTGTTGATTCAATAGCTTCAATGATTGCTTGAGCCGAACCTATTTGACTAATGAGACTTGCGCGCCTTTGGATTAATTCAAACATGAACCTAGTCGAGGTTTCATCCCAGTTTTCCAGATTGCTCCATTTTTTTAACAAGGTTACTGCACGCTCTTTTGACTCTTCCGAGGCACCAAGCTTTTCAGAACCTTGTTTTACGACAAGGAAACGGTTGAGCATTAAGTAAGATAATGCTTCTTCTAATCTTTCCTCGTTAGAGTTCAAAAAAATATGATAAGCGATACTATCTATAAATGGAGGGGGAATGATCTTGTCTATTCTTGATAACAAAACTTGATTTATCTCTGATGACTTATGGACGATTTCTCTTCTAAGATCACTAGGCTTATGGGAGATGAATTTTTTTGTCTGTTGGCGATATGCTTTGTAAAGATAGAGCTTCTCGTTAACATCTACCTGTATTGCTTTAGCTGAGGAAAAACAAAGAAGTATTGAAATAGTAATAAGAAATTTCATCGTCCAGCTCCTAACACTCTAAGGGCGGGGTGAAATCGTCCTAGTGACAGGGCCTTGGTGAGTTCTCCACCAAGCGGTCCTAGTAAAATTCTCTTAATATCATTTGTTGCAGATGCTTTTGAATATCCATCCAGCATTTCATTCTTTAATTCGACTGTCATTTTGGAGTTATTAGCATCAAATGTTTTAGTTTCTAAGTTGTAAGACAGGGTGTGAATTTTAACTTCAAAGCTAACCCCGCCTTCACCCTTGCCGAGTCTGCCATATAGTCTTAATTCTCCGGTAGGCATAGAGGTCTTACTGTCTTCACCAAATATTCTTTGGAGAAAGCCACGCTTTCTTTTCTGAGTTGGCAGCATATCTCCAAGATGAATTGTGAGAGTCCTTTTTGGAGTTCTTAGGTTATGACCATTAAACTCTTTAGAGACGTCTACCGTAAAAAATACTGGAACATCATCGTGATATTTAACAATCGCAGAGTTTTTGATGCTCATATCAGGGTGATCTAGAAAGAATGCAAATTCATCTTCATGAACAATTTTAAAGTAGCGTCTGTAAATTAAATCACCATCGAGCTGTTCTGCATCTTCAGACATCTGTTCTTCTGGGCTCCATTTAAGCTTGTCTAGACCGAGTTGAAGGCTAATAACCCCACCTTGGTACTGGTAGTATTGCCCCTCGCTAGGGTAAGCCGTGGTGGCAACTTTTCTGATTAGTTTATATTCTTCATCTTTTGGAATCGAGCTTGGTATAGCTTTTTCGCCAATTGCAGCAGCCAGTGATTTAGTTTGGTTTAGATCCCAAAGGTTAACTGCCCTAGCTTCGCGGTCAAAGAGTACGCTGGGGTGATTTCGAGGGTAAAATTCCAAGTCGATTTGGTAGTCGCCTTTGTTAACACCGGATACATCTAATTGGTCTAGATAATTTGAGATAAAGTTGGGTATAAGCTCAGGAGATGAAAACTCTTTGAGTGTCTCACTTTTAGAGTTTTTCTTGAATAGATGATGGGTTGTCTTGTTAAGAGCTTCTTCTGCTATGAGCTTATCATTGTCTTTGGCATTCGTACGTAGTTCAAAGTTTAAACGGTAAGAGATGAAGTGATGAAAACTATTATAGTCAAAATAATCTTCAATTAGTGGTAGATCAGTTTCACCGAATTGAGCAGGTTTTCTAGCTTGAAGCTTAGACTTTGAAATATCAGAACTCCAAAGAGCAGTCCTCTTTGGTTGCCAGTACTTTTGAAACCACAAACAACTCAAACCTAGAGTTGTAGCACTCAAAATACAAATAACTATTATTTTCTTTTTTACATTCAAAGAAGCGTCTCCCACCAGACTTTTTATCGGCAATTAGACTTATTGACTTGACGAGAATTAACGTTAATAAATTAAGCAGTGAATGCAGTTTCAGCGAGTTGAATTTTTAATATTTAAAATAATTACCTGATAGTTTTGAATGCCAAATTCTATATCAAATTGATCAAGTAAGATGTAGTAACTTTTATCTGTATTATGATAAGCCGGTCTTGGGTCGAGTCTTAAAACACTAGTGATAAGTTCCTGCTGATTTATTGAAATTGAAAGTGAGTCTATCTTTTTTTTCGCTTTTTCGGACCATAATACTTCGAGATTATTTTCAGCGGCTTTACCTGTCCATCCAGTTGATACTTCTTCCCATGGAGTGTCATGGTTTGAAATATATGGCTTTATATCAAAAACTGGAGTCTCATCGACCAGATCGATTCCACTAATTACAAGAAAAACTTTTTTTTCTATTTCATCGTGGTGAATAGAAATGAGCTTTACTAGAGACAAAGAAATGGGATTTGGTCTAAATGGACTTCTTGTAGCAAAGACCCCAATTTTCTCATTGCCTCCAAGCTTTGGTGGGCGAACCTTGGTGCTTCTAGACTCTGCAAGATGAAAGTAGCCAAGAAGCCAGATAAAATTAAAACCATCTAACTGGTCAAAACTTTCTGGTGCACATACAGCAGTTGAAATCTCTATTGTGGCTTGCACTTCCTTGGCAAGATGAGGCTGCTTGGGGATACCAAACTTTTCTTTAAAAGGAGTTCGAACAATTCCTATTGGTGTAATATTACTCATGAATTAAATTGTTCAAACTCTTCGTTGTAGCTAATCAGCGTTGTATCTTTAATTCGATCAATATAAAGCTTACCAAAGAGATGGTCGAGTTCATGCTGAAAAACGGTTGCCAAAAATCCTTCTGGTTCAATGACTTGCTCTTGAGCATTTTCGTCAAGGTACTCAATACGAACCTTTTTTTCACGCTCAACAAACCCCCTAAGACCTGGAACCGAAAGGCATCCTTCCCAAAACCCTTGGAGCTCTGTCGTTAGAGGCGTTATCTTAGGATTAAAAATAATATATTTGGCAGATGAATCTAGGGTGCCGTAGCGTTCAGAATTCTCAGGAAGTTCAATAATTGTTGCCTGAAGATTGATGGCTATCTGTGGAGCGGCAATTCCTATTCCACCTTCGGCTTCCATAGTATCTTGCATATCTATAATCAAAGACTTGATACTTTCTGAAAGAATTTCTTCTTTGGTTAATTCCCTTGATACCTGTCTAAGCAGGGGATGACCCATTCTGATAACTTGCCTTACTGCCATGTCAGTTGGCTCCTTTTAAATTGATCCCGACTGGATTATGATTCTAGCATAAAAGACTTAATTTTTGTCCTCGAGCTTATCTATGACTCAAAAAATCCTTTTTGTTTGCTTAGGAAATATCTGTCGATCTCCGGCCGCAGAAGGTGTTTTTGCTTCAATGGTGGATCAAAAAGATTTTGTCATCGATTCAGCTGGTACCTCAGGTATTCATAGCGGTGATAAGGCTGATTCCCGTATGATCGAGCATGCTAAAAAACGTGGTATTGAGTTAACCTCCAGATCCAGACAATTTGTGGCAGAAGATTTAGATCGATTTGATTATATCTTGGTCATGGATGACAAAAACCTCAGCGATGTTTTAAAAATGGCTACGTCCGAGCAGTCAAAAAAAGTTAAAAAGATCACTGATTTTCGTAACCACTTTAACTATGACCATGTACCAGATCCATATTATGGAGGTGCTCAAGGTTTTGACTTGGTCCTCGATTTATTAAGTGATGCCTGCGATGGTTTTCTAAAAAGTCTCAAACTATGAATGCGCTTGAAAATAATAATTATATTACACCTGCTGGGTATGAACGACTTGTTAATGAAAGAGACCATCTAATAAAGATTGAGCGACCAGCAGTGACAAAGGTCGTAGCATGGGCAGCATCACTTGGTGATCGCTCTGAAAACGCTGATTATCAATATGGAAAAAGAAGATTACGTGAAATAGATAAACGTGTCGCTTTTTTAAATACTCGGATTAATAAAGCCAATATTGTTGAACCGACATCTATCAATAGTTCGAAAGTTCAATTTGGTGCCACTCTAGAGACCATGGATGAAAATGCAATTCACAAGCTTTATTGTATTGTAGGTGAAGATGAAATCAATCCAAAGCGAGGATTGATTAGTTGGAAGTCTCCGATTGGTAGCAAGTTAATTGGATCTGTGGTTGGTGATATTGTGACCATCAAAGTTCCAAATGGTATGATCGAGCTCGAAATCCTAAAAATTGAATATTTACCCATAGCTATAGGTGAAAAATGAATATTTTAGTCGAAGTTTCCCTCGGTGAGTTAGTCGACAAAATTAGCATTTTGCGTCTAAAAATGATCCATATAAAAGACCCTTCAAAAGTCA
>CAYGQW010000021.1:0-22497 GCA_964352175.1 uncultured Halobacteriovorax sp.
GTTTGATCTTCTATGGCATAGACCGTGGCTTGGAGAAAGTATTTATTTTAGGTCTGCCATGATTCATCCATTAAATCTTATTCAGTTAGAAGCTCTGCGAAGAGGTGACGATCTGTTAGTAAGAGAAACAGTGACCGGGATTTCATGTGGCATGCTAACTACCGGCTGAAAGCAATTCTGTTTGTTCATAGAGATCTCCAATTTGCTCACTCCAGTATTCATCACTACCAAAGTGGGGAAAGGTGATCTTAAAAGACGGATCATCGAAGCGCTTGCTAATCCAAGCTGTAAAGTGAATGTATCGTAGTGTTCTTAAAGCTTCGACTAAACTTGTTTCCTGATAAGGAAACTCTCGCATTTGTTCGTAGCCGTCTAATAGCCAATCTCTGATCTGTTTTGAGTTTTCATCTCTACCTGGTGTTAAAAGCCAAATGTCTTGCATGGCCGGTCCGTTAAGAAAATCATCAAAGTCTAAAAGTAGAGGCCCTTCAACTTCACGGTATAAAATATTTCCAAAGTGAAGATCACCATGAACCCTGATATTTCGAACATTTTCAAAGCGAGGTTTAATATATTGCATAGCATTTTTAGCAGCTTGATGCCAGGCCTCTCGGTACTTATCGGTTAAATAACTGCTTGCTAGTATTGTCTCGATATTAGCGTCACCGTAGGTAGCAGGATTAAGGGTTAGACGATTTTTGGCTGGAGTTGTTTCGCCGATCAGGTGCATGCGTGCAAGTAATCGCCCTAATTTTTGCCATTCATCTTTTGGTAGGTCATATGGTGTTCTTCCAGCTCTTTTTTCAAAGACTGAAAAAAATAATTCATCATCTTTAGTTCTCCATATTGTTGAATCATTTTTTATCAATGGAGCTACTACATTAAGGTCATTATTTTTAAGTTCGTGTAAAAAAGTGTGCTCATCTTGAATTTGATCTTTACTCCATCTACCAGGTCTATAAAATTTAGCGACCAAAAGCTTAGGGTGAGCTGGAGCAGTTTCAGAATCTGACCACATATTTTCTGGTAAACCATTCTCTATTTCAATTTCATAAACTCTGTTTTCCATTGAGTTGAGCTGCAACATCCTACCTGTGCAGCGAACTCCAAGGAGTTCTACTGCATCCATAACTTGCTCTGGTTGCAAGTCGATAAAAGATTTCATCGCCTGGTCTCCCCAGGCACTTGTTGCATTGCTCACGTTCTCTCCTTTAGTTTAGTCATCATAATTGATTTTTTGTTAAAAGCGTATGACTAAGAAAGCTTGTTAGATTGAGTCATGACGCAGTATTATCTAACTAGGAGAATGTATGAATATAGCCTTTTTAAGTTGTAATGATCTTGATGGATTTGTTGTCGACGATCACCATTTACAAGTTGCCTTAGAAGCCCGAGGTGATCATGTTGAAGTAGTGTCTTGGAATGATGAGCGAGACTGGTCAACATTTGATATAGTCCTTATTCGTACTACCTGGGATTATAGTTCAAATCTGCATACATTTTTAGAAACACTTAAGAAGATTTCTACTTCAGGCACTAAGCTGATAAATTCTTATGAACTGGTCGAATGGAATGCACGTAAAAGCTATTTAAAAGAGTTACAAGATAAAGAAGTTCCTACCATTCCAACACTTTTTCATAAGGGCGTAACCAAAGGATTCTTAACTGATGCTTTTGAAGTTTTCAGCTCAGAGACATTAGTTGTTAAGCCATTGATTGGGGCTGGAAGTGCTCGAACATTTGTTGTTACTAAAAATTTTGAAACTGATGAACTAACAAATATACAAGATGAGATTGCAGGCGATGAGGTCATGGTTCAGCCTTTCATTAGTGAAATTACTACCAAAGGTGAAGTGTCACTCCATTTCTTTAATGGAGAGCTCTCACATACAATTAGAAAAACTCCCAAAGAGGGAGACTTTAGAGTGCAAGAAGAGTTCGGAGGATTGATTGAACTCATTCAAGCTCCTGAAACAGCACTGTCTCTTGCCAAAAAAGTCTTAGGCTGTCTAGATGAGATTCCTCTTTATGCTAGAATTGATTTGGTTACTAGCCAGGAAAAATTGATGTTAATAGAGTTGGAATTAATTGAACCTGCTTTGTATTTCCGAATGGATCCCGATTCACCTGGTCGATTTATAAAAGCTTTAGATTCTTACTTGGCCAGATCTTTTTAATTTTTAGAACCATAAAGCAAGACCTCGCGGTGATGTGAGGGGAGTTGTATAATCCTAGCTTTAAAGCCAAGCTTTCTTAAAGCTCGTTTGTGTTTTTCAAGTTGAGAGATCATTTTTGGTAGTGGAAGTTTTATTGTCAAAAAAACTTCTTTAAGTGAGGATTGATAGAAATTTGCTATTCGTAGTGATTCTTTGACAGATTGTTGAGCTGAGAGATTTGTATCAACCGCTAATATGTCAATAGATGCAGGTAGTTCATCCTTTCTCACATCTTGAATTGGTTTTTTTAGATGTTTGAAACCATTCATTTCGTTTACAGAAGGTGACATTTCTCCTGGATCTATTCCTAGAACTTTGATTTTTTGGTTGATGAGGAAATAAGATGCACCACCAGGTGAGCTTCCTATTTCAATTGAGCTTTTATAGTTTGATCGATCGACTTTGAAATATTGAAATGCTTGGGCAATCTTTAGCCAAGCTCGTGATGGAGCATCTTTAGGGAGCTCAATATTATTTAAGTTAATTAATTCTGATAAGTCGCAATTCTGTGCTTGCCATAGATTTTCTTTCTTATCTATAAACACAAAATTTTTCTCACCACTAAAGAAAAGTTTATCTTTATCTATCCAGACCGTAGGTTCTAAGTCATTAGATCTTGTTGCAGAGATTCCAGAGTAAAGTGAAATTGAAGGTGGTGCTTTTATGGTATTTGCAATTTCGCTGTCATCACATAAGCAAGTAATAAAACCTTGAACATTAAAGCTTATCTTTAAGTATTTATAGCTCTCTAAAATCTCAGCCTTTAATAAGTCTGTATTAGTTGGAATACATAAGAAAAAAATTGATGCCATTATTTCACTGCGTTTTGATAAAGATTGTACAGCCGTTCAACTTCAGCTTTTGGTAAAGCAGGACAAAGTCGTTCTGAAATACCGATCATATCATCTGCGGCAAAAAGACTGTTAAGAATTGCTTCTTCGGTTGCTTCAATTGTTGCTTTATACAGAGGGTTCAAACCTTTATCATAGAGAACGTTCAGATTATGAACTTTCTTTGTCGCATGCCGATTAAGTTTATTGGCAGTTGAAAAGGCGAGTACAATTTCACCTGATCCGTGAGCAGCATAACTACCCACTCGACCAATTCCCAAAGCCGCTCGTTTGGCCAATCGATTGAGCTGATTCCCCATCATTGGAGCATCTGTAGCTACCACTACAATAATACTTCCATAAGTGTGGCGTCGTTTTTTGATATGTTCATATTTGTGAGCGAGCAGCCTTCCCATTGGATTGCCATCAATTTTTAAGTCTTCTATTTCACCAAAATTACTCATGACTAAAATACCGACTGTGTAGCCACCTTCTTCCGCTGAGAGTTTTCTTGAGCTTGTTCCAATTCCTCCTTTGAAATCACAACAAGTCATCCCAGTTCCACCGCCTACTGATCCTTCGTCAACTGGACCAGACTTAGCAGAGTCGAGGGCTTCAAAAACGTGCTCAACTTGAACATGCTGACCGGCAATATCATTTAACCAAGAATCATCACATTCTCCGACTAGGGGAATAACGACATCGTGGATTCTTCCAATTTGTGGATGCTTTTGCGTTAAGTATTGAACACAACCATCTGATACAGTTCCTACCGAAAGGGTATTTGTCAGTAAAATTGGGGTTTCGATCATGCCCCATTCTTGGACTTGAATCATCCCAGACATTTCCCCAGCGCCATTTAAGATGAATGATCCACCACAAATTCTTTCTTCATAAATATTGTGGTTATAAGGCCAGATAGCGGTAACGCCAGTTCTTATTGGGCCTACTCCGGTGGTGTGGACAGGCCCTTCTCCTTTGATGATTGTGCTGTGGCCAACAAGCACACCTTTAACGTCAGTAATGCTATTCCATTTTCCAGTTTTATACTGTCCGATATTAATGCCAAAATCTCTGGCGCGATGTTTTACCTTCGTTTTGTTATTTGGCACTGATTATTCCTTAGGTGTTTAATAGTTTTGATTTTAGTTTATAACGTTTTATCGCTGGAGCAAGAATACGTCCTACCAATTGTTGATAGTCTACACCCGCACCATTAGCGATAATACATAAATCAGACCAATCCGGGGTTAAGCCCGGAAGTGGGTTACACTCAATAAAATTAACTCTTCCATGTTGATCTAGTCTAAAATCCATTCTTGCTACATCTCTACAACCCAAAGCTTTAAAACATTTTTTTGCCGCGAGTTCTAATTCACGTCTTAGTTTTTCATCAACTTCTGCAGGTGCCACATAAGTGACCTCATCATTTGTATCCTGCTTGTGTGCAAAAGTATAAATAGGGGTAGGGTTAGTCTTATCATTAAAGACAATCTCCATTGGTGGAAGAACCTCTGGTTTTGTTTCACCTAAAAGACCAATGGTAAACTCCCTTCCTGTTAGAAACTCTTCAACAAGAGCGCCTTGTTTATAGCGACTTGTAATGGAGGTTACGACTTCTTTGAGCTCATCTTGATTTCTTACAACAGAATTAGGAAGAACGCCTTTAGAGCTTCCTTCTGCAACAGGTTTAACCATCATAGGATAAGTCATATCAGCAGGAACTTTATCCTTCGCTGATGTCAGAGTGGCAAACTTTGGAGTTTTAACTCCTGCCTCTGTTACAATTCTTTTTGCCATCGCCTTATCAAGAGTAATTGCAAGAGTTGAAGGATCACTTCCTGTGTAGGGAATATCCATAAGGTCTAGTGTTGCAGGAACTTGGCTTTCTCTAAAACGTCCACGTACACCTTCTGAAATATTGAAAACAACATCAACTTGAGCTTCAATAAGGTGCTGGGCAAAGTTGGGAGTTGCTTCTAGATCAATCACATCATGACCAAAAGATCTTATCGCTCCACGAATAGCGTCTAGAGTAGCAATACCGTCAAACTCGGCTTCATTGTCTGTTTCTGGGTTACTCGCATCTGGTTTAATTCTTTTTTGATTAAAAGCAAAGCCAACTCGAAGTTTTGATGAATTTCTCTTTTTCTTGTTACCAATTTTTAGGTTAAATCTCTTTTCGGCACTTTTAATGACCGCATCAATAACTTCGATCTCACTTTTAAGGCCTGTTCGCTTGGCGGCTTCATAAAGTCCAGCACCTTTTTCAAGTGATGGTAGTGCATTGATTTCAATAAAGTATGGAGTACCATCTTGAGTTACTCGAAAATCAATACGTGCGAGATCTTTGATTCCAAGTTTGTCGATAATTTTCTTACCATAATCTTGAATTAATTTTTTGGTTGATTCACTTATATCAGCCGGACATTTGATATTGACTTGATCTGCTAGATCATTTTTAAGTGAATAGTCATAGATTTGATATTTTCGTTTTTTTACGATGGCACCATCGAAAAGGTACTCAATTGGCTCAAGAATACCATTGTTGGCTTGACCACTAATAAAAGGAACAGTGACATCTTTTCCAATAATAAATTCTTCAACCAGCATTCCTTCAGGATATTTTTTTAATAAATCTGGAAGTCTACTTGTGAGTTGTTTTTCATCTTCGATGACAGAATCAACGGTGATCCCTTTAGAACTACCTTCAGCATTAGGTTTTATCATGAGAGGGAAACGTAACGAGTGATTCTTTAGTTCAGTCATTTTTTGAACTAAAACAGACTTTGGAGTTGGTACATCGACTTGTGAGATCGCTAACTTGGTTAGATTTTTATCTAGAGTCATAGCACAAGTAAATGGATCGCTACCTGTGTAGGGAATATCAAGCTGAGTTAGAATCGAAGGATATAGAGATTCTCTAAAACGTCCCTTTTCACCCTCGGCTGTATTAAAAACTAAGTCTGGAGTAAAAGCTTCAAGCGCGTGAACAACTTTTGTAATTGAACCAGTCACATCTACTGGTAAAACTTCGTGACCGAGTTCGCGCATTAGATTTGTGAGAAACTCAACGGTCTCTAGTGTATCAAACTCAGCTTGTTCTTCTGATTCGTTCTGTTTTAAATTATGAATAAAGGCAATCTTCAAAGTAAACCCCAGTTAAATTGAGGTCATACAATACGCCTTTTTTTCTCTGCTCTCTACGACATTCTAAAGAATTCGCTTATTCCTTAGGTCCGTGCCAAACAACCGAATAGAGGTCGTGACGACGATTTTTCAGGTTTTGCACTGTCCCAGAGTTTCTTGCTTCGATTAAATTATCTAGTCTTAAGTCGGCAAAAGCGACGGTCTCCACATTTGGTGTTGTATCAGCCGCGATGCCGTCTCTGGCAAAAGGAAAATCGCAAGGCGTTAGAATACACGACTGTGAGTAATGGATATCAATGTTTTGCACGTTTGGAAGGTTTCCAACAGATCCAGACATTACGGCGTAAATTTGATTTTCAATCGTTCTGGCATGAGTACAGTAGCGAACTCGAAAGTATCCTTGACGCTCATCCGTTAAGAATGGAACAAACAGTATTTTAATTCCTTGGTTCACAAGGTGGCGAGTAAGTTCTGGAAACTCTGAATCGTAACAAATCAGAACCCCAATCGTTCCACAGTCAGTCTCGATAGCTGAAAGCTGGTTGCCGCCTTCAATATTCCACCAATACTTTTCATTTGGAGTAGGGTGAATCTTAGCCTGCTCATGGATCGATCCGTCTCTTAAAAATACATAGGCAATATTTTGAATCTTGCCGGCGTTTCGAGTCGGATGGGAGCCAGCAATGATATTCACGTTATACTTCATGGCCATGTCTCTAAAGAAAACTTTAAGTGGCTCTGTATATTCAGTCATTCTCTCGATGGCGATATGAGGAGGAACAGGTTCGTTATCAATCGACAATAATTGAAGTGTAAATAATTCAGGAAACAAGACGAAATCGGACTTATAATCAGAAACAATATCTATATAATACTCTACGATTTTTTTAAATTGATCGAAGCTATCAATTTTTCTTTGACCATACTGAACTGTAGCGACACGCACACTCGTGACATGACCATCTGTGCTTCGTTGTTTTTGCCCTTTAACTTTGCGACCAACAATTTCTTGTTCGTTATGAAATTCAGGGTTTTTCCAAATCAGATGAGCAGCATACCCCATAGAAGCTTCATCTAAAGGTAAATAATCTTTAATGAGTCCAATAACTTCAAAACCGTTTCTTAACTGAAAGCCTAAAACAGGATCTTTAATTTTTTTATTTTTAACCAACTCAACATAATTTTCAGGTGTACCTGCATCTTTAATTTTTTTCTTCAAATTAGGCAGACGACCAGCGAAAACAATTCCCCTTAGTCTTAAGTACTTAGTAAGTTTTTTTCTAGCATCATAAAAACGCTGTCCAATACGGTAACCTCTGATATCTTGATCAACACATACTTCATAGCCATAAAGCCAGTCGCCATCGGCTTCGTGAG
Organism: uncultured Halobacteriovorax sp.; assembly: GCA_964352175.1. GTDB lineage: Bacteria > Bdellovibrionota > Bacteriovoracia > Bacteriovoracales > Bacteriovoracaceae > UBA4207. The sequence goes on from CAYGQW010000021.1 coordinate 7,574, forward strand.
TTGTACCGTAACCACCACCGGTGATTTCTTTCCAGGTATGTTTCTTTAAAGCTTTTTCCCCTGGAACTCTAATTGCTGCACTATAACCGACAATTTTATCACCCAGTTCAGCGACAAAATGTCCTTGAGGATAGTGATTAATTTGTCCTCTAAGCATATCGAGTGGATAGGGAGGCATGCCTGAATAAACTTTTTCAGTTAAGTCTAAAATGGCATTAACGTCAGCAGTGGTTGCGTTGCGAATTTGGAGTTGTTCATTTTTCATTTGGCGATCTTAGCATAGCAAAATCATGTGTGAAAATAGATATCCGCTCAAGATTTACAGTGATATGATACGCGTTATGAGTATTGAGTCAGGTCAATTAAAAAGAGTTTTAGGAGTAAAAGACGCAGTTGTTATGGGGCTTGGCTCTATCATGGGAACTGGTGCCTTTGTATCTTTAGGGCTTGCTGCAGGTGTTTCAGGAGAATACTTTTTCCTCTCTCTTCTTTTAGCTGCATTACTTGCAGGACTTAATGGATTATCAACAGCTCAGCTTGCTTCAAAGTATCCTGTTAGCGGTGGAGCTTATGAATATGCTAGAGGAGAAGTTTCTAATTACGTTGGTTTTTTAGCGGGCTGGCTTTTTCTCATTGCTAAATCGGCTTCAGCTTCTACCGCTGCCTTGGGTGCAGTAGCAGCTGTATCATCAATTTTCTCTTTAGGCCTAGCCCGATTACAAATGGGTCTTTATGCTGCTTTAGTTGTTTTAATCACTGGGTTGTTTGTTTGCTTGGGCTTAAAGCGATCGCAAATCGTTAATCGTATTCTCGTAGCAATCGTTCTCGTGGCATTGATTGTTTTTGGTATTGTTTGTCTTGGAAGTGATCCTCAGCCATATATAAGTTTAAGCCCTCCTGCTAAGCCGGGCTTGAAAGAAGTTTTTTATGGTGCAGCTTTATTATTTGTTTCTTTTACAGGATACGGCAGGGTTGCAACGCTTGGTGAAGAAGTAATTAATCCTAAAAGAACAATACCGATCGCAGTTGTCATGAGTTTAGTTGTTGTGTTTGGAATATATCTTTGGATTTCAATTTGTTCTATTCATATCGTTGGTGAAATCGGTTTTGGCGAACTTGCTATAAAGAATTATGCTCCATTACAAAGTATTGCTCGTTTGATGGGGTATGATTGGCTTCGAGTTCTTCTAGTTTTTGCTGCACTTGCAGCAATGCTTGGAGTTCTACTGAATCTAATACTCGGTCTATCTCGAGTGGCTCTCGCTATGTCTAGACACAAGGATCTTCCAAGCCTTTTTGACTTTGTTTCCGAAAAGGGAGAGCCAGTGAAAGCTACCATGCTTATTACTTTGGTGATCATGGCTTTTTGTTTGACTGAAAGTTTAGAGAAATCTTGGGAGCTCTCAGCATTAACTGTACTTCTTTACTATTCAATAACCAATATTTCGGCATTAAAATTAAAGACAAAAGAAAGGTTTCTTTCAAATTATTCTGGAATAGGACTTATTGGCTGTTTGTCACTGGCCTTTTTTGTTGATTCAGCAAGCTTATTGAAAGGACTTTTCATTGTGGTGTTTGGATCTTTTTACTATTTTATAAGATCAAAATATTTCAAGACCTAATCTTCGCGCATAACAAGCTTATTAGTTTTGTATATTCAGCTAAAGCCTGATCAGGTTTTGGCATATCTAAGTGATAGGGAAAGTGAATAAAAACAACTTTTGATTTTGGATAACGATGCAATGTTTTAAAATAGAGTGCATTACAGACATAACTTCCGGCCGACAGTGACCATTGCCAGTTTCCAGGCAGATCTTTAATAATGTCGTAAGGTATAGTTGACTCAAGTGCAACAGGGCCATCGTGAATGATTTTCAAGTTCTCAGGAGCCAAACTGTCATTGTCTGCTTGTTGCGGTGAATGAGCCAAATTATGTGCAAAGCGTTCAATCGTTATGATGTGTCTTGATTTTGCCACCCCAAGTTGGATGATGAAGTCGTTGTCTTTTAAGTCCTGATCACAACGTTCAAAACTTACTGGCAAAACGCTATAAGTCTCCTTTAGGCTTTGAGCCACTAATCTTGAAGTGTTATCTTTTATTGATGAAAAATCTTCAAAACAGGTTATAAGTAGGCTCACACTAGATCCTTTAATTTTGATCAATTTGAATCTAAACTTTATCACAAGACTTAATGTAACTTGCAATAAAGAAATGAACATACTTTGAAAATAGCGATTCTCTCCATTCTCGAAGATACCAACTCAGTCGTATTATTTTCGAAAGAGGCTAATCGCCGTGGCCATAAAGTCGATGTGATTAATTATTTAGAATGTACTCTTCAATTAAACAAAGCAGGTCAAAATATTTTATATGGAGATAGAAAGCTAGAACGCTATGATATCGTTATTCCTCTAATTGCTTCAGGTTATTCAGGTTTTGGTGCATCGGTTTTAAAGTCTTTTGAGGATTGTGGGTCATATTGTTTGAATAGCTCTGAGGGAGTTCTTCTATCAAAAGATAAATTTAAAAGTTTACAAATTTTAAAAACACAAAGGATTCCGATACCAACTTCATCATTCTCATACTCAAAAATTAATCAAAAAAAACAATATGAATCTTTTGAAGTTAAAACTGTCGTTGCAAAAAAGAATGAAGGAACTCAAGGAAGCGGAGTTTATAAAATTGATAGCTTTGAGGATTTTGAGAAATCTTTAGGGTCATCGAACTCACCTGTTTTTATGCAGGAATATATTTCAGAAGCTCAGGGGGCTGACATTAGAATTCTGGTCTTGGGAGAAAAAGTGATCGCTCAGATGCTTCGGCAAGCTGCCCCCGGAGAGTTTAGGTCTAATATTCATCTTGGAGGTAAGGCCAAAGAGATTGAAATAACTGAAGAAGAGAGAAATATGGCCATAAAAGCGACTCAACTGCTTCATTTAAAGCTTGCAGGAGTTGATATAATTCGATCAAAATCAGGACCAATGATACTAGAGGTTAACTCAGCACCGGGATTCAAAGGTTTTGCCCAAATCGGACAAACTCAACTTGAGTCTGAAATTTTTGACTTCATTGAAAAAGATCTTGTCAAAATAAGGGTTTAGACGCACAAGTACCTCTCAATTATTAAAGGAAGCGGACATGGGTCATATAACTACTTTTATGCGTGAACATTATCGTCATTTTAATGCTGCAGCTATGATGGATGCAGCTGAAGACTATAAGAAGCATTTGGAAAATGGCGGTAAAATGATGATCACCTTAGCAGGTGCCATGTCGACTGCTGAATTAGGACGCTCTTTAGCAGAGATGATCCGCCAAGGGAAAGTTGACGCCATCACTTGTACAGGTGCCAATCTTGAAGAAGATATTTTTAATCTGGTTGCACATAATGAGTATAAAAGAGTTCCTAATTGGAGAAATTTAACTCCACAGGATGAAGCCGATCTTCTTGCAGGTGGATTTAATCGAGTAACAGATACATGTATCCCTGAAGAAGAAGCCATGAGAAAAATAGAAAAAGCTATTACGAGGCAATGGCAAGCTGCAGATGAAAAAAATGAGACACTTCCTCCATACAGATTTTTTTGGAATCTTTTAGATGATCCTGAAATGAAAGCTTCATTTCAGATTCCAGAAAAAAACTCATGGATGATTGCAGCTAAGGAAATGAATATACCAATTTTTACTCCAGGCTGGGAAGATTCAACCCTTGGAAATATGTATGCTGCTGCTAATATTGAAGGCAGAGTGAAAAACGTCACAACAGTAGAGCATGGTATTCAAACGATGATGAGACTTGCTAACTGGTATACTGAAACAACTCGTTCTACTAAAAAAAGTATTGGCTTCTTCCAAATAGGTGGTGGAATTGCTGGTGACTTTCCAATTTGTGTTGTTCCTATGATCCACCAAGACCTTCAAAGAGACGATGTACCTCTTTGGGGATACTTTTGCCAAATATCGGATTCAACAACAAGTTATGGCTCGTATTCTGGAGCCACTCCAAGTGAGAAAATAACTTGGGGTAAGCTTGGAGTCGATACACCAATGCACGTGGTTGAAAGTGATGCCACAATTGTAGCACCACTGATGTTTGCTTATATTCTTGATTGGTAATTAGTCTCTATTGATATGAACGATTTTAGGCAGAGAGATTTCAACGTTGTTTTTCTTAAATGCTGTAATCATTCTGCCGTAAAACTCATTTTTTGTTTTTAAAAAATTTGCTCTGTGAATCCAAAAGGAGAACTGGGCATCTAGTCTCGACTCTTTTATCCCTTGTACGATAAATATTGGTTTTGGTTCATCAAGACACTGTCCAGATTCCTCTGCTAATTCAACTAAAATTCTTTCAACTTGTGCAAGATCTGCTTCAAAAGATAATGGAATTTGAAGATCAGCTCTTCGAATTGGAAAATGTGTTACGTTGGTAATTTCGCTCTTCATGAGAGTTTCATTGGGCACGCGTACCAAAAGATTATCTAGTGTTCTAAGTCTTGTCGAAAACAAGTTGATAGACAAAACGACACCTGTTTTGTCGCCGATAGTAATGACGTCGCCTTTCTTAAACGGTTTCTCAGCGATTAAAAATAAACCACTGATGAGATTAGACGCAGATGTTTGAGAAGCGAAACCTATGGCAACTGTAAATACACCTGCAGCTCCTAGAAGAAGCTTTAGTTCAACTCCGGCAAAATCGAGAATAAGGAGAATAATGATTGAATTTAAAAGGTAAGTTACAAGTTTATTGAATATAAAAAGTTTATTTTCATCTAAGGCTTTAGCTAAAAGTAAGCAGGTTGCTCTTACGGCAATTCTGACTGCGACAAAACCGATAAGGGCAAGTGCCATGACCTCGAGAGCTATTTTAATATTTGTTGGATTTAATAATTTATACATATCTGATTACCCAATAAGCGTATTAAAAGCTTTAAGAAAAATATTTTTTTGAATAGGCTCTCTTGGCATTGCTATTTTTATTGGTGAGCCAAACTCTACTTCATTAGGGGAGTCCAGCTTCATTTTCATTTCAGACACGTCATCTTCTTTGATAATTGTAATCGTCTCAGTCAGTAGACCAGCTTGCTCTGATTGGTATAAAGAAAGGTTGTTAACTGGAACCTTGATCCGTTCTAAAAATAATTGTTTATTGTGATTGTTCTTAAGGATAATTTTTGTCACTGCTCGGTATTGGATCAAAGATAAATCTTCAAAACGAAGCTTGGCCTTAGATCGAGCAGCGTAGCAAAGTTCACCCTCCGTCGGATCAGGTCCAAACCATGAATCTGACAGTCTTAAAACGGGAAGTGATAGGAGCTTCCTTGATTTTGGCTCTACTGTAATATTGATCCATAGAGGAGTTGAGACGTAGATGGTGACTTCATCATTTGAGGGTAAGTAGAAAGGCATTTCAGGACGGATAACTACTGGTCTATCGGCCATGGCCGGAGTTAGTCTGACCGTAGCCTCTGTTTCTTTTCCGCCAAAGCGATTTGTATCTATTTCTAGTGGAAATTCTCCTTTAAAAGGAGTTTCTATTTCAATTTTTCTATCTTCAGGGTCATTGCTAGAAGTGCTACCTATACGCCACTCATTTTTGTATCGAGTAATCCACAAATGCAAAGGGCCAATTTTCCAATGGCCCGATGCTTTTGTATCAATTTGAAATTCATTCCATATCTTCATTTCCATACTTGTTAGTATAGAACTGATTGAAAGATATTAGTAGTCTGAACCTTCATCATAGATAGGAGTTTCTTCTTCACCAGCGGCATCTTCTTGCACCATAGGTGTTGCAACTGCTGGGACTGAAGATTCTTCACTCCATGAGTCGTCTCCCATATCATCTTGGGCCATAACAGAATTTACTTGAGTCAAACAAACGAGAACGAACAAAAGTTTCAATAGTTTCATAATAATCTCCTTAGATTATTGGTTTTAGATAAATACGAAATTTTAGATGGAGATCTAGATAAAAAAACAGACAATAGTTTTTTGATGCCGGTAGTACTCATGACAACGTTAACTAGTTTTCTGTTCCTTTGCAGGCTGGTTTGATTTTCTGCAAGATTAGAATATTCCTGTCTTGATTTGACTGCAAGCACAATTTTAAATTATTTTTCCGAACAGCTCTCGGTAATTCCAATACTTAGCCTTGGACTCAACGCTGATAGAAGAGGAAACTAGTATCATCAAACAAATTTTCATGGCGTTTGTCTGATTTAAGAGAGGTTTGCTCTAGAAGAACATTAAGAGTTTCTTCGTAGTTTCCATTAGGCAGGGCAAATTTATAGCTGAAGTTTTTGCTAAAGAGCCCATCAGATGAAATGAGCACAACATCTCCCTTGGACAACTTTAGGGAGGGGCTTACTTCGACAAAATAGTCGTCTAGACCAACGACGTTGGAGACGTAGTGATCCTGTTCTTTTTGCATAATAGTCTTTTCAGCAAAAAGTCCACTTTTAAGCGCAAAGTCCTTGGGCGAGTGAAGATTGCTTTGATAAAGGACCTCTCCAGTAGAAGAGAGTAATAAGGCAGGGGAGTCGCCGATAGAGTAAAAGCGAACGGTCTTATCGTTGACCTCGGCTACTGAGAGTGTTGTTCCAGCATCATCCCAATTACGTTGAATTTTTTTATGGACGGCATCAATAGCTTCGATGATTGATGCTATCGGCCCGACTTCCTTTGCACTTTTAAGTTCGTTAATAATACCTTGAACAACTGCTTTGGAAGCTTTTTCTCCTTCGCTATGGCCACCCATTCCGTCGGCAAGCAAAAGAATTGTCGTCTGGCTTTCAGGATCGTGGAAATAACCAATACTATCTTGATTGACGTCAGCATAAGGAGTAGTAAAAAAAGAGATTTTAGCTTTCACTAGTTCAATATGCTGAACTTGTTCGTGCTTAGTGTTAAAAAATTGATCACTTGAAATTTGTTGTGGCATTTAGAGTTCTTCCATTTGCATATGTTCAAGATGAATTCTTAAATGTCCTGCAGTTTTAAACTTTTTTCGAATCATATTTTTTTTAAGGCCACAAACAATTTCCTTAACTTCAGCAGGTTGACTTGAGTAAGTCTTGGCACCGCCTAAAGCATCATAAAAGATACGAATCATATCAATGACATCATCTTGAATAGAGCCTTTCGTGGCTCTTCCCCATTGAAAAACATCAATAAGTTTAACCGAAAACTCCAAACCAAATTTAGTGACAATCACATTATCTGTATGAAGATCACCATGATATTCTTTTAGGTAATGTATATCCTCAACACCTTTGGCAATTGAATGCAAGAGGTGAAGTGCTTGAAATGATGTAAGTCTTTTTTTGGGGCGTGAATCTAAAAAGGAAGAGAGGGTTTTACCCTCAACAAACTCAGATACTAGATAAGTAATCTCTTCATCGTCATGAATTATAATATCTTGAGATAAGTATTTAATAAGAGCATTGCAGCTATGTAGTTTATGTAGCTTCTTAGCGTAAAAATTTACTGTCTTATTTTTAAGATTTCTTTGAGGATAAAAAAACTTTGCGGCACGCAATATGTCTGTACCTGCTTCTTTAACTAGATAGACTTCGCCTTCCCACCCGCCACCAAGTCGCGAAACCACTTCGTACTTTCTGGAAAGTCGCATTCCTTCAGGAAAATCAAATGCATCAATTTTTGATATGGCCATAACCCATTCTATGCTTAGCTTGCAGACAATAAAAGCCTATAGTTTTATATGCTTACAATTGTTTATAGCTTTTTTTTATATAGATAGTCGTAATAAAATAATTTATTTCTATGAAGAATTGATCGATATTAAGTTTAGGAGGTAATTATGCAACAGCAATCAGTCTTTCATCCAGCTCTTGATCGAGGTCATGTCAAAATTGACTGGCTTGAGAGCTTCCATAGTTTTAGCTTTGCCAGTTACTATGATCCTAAAAAAATGGGCTTTGGTGCCCTAAGAGTTATCAACGACGATATCATTGCTGGGCTTCAGGGCTTTGGAACTCACCCCCACCAAGATATGGAAATCATCACGATCCCACTGCAGGGAAGTGTTTTACACCAAGATAGTCTCGGAACCAAAGGTACTGTTGACGCTGGTGAGGTACAGCTCATGGCAGCTGGGACAGGGATTCGTCACTCTGAGCACAATCCTATAAAAGGCGATCTAAGGTTATTTCAGATTTGGATTTTACCTAATAAAAATGGTCTTACGCCTAATTATCAGCAGATGAAATATGAATCTCATCCAGGTCATATCACGTGGCTAGTGTCTCCAAAAAAGCAATTTCAAGAGCAAAACACTCTAGTCATTAATCAGAACGCCTTTGTCGGTTTGATAGAATTTAACGGTGAGGAAAAACTTATTGATACTCCAGAAGCTGGGCTTGGAACATATATCTTAAGTGTTGAAGGTAACGTTGAGGTCAATGGTCAAATTCTGGCCAGTAGAGATGCGTTAGGCCACTGGGAAGCTGCTACTAATCTCAAGGGAGAATTAGGTTCTAGGGCTCTTATCTTTCATGTACCCCGTTAAGGATACTGTTGTTTGCGATTTAGCTATTGATGGTAAGAGCATTCAACCTTGACTTTCTCAGGGTGCAAAGGCATTTCCTTTGTATGATTACAAAAGAGCAATTTGATTTAATCACAAAACAATTAGGAAGAAGCCCTATTGGTGCTCTTGAAGTGGTGGCCTTGGATCGAGATGGTCAACCTGCGGTTTTAAAAGTCGATCCACTTGCAGACGGTAAGCCATTTCCATCGATGTATTGGCTGACTAGTCCTTTACTCCACAAAGCTATTTCCCATATTGAGAGTAGTGCTTGGATTAAAGAGTTTGAAAATGTGACTTTGCCAGAAAATCAAAATTATAAAGACCGATTGAAGAAGGATAACGAAAATTATCGAAAGATGAGATGGGAGTTATTCTTATCTCTTCATGATGAGGCTGGCGTTAATGAAGGCTTTATCAAAGTAATTAAAAACACTGGTATTGGCGGTATTCAAAGCTTTGATCGAGTTAGATGCCTTCATATGCATTATGCCTATCACCTCGTACACGGTGGACTTGTTGGAGAACTTTTAGACAATGAGTTCAACTTGTCACAACTCGCCTATAATCAAAGTTAAGGAGATCGAAATGCTAAAGTTTATTTGTATATTGTTATTTTCTTTTTCAGTTCAAGCCAATCCTTTTTTTGAAAATCAAACGCTGGATGCACCAAGAAACAAAAAGGTTGATTTTGGTGAAGGCGCTGTGCTGATTGTTAATATTGCAACTAAATGCGGCCATACTCCCCAGCTAGAATTTTTAGAAAAACTTAATAAAGATTATAAAAAGAAAGGATTAACTATAGTAGGCGTTCCAAGTAATGAATTTGGTGGGCAGACGCCTGAGTCAGATGCAGATGTGGAAAAATTTTGTAAATTGAACTATGGCGCAACTTTTCAAATTTCGAAAAAACAAAAAGTATTAGGCAATGATAAAAATCCATTGATTGCTAAGCTTATTAAAGCTTCACAATCTGACAGTCCGATTCAGTGGAATTTTGAAAAATTCTTAGTTTCAAAAAATGGAAAAGTTGTGCAGCGTTTCTCATCCTCTGTTAAGCCAGATTCAAAAGAATTTATAAATGCAGTTGAAGCAAGCTTAAAATAAGTTTTTTGCAACAAAGCATGACGCCTTGCTTTTTAACCAGTAGTGTAGAGCCTCTTTTATTTTATGAGGGACTCTATGAATAACTCGTTAGGCGAATTAGCCAAAATCAATGAATTTCTTCCTCAATTGCAAGAACAAGCTGTTGCTTATGCACCAAAAATTCTTTTGGCACTAATAACATTATTCGTTGGACTAAGAATTATTAAGGTTTTAGACAAAGGTCTTAATAAAATAATGCTTCTAAAGAACTATGATGCATCTCTTAGAAGCTTTCTCATCTCATTGTTTGATCTTCTATCAAAAGTTGCTCTCGTTATTTCCGTTATAAGTGTTATTGGAGTTGAGACAAGCTCCTTTATTGCTATTTTAGGCTCCGCTGGGTTAGCTGTAGGTCTCGCATTACAAGGATCACTGTCAAATTTTGCAGGTGGTGTGATGCTTTTAATATTTAAGCCTTTTAGAGAAGGCGATTATATTTTAGCCCAAGGGTTCGAGGGGACAGTTAAAGAGTTAACTGTTTTTCATACAATTATTCATACAGTAGATAATAAGAGAGTTATTCTACCTAATGGGGCTGTTGCCAACGGTCCAATTACAAACTTTACGATTACAGGAACGAGACGCTGTGACCTTACTTTTGGCATTGGCTACGGTGATGACATTAAAAAAGCTAAAGATGTTTTAACCGAGATGGTTAATAACGATATGCGAGTTCTTAAAGATCCTAAACCTCAAGTCATTGTTCATTCTCTTGGTGACAGCTCAGTAAACCTTCAGATCAGAGCTTGGGCCACAACTGATGACTTTTGGGCATTTAACTTTGATATGCAAGAGAAGGTTAAGTTAACTTTCGATGAAAAGGGTATCAGTATTCCATTCCCTCAGAGAGACCTTCATATTAAGCAGATGCCGGTTAATTCCTAATGGAAGGAATTACGCAGCTTTTTGAAAATTTTAATACCAATTTTGCCGGCCTTGATCTAGAGCGCAGGGCCCAGGTCCTGCTCTATAGCCAAACCATTAAGCTTTCTAAGTTTAATGAATTTAAGCAAAAAGAAAAAAATGCGTTCGATATGGTTAAAAATCTTTTTATTGTTCCAGGCAAATTCAATAAGGAACAGTTAGAACTTTTTAGCGCTTCCTTTATTCAAAATACTCAAGCCTGTATGGTCGAACTTGAAAAAGGTGGGGATCCAGCGCAGATAAGAGATATGGAAAATAAATTATTTGCTAGCCTGCTCTGGGCGCTCACCTTTGGAAGCTGTAGTGATGGTACCCATAAAGAGGAAATTGAAAGCATATGGAATAACTTAGTTAAGTGTCATAAAGATCTAGGCAAATCTTTTGAACAATGTACTAAGGGGTTAAATCTAGATCCAGCTAAACTTAGTTTAATGGAGAGAGCTTCAAAGCTGAGTTTTGATGAACTAATGCCAATTCTTTCTTAATCGGTATAAATTGTACTTCTTGCAAAAGCTAGGGAGACAACTTTTTCAATTAGATCATCATACTTGATACCTTTGTGAGCAGCACTTTCAGCAAACTCATCGTCGCGACCAATATTGGGGTTTGGATTTGCTTCGATCACATAGACTTCTTCATCAGTCGTTACTCTTAAATCTATTCGAGCATAGCCTGATAAATGTAAGGCGCGGTAGGTGCGCTTGCAAATCTCAATCACTTTCTTTTCTAGCGTTGGGCTTAACTTGGCCGGTGCCGATTTAATGCCTTTACGAGCCCGATATTCCGGATTCCACTTTGCCATTCGAGTGTAAATCTCTTTGGCTGGATCTTCGACTTTGTTAAATATAACTTCCCAAACTGGAAGAGTGCTTAAGCGTTGATGACCATAGACTCCTACATAAAGTTCACGACCTTCAATAAATTCTTCAGCGATGGCATGATAGCCAAGTTTTTCATGAATCCAAGAAACACGGTCCTTTAGCTTTTCTTTTGATCTAACGATAGAGGAGCGCGCAATACCTAAGGATGCTTCCTCCATTTGGCATTTTACAATACATGGATAAGGTAAATCTTTGGGGATCTTTGTCCCACCCCAAATCGGAAATTCAGCAAATCGCGGCGTCTTTATACGGTGATAAGTAAGAACTTTTTTTGTTAGGGCCTTATCTCTGGCGAGAATTAAGCCACGTGGGTTTGAGCCTGTGTAGGGTTGTCTTAACAGTTCAAGATAACTAACAACATTTTGATCAAATAGGGCTTCGCCGTCGAATTCCTCTAGTAAGTTAAAAGTTGCATGCGGTTTAAATTCTTCGATCGCTTCTCTAATAGGCTTAAGGTCTCCATAAATACCCAAAGGTAAAACTTCATGACCTCTTTTTTTGAGTGCAGTGACAACGTCTAATTCTGTAATCCATGGACATTTGTCTGGATCGATATCACTTCTCTTGACCCCCTCTTTAGGAACCAAGTCTTTGTGCATGAGAACCATGATTCTACTTTTTTTCACATCAAAATCCCGATATTCTTTTTATGAAGCGTTTCTTGTGCTTGTTTAAGAATATCAGGACTTATATTTTTTGGGCATATTTTTTGATTATTGGTTAATTTGATTATTGTTTTAAGCCTTTGCCTTGAGCGCTTGATAATAAAGTCGCCGATTGTTCCTTTAAAATCGCTAACGGGACTCATTACAAATTTTTCACAATTAACAGGCTTTGTTCCAGCAATTTCTGTCATAATGGCATCACAGTATTCAAGCTTTTCCAAAGCTTTTGTATCAGAATATTTTCTTTTCCAAGACAACTTGCTTGTTGATAGCCAAATAGCGAATGTTTCTGCCCAGTCTTCGTCGGGATGAGCCTGAGAGTAACTATCTTGTAGATGAACAACATAGTCAGTTGAATTAGCTTTTGGTTTATAGTGGATAGGGTAAGGGGTACTTGATCTACCAAAAAGAATTTGTCTTTGCCGGCGACGACGTAATCGCCATGCGTTTTCTATAGCATGGCCGACCTCGTGCCTTATCAACTTTAAAGCCATACTCTCAGACGTACCTTCAACAGGTAACTTATACTTTTTCATCAGCCGAATATAACTTGGGTGAAATAGGTAGAATGGAATAGCAATTCCTGGACAACCATCGGGTGAAAACCACTCATCAGAAACCCAGGTATGAAAGAATGGCTTAATACCTTTTTGTTTAAGTTCTGCTCTAACGGTTAACAGACAGTCGTTGATCCAATGATTTTTAATATCAAATTTTATATGCTCAAAAGACATATCTAACCACTGGTCATCATTTAGATAAGATAATTGGAGTGGATCAAACTTTCTCATGATGCTTTATAACTCAGCGCAGCCTGTTTGTCTTTATTTTTGTAATGAATTCATAGGTTTAAACCTAATGGCCAGAAATACTTGACGTATTTTCAACTTCTTTTCACTGCGCAAGGACTGACTTCGGTAAAACCTACTGGCCCTTCGGAATATCCTCAAGGAGAATAAGTCATTAATTTTTTAAGGAGTCATGGATGCGACTATTCATTAGCTTAGGTTTTCTATTAATTTCATTTACGGCACAAAGCTCAGCGGGCCAGCCTGAGTTTGATTTATCTGAAGTTAGTGAAAAGCGATCACTTTTTACTTCTAATTTCATTATGCCGGATAGAGTTGAAAGTTCTGTGTCTAGAGATGGGAAAACTTCAGCCTCTATGGTCCTTATTAAAGATAATCAATCAATAACAGTAAAACTTCCAGCCTTTGATTTGCAATCAAAGTGTAAAAATGGAGAAGAGACTTTTAGAGTTTTCGCTAGAGCAGAAAGCGAAAGATTTAGAATTCAAGACAGAGCTGTTTATGAGTTTGGTTTAGAAGGGAAATGTGGTCACTCACATATCCTAGTTTATGATGAAAAATCTCCTGCAGGGGAGCTGGCTGGGGTTTGGAATACGGCCACGACAGCTGAGCAGAAGATGACCAATGGAGGAATCATCAACTTATGGAAAAGAAATATAACAATTATTTTCCCGGCCAACGGTGATTATTATAGTGGCGATAAAGTAAGAGTAACCAAAGGTTATCAGTGGGACGTAGTTGGTCATGAGATAGGACATGCTATTTATGACCAAGCGAAAATGGGCTCGTTCGGAGGAGGTTCTCATAGAATCGATGAGTGCTATTCTGAGGCGTTAGCTTTATCTGAAGGATGGGCTTCTTACTTTTCAGCCTGGTTAAAAATAGATCGAAGCGATGCTGATGCAAAATTCGAGTACATGGTGCCAAGACGTGCGCCACTTCGAATAGAAAATATTCCAGCGGATGTTTGTCAGGGTCCAAGAAATGAATGGAGAGTTACTGGCTTTCTGTGGGATGTTCTTGACTTAAATGACGATGAAGAACAAGTAGACCAAACGTTTGCTAAAATTTGGCAAGCCACGGCAGAAAAAAGAAGCCGTAATATTGAACAGATGAAGGAGCATCTTATTTCTTCTGGAATGAATAGTGATCAAATAAATGCATTATGGGAAAAGAATTTTTTCGATAGATAATAACTATCGATATATAGAATAGTATAACTAGAACTTATTGCGCCTTTCTCATAAAATAGTAATAAGTAAATCTAAGAAAAGGAGATTACCTATGTCGAATACACAGACAATTCAGAAACTTAATAACATCCTTGCTGACTCAAATGTTATGCATACCAAGCTTCATAATTATCATTGGAATGTGAAGGGGATGCAGTTTTATGGCCTTCATGCCAAGACAGAAGAGTTTTATGGAACTTTTGCTACTATCTATGACGACGTGGCTGAAAGAATCCTGCAGCTTGGTGGTAAGCCGATGGTAACGCTAAAGCAAATTCTTGCTTCGGCGCGCATTAAAGAAGAAGAAAGGACTGAATTTGATGGAAATGAAGTTGTAAGAGCACTTTTGGAAGACTTTAAGTTTTTCCATGGAGAATTTAAGTCACTTTCTGAAGGTGCAGACGCCATAACGACCGCATATGCTGATGAGAAGGTAGGTATGCTAGAAAAAGAAATCTGGATGCTACGTTCTATGCTCGGTGAGTAATAATTGAGTTTTTAAGAGCGGCTTTATGGCCGCTTTTTTTATAACTATTTGCATGGTCGCAAATACTCAATAAAGTGTTATTATTCTAAAGCTAAAAGAGAACTGATAAGGAGGTTCGTCTCATGGGTGCCCATCAAACTATCGTTGCTACTACTCGTAGCCTCAACCAAGCGCAGAGCTTGAAACAAATTAGAAAAGGACTTCAAGTTCCTGGTGTTCTTTTCGCTCGTG
>CAYGQW010000022.1:0-22367 GCA_964352175.1 uncultured Halobacteriovorax sp.
GTCTATCGAAGCTCTCTGTTTTTGACAACTTATAGGCCTCTCCATAGAATTCATGCAATTACTTTTAGGCGAGGAAAATCACAAATGGCGACAGATAATACGGCAGCACCAAACCGCGGAATAGACGATATTCTTGAACAAACAGAAATGGGAAGTTTTATTGCAAAAAATAAAGCCAGCATGATTGGGGTTATTGTTCTTGCCCTTCTCGCTGTGGTTGGTTTCGGTGTTTGGAACTGGATGCATTCTAAGCGTAATGTTCAAGCTGAAACTGCTATTTATGAATTCAACCAAGGTTCATTAACTTCATTTAAAGATAAAAAAATTGATCCTCAATCTTTAGTTAGCGGCTTTGAAAATTTAGCCAAACAGCTTGTTAGTTTTACAGGTTTGTTTCCAGTAGGGCTTGAGACGTCAAGCTTACTTATAGATGCTGGCGAAAATGATCAAGCAATTCAAATTTTAAAAATGATGACATCATCTGCTGCGAATCCTTATCAACAATTTGTTTTGGCTACAACGCTTTCTGTTGCTTATGAGAACGCCGGTAAAAATGAGCTAGCATTGGACACACTTGAGTCGCTTGTTAAGTCTAATACTGGATTTATGGAAGCAAAGGTTTACCTTGATTTAGGTCGTCTTGCATTAGCTATTGACCAAACTGATAAGGCTCGTACAAATCTTCAGTGGGTCATTGATCAGGGCAATGATGCCGAAATGACTTTGCTCGCCAAGCTTTACCTTTCTCAATTGGATAAATAAATGATTCGTCTTTTGTGTTTTTCCCTTTTGAGTTTGTCTTTGAGCTCATGTTCATTTCTTTCAACATTGGAAGGAGTACGAGAAGCACAAGCGCCCTTAACTGTTCGTTGGGCGAAAAACCTTGATCCTGTTTATGAAACTGGTAATTTACCGATTCACCTAGGTGCACCTGCTGTTGATAGCTCTGCTACAAGACTTTTCATGGCTGATGGGTCAGGTCATATGACAGCTTACTCTTTAGAAAATGGAAGAGATTTATGGCAAGTTAATGATGGTGGTACATCTCATGCTGGAGCTACCTATTTTGAGGATGTACTTTATTATGGAACTTCAGAAGGTCGACTCATTTCAAGAAATAGCTCTAACGGAGATCTAAACTGGTCGATTGATCTTGGGGCTTCTGTTGAATCTTCTCCTACAATTAGCGGTGGGAGATTATTTATACAACTTAGGAATCATCAGATCTTTGCCCTTGATGCTGCAACCGGAAAAATACTATGGGCTTATAAAAGGTCGGTTCCGCTTTTGACTACTTTGCAGAGGGCTTCAAAGCCAAGAATTTGGAAAAATAAACTCTATATTGGTTTTGCAGATGGCTCTGTAGCAGCTTTTAATATTGAAGAGGGTCTTTTACTTTGGGAGAGAAAAATTTCCAATGGTGATAAATTTGTAGATGTTGATATGACGCCTACTTTCTTCAATGAGCAACTATGGGTTGGAAGCAGTTCAAATGATATGCATGTACTCGATCCTAAAAATGGTAGAACTGTACGCACCTTATCTTTCATCTCTGGCTATGAGCCTCTTAAGCTGGGAGAATCATTAATATTTGGCACTTCTAATGGAGAGCTTATTGGAGTCAATAATAATGGTAAAACTATTTTTAAATATAAAGTTTCAGAACATCAAATTAGCTCGGTTTCTAATTGGAAGAATGGCTTTGTTGCCACTGACGTCGAAGGAAATATGTATTTCGTTGGAAGTGAAGAAGGCAAGGTACTTTGGTCCCATCACCTAGGGCATGAAGCATCTGGGATTTTCGCAGGTCCAGTCCTTACAAAATCTAAACTTGCTCTACTATCCTCAAGAAATAGACTTTATATCTTTGAGTAATCAATAATTTATATTGTATTTTAGATTATTATTTCGTTAGTTAAGACTTACTTTCTTTGCCATTTTGACTAGAGCTAGATACAAACACTTATTCTAATTAGTGTGGAGTGATCTTATGAAATCCCTTATGATTTTAATTTTACTGAGCGCATTTTCTTTTTCCTTATCGGCATCTGTCACTCCAGAAGAATTTGAATCGATTCGTCATCTAAGAGATGGTGAATTCAAAAGTCAACTAAGATCACTACTTGCAAAAGGGCAGCGCTCTCTAGGTTATAAACAAGCCAAAAAGGTTATGTTTGAGAAACTCGATAACTTCGAAGGTGAAGTTTGCGGTGTTTATTCTGCCAACTACTGTCTTAAAACTAGATCAATTCCAAATAACTCACAAATGAATACAGAACACACTTGGCCTCAATCTAAAGGGGCTGTTGGAATTGCTAAAAGTGATCTTCAT
The DNA here is from genome assembly GCA_964352175.1 of uncultured Halobacteriovorax sp. GTDB lineage: Bacteria > Bdellovibrionota > Bacteriovoracia > Bacteriovoracales > Bacteriovoracaceae > UBA4207. The sequence goes on from CAYGQW010000022.1 coordinate 2,333, forward strand.
CACTTATTTCCAACGAAGAGCTCTATTAATTCAACTCGTTCAAATTATCCATTTTGCTATGTTTCTAATATTAAGTGGGAGGGAACTGTTAGCAAGATGGGGCAAGATAGAGAAGGAACTCAATGCTTTGAAGTTCCAGATTTCCATAAAGGTAATGTAGCTCGTGCCATGTTCTACTTTGCTGTACGCTATAGTCATAATATTGGTAGATCTGAAGAGAAAGTTTTAAGAGAATGGAATAAGATTGATCCAGTTGATGATGCAGAGATTAAACGAGAAGAGAGAATCGAAGATTATCAAAATAATACAAATCTCTTTGTCTTGTATCCCGAAATTATTGATCAAATTAGTGATATATAAAAAAGCCACCTTTAGGTGGCTTTTTTTATGGTCTTTCTTTTAGTGCTTGATAGTATTGTTTGGCCCAAGGGACTCCCAGACGCTGCATTACCATATTTTCAAAATCTGTCTGTTTAATGCTAGAAGCTGGACTTCTATTAGGCTTAGAACTTCTTTTTAATGATTGTATTAATGCTTTATTAGAGAAGATTGTCGTTTTGAGTAATATTTTCATTCCCGATGTATTAGCTGATGCCACATTTCTCTTTTTTATCTCTGTATTGAGATTTTCAAAAGCATAGTAATTATCGCTTGTTCCATACTCACATAATTCGGCTAATTCTGAATGTGTTTTATCGATATGCTTGTCGATTGCAGTCTGGACCAAGTTTTGGGATTGTTTGACATCTTTTCTGGCGATGTCTAGTACACGAGGGGTTGTTGAATTATCATCCATCGACAAGAACAATTCTGGATAAAATTTGGCATAGTTGTCGTCTTGAATTTTCTCTTTGTTGTAGTTTACATGCCACTCATTTTTTGGAGTAAAAGATACTGAGTGATCTACTAATGCAGAATGAAAGCTTGGGCACTGCTTTAATTCTCTTGCTTCAGAATTAGAGAACGAAGTAAGCTCATGATATTGCTTGTACAGCGTGATGAAATAAAGTTTTCTATTGGAGAACTCGACATCTTTTTTTTCACTTTCGATTACTGATGCTGGTGCACGTGAGTGACTTGGTCTAAAGCTAACTGGTTCAATCTCTGGTACACCTGCAGTACCTTCATGTTTAACTTGATACCTGGCCATTTTAGATTCAAATGTTTCAGGTGGAGCATATGTTCCACATGAAACTAGGGTAAGTGCACAAAGAGGAACGAGTACATTTATTTTTGACATCCTAAACTCCTTGGATTCAAATCACAGAGATTGAATCCTATGACTTTGTCATATGGCTTATCGGAGTTTTGTAAGGGATATTAAATGTTTTCGGTGTCTTTGTAGCGACAAGTAAGAATGACTTTTAACTCTAGGTTTTTACGTTCATCCTGAAGTTGTACAGAAACTTCATCGAAATTTTTGCCTACACCACAGGATGCATACGTCTTAAATGCTCCTGTATCGTCCACACTATAATTGCATTTTAGTGCACGAATAAAGAGGTTACCTGATTGATTTGGTTTTTCTACCCAGCATCTCCAGCTGGTTTTATGTAAGTAGGCTTTGTACTCAGAATCTTTTAAGTCAATTGCTTCTACGTCAAAGTTTGCTTGGTGAATACGAAGCTCCCAATTAGCTTCGGCTAAAAGAGAGCTTGATATGATAAGAAGTGATAGTAATAGCGATATATGTTTCAACAAGTTTACTTTAATTAGAGTTGAGTATAGTTAGCCTTGTAGTTTCCTGATTGCTTCGAAACTTTCGTGTTAAAACTGTACTGGTTTCCTGTATTGTCTGTAACAACAAAATTGTATCGACCAGGTTCGAGCACTTTATAGAACTCACCATTACCGAATGTGTATTCACCTACTGTTACTTTCTTAAATAGTGACGTTGATTCAATAAGAACTTTTCCGGCTTTGGGTGTATCAAATGTAAATCCTGCACCTTGGTGGATACGTGAAATATAGCGAACCATTGAGTTTTTATTCCAATTAAAATATTGAGGAATTGTGCTGTAATTCGGCCATTTCTGATGTGAAAGCTCAATAGTGACCTGAAGGTCTCCATACCAATGGTAACTCCAGTCTTGCATGCCACCATCAACTTCATACCAATCGTAACCATTGGTAATACCACCGGGAAACTCGGTGGAGTTTTTCATTCCTGGTACATCCTGAGCATATTCATTTGAAAGATTTTTAACCATTTCTAATAATGGAAAATCATCGCCAGTTGTGTCCCAAGGGTAGTTCACGCACTCAGTTCCACCATGAAAGTTGGCAGAAAGAGCAAAGTTTCTGCTGGCTTGAAACGACATTATAGCTTGTGTTTCAGGCTGACGACCGCTTGGAGTATTACGATTATCAGTCGTAAAGTCAGGGAAGTTTCTATTAAGATCTGACCAACGAGCATTACCACGACGACGAGACTCAGCTCCATCAGGGTTCATACTCGGAATAATATAAATTTCTGTATTATCGATTAATGATTTCGTCTGTGAGTCACCTGACGCATATTTTTTTGCCAGATCCTCAATAAGAAGAATCATGAGTTCGCGTCCTACGATTTCATCTCCATGCATGTTGGCGATATATTTAAACTCTGGCTCAAGTTCATCTGTATCAACATTGTCAGATAATTTAACCGCAAAAATATCTTGTCCATTACCGCTCTTACCAATGCTAAAAACTTTCAGAAATGAAGGATAGCTTGCTTGAAGTTCTAAAAGTTTTTGTTCGATTTCAGCAGGTGAGGGATAATTGGCAAATACCTTTTCCATTGCTTCATGATCGTGTTGATCCTCTAAGTTCATTATTGAGATTTGATGTTGATTGGCTATCTCGTTTAACCAGATGCCTAGACCATTTGGACCGTAAACTTCATAACCATGTTTACCAACATGATCAATTGTTAGATCACCTTGAGATTGAATAATTTTAATAAGCTTCTTATTGGCATCAAATAAATAGTGACCTTCTTGTACTATATCTGTGCTAACAGCAGATTGGGCCGTGAGAGCGGCAAATGAGAGCGCGATTAATGCTAGCTTTTTGAACATGTAGTGATCCAGTTAAAGTAATGGCCAAACATATCAATTTCGATGCTTTAGTGGCAAGAGATTAGGGAGGATAGAGGCCAGATTTTCAGGATGTAAGATATTGTTATTATTGACTTAAAATGGTGTTTCCTTCCAAGTTGCCAAGATTGGTAAGTGATCAGATGGCCATAATTCACGCTCAAAAGTACTTTTAGCCGGACCCGCACTGTTTCCAAGCCTTTGCCATAACTGGACGACCCCGCTGTGCTCTGGCTCCGGAGTCGGGGTCTGTTTTGGAATAAAGAAATAATCAAGCTGAGAAGGTAGGTGAGTTTCCTTTTCAAAGGACATGGCAAAGGTCCAGCGCTGGTTTTGTGGAGTATCTAATCTAGAGAGTAAGTCTTCATAATGAGGTAATTGTGCGTAAAGATGTTCGAATTCAGCTCCGATCATCTCTCCTGCAGCCAATCCATTAAAGTCTCCTACAATCCAACAAGGTATATCTGGATATTGTGTTCTTCTTTTTTTTATGACAGTAACCAGACCACGTACTTCTGCATTTCTTTGCTTAAAACCACGTGGGTCATAGCCACTTCGGTCTTGTGCTGACTTAAGGTGAACTCCTAAGACAATAAGGCATGGAGTGTTGTCTTCATTGAGTAACCACAATTCGGCAACATCACGAGAAAATTTTCTGGGAGAGTTTCGATCTTCGACACTAACTGCTGGAAGGATATCGTCGGTATGGCGATAAAATTTTAATTTTTTAAAGCCTGATTTAATGAGAAAAGCTAGACCGATACCTCTGTCGCTATTACCTTCTGTATAAAAAACGTCATAATCTGATTTTAAGGCACGAGCTAATTTTAAGGCAGAATCTTCACCACCGACTTCACATAGGAAAAGTACATCAGGGTCTAGGTCATTGATAATTGCAATGATTTGATCCACTTTCTTTTTTGGTTTTAACGGTTGATTGTATGAAGATTTTAAGTGAGGTACTAAAAATAAATTTTCAAGGTTCCAAACTAAGAACTTCAACTACAACTCCAACCATAAGCGATAGATCTGAAAGCCTTTCTTTCCAAGTCCCAAATTGATTTACAAGTGATAGCTTTAAAGAAGTCTTTAGGGTAATCAAGCTTTAAAAATTCTTTTGTCAATTCGTCACTACAAGAAATATTTTCTGGAAATCGTTCAGGCCTTTTTGCATTAATTACTGATATTTCACCCTTAGCGTCGACATCTATATCAAAATAATTCCCGTCTAAATCAAGGGCATAGATCATCTTATTTTTACTGATATAAATAGGAGCTTCACTACGAGGCATAGGATAGTTTGTATAGGAACCGTTATCATTCTTTAGAATTGCCTTACTAAGAACAAAATCTTCTTGTTGCAGAAGTGACTTGAAATTTTTAACCATGACCTCAGCTAAAAAAAACTTAATCTCTTTCTTATTATGTTGAGGACAAGGCGAGCTCCATAAGGCTACACCTTTAGGAATTGATTTAAACGGGTAAGTCCAAGTCGATATCGGAATGCCATTGGTAGATTTAAAATGATTAAGGTTTTTAAGCCGTTGTTGTTTAATATTTAAAGTATTTGCAAAATCTTGGCGAAGCAGGCCTGTTTCTTTGGTACATTGGGAGCCACCAGGACAACCTTTGAATGGATGGTTTACCATATGCGATTCAAAGACGGGAACCTCTTCTGTGGGTTCAACCCCTATCGCTTGGGCCCAGATTGGAGTTGTAACCAAGAAGTTTATTGTTAAAAGAATAAATAAATTTTGGAGCATAAAATATTCCTACTCGTGTTAGTATTATTTTAACTTACTTCTTTGAGAGAGTGGAGTATTAGTGAAAAGAATTTGGACGATTAATGGCGAAAAACCTACTAACTTAGTTGAGTTTGAAACCAGGCAGGTTCAGTCTGATTACGAACCAGGCGGAATGAACACGATTTCGGCGGTTATTCCTAAAAGTTGGTCTACACTCGCAGCAGAAATACTGGTACGCAAATATTTCAAAAAAATGAATGATTGTGAATATGAAACTGATCTTAGACAAGTTGTTTCTCGTTTAGCAAAGACTTGGTCTTTTTGGGGTTGGGAGCTTGGCTATTTTAACGATGAAGACTCAAGAGTTTTTGAAGATGAAGTCACTTATAGCTTGATTGCCCAAATTGCCGCCCCTAATTCTCCACAGTGGTTTAACACAGGTTTATATCATGCTTACGGGATTGAAGGTGAACCGTTAGGTCACTGGTATATTGACCAAGAAGGTCAGCCTCAAGAAAGTACTAATGCTTATGAGAGGCCCCAGGCACATGCTTGCTTCATTCAATCAGTTAAAAGTGATCTCATCCGTGAAGATGGTATTTTTGATCTTTTGACTAAAGAAGCCCGTCTTTTTAAACATGGTTCAGGTACAGGAACAAACTTTTCGAATATTCCGGCAAAAGGCGAAGCCTTGGGCGGTGGAGGTTTTGCTAGTGGATTGATGGGCTTTCTTAAAGTTGGAGATGCTTGTGCCGCTTCTGTTCGCTCTGGAGGTGTCACTCGTAGAGCAGCTAAAATGGTTATTTTAGATATTGATCACCTCGATATTATTTCTTTTATCAATTGGAAGTTATTTGAAGAAAGAAAAGTTGCTGCACTTATAATGGGCTCAAAAAAACTTTCTGATGCTAATAATTCGCAAAGATATTCATCTATACCGATTCAAGTTTTTGATGGAGACTTTAATGGTGAAGCTTACGCTAGTGTCTCAGGACAAAATTCAAATAACTCAGTAAGAGTCCCTGATATCTTTATGTTAGCTTTGAAGAAAGATAAAAATTGGGAGTTAAAAAGTAGACTAAATCAAAATGAAACTAAGACTTTAAAAGCATCTAAAATATGGGAGCAGCTTTGTCAGGCTGCCTGGGAATGTGCTGATCCAGGTATTCAATTCTCTGACTCAATTAACTTCTTTCATACATGTAAAAGTGATGGCGAAATAGTTGCATCGAATCCATGTTCCGAATACTTCTTTTTAGATGATACTGGTTGTAACTTAGCCTCAATCAATTTACTCAAATTTTATCATGATGAAGAGAATACTTTTGATATTCAGAAGTTTGTTCATACGATTGAGATTTATACGACAATTTTAGATATTTCAGTCGAAATGGCACAGTACCCATCAAAGGCAATAGCTATCCGTTCGCTTCAATATCGAACACTTGGGTTAGGTTTTGCTAATCTTGGGGCATTGCTTATGGTAAACGGTATTGCGTATAACTCAGATTTAGGAAGGGCGGTCGCGGCTACACTTTCATCTTTTTTAACTGCTTGTGCTTATGAGCGCTCAATTGAGTTGGCCAAAAAACTAGGTCCATATCAAGGATTTAAAAATAATAAAAAACATCATTTAAAAGTTTTAGAACATCATGCAAAACTAAGCTCTGGACAAGATATCACAAATGGCGAGGTTGTCTTTCAGGGAATCAAAGCTGATCGTTTGCCTGGCCAATTTGTAGAGCTCTATCAAGCATGTAACAGATCTTGGGAGAGAGTTATTGAGAATGCGAAAAAATATGGACTTCGTAATGCTCAGGTAACGGTTATAGCTCCAACAGGTACAATTGGCCTTCTCATGGACTGTGATACAACTGGAATAGAGCCCGAGTATGCCTTGATTAAAAACAAAAAAATGGTGGGAGGCGACTCAAAGCGAATCATTAATCAAAGTTTTGTACGAGCGCTTAAAAATTTGAAATATTGTGAAGAAAAAATAGAGATTATTAAACAAGAAGTATTAAGGTCTGGAGATATAACTAAATCTACTTCTCTTGAACCAGATCATTACGATGTATTTCAAACTGCTCTTGGAAAAAATAGTATTTCTCCTCAAGGGCACCTGCTTATGGTGCTGCTTGTTCAGGATTTGTTTCTGGGGGAATAAGTAAAACTGTAAATTTACCAAATTGTGCCAATGTTGACGACGTAAAGGAAGTTTATCAAATGGCTCACTCTTATGGCGTGAAATCAATTTCTGTATATCGTGATGGTTGTAAACTTTCCCAACCGTTAAATATTGGTCGTGAAGATTCTATTAAGTGCCCCAAATGTGGATCTTTTTCGATGGTACCAGCAGGTACCTGTCATAAGTGTGAAAATTGCGGAGAGTCGACTTCTTGCTCTTAGATTACTTCTTTGATTTTTCTTTGATTTCTTGTGCTCTTACTTTTCCTTCTTTATAACGTCTTTTTTCGTCTTCAGTTTTTGCAACTATTTCTGGAACAGTTGCTGGTCTGCCAACATCATCTAGAGCCACAAATGTTAAATAAGCAGTTGTCGTATGTCTTACGTCTCCAGTTTGAGGATTCTCTGCAATAACTTTAACTCCGATAAGCATAGAAGTATTGCCAACATAATTGATAGCGGCTTTAATGCAGCACTGATCTCCTACGCGTATTGGAGCCTTAAAGCTAATATCATCAATGTGAACAGTAACTACAGGCCTTCCTGTGTGTCTTTGAGCAACCATGGCCGCGGCCATATCGATCCAGCTCATCACAACACCACCAAAAATGGTATTATGAGGATTAGCATCATTAGGCATAACTAACATTCTCATTTCAACTTGACTGTCTTTTACAGTTTTTTGCTTTCTCATTATCTTTCCTAATTTCTCTTAATGATTGTAATGAATTTACCAATAAATAAAAATGCTAGTTGCGAAACGGCGATAGTAGCACCTGATGGAGTTTCTAATAAGTTTGCTAGCACTAATCCTATTATAGCAGTGCTCAAGGAAAAGAGTACTGAAATATAAAAGGTAGTTTTAATATTTTTTGCAAAACTTAGCGCAAAGAAGCCCGGTGCGAGCAAGAGAGCGTTGACTAAAATGGTTCCAGATATTTTTAGAGCCGAAACGATGAGTGCAGTCATAAAAAAGACAAAAATAAAATGCATTGCCTTCGCCGGCACACCAGATAAAATGGCGAACTCTTCATCGTAGATACTCAAAATCCAGTTATTGAATGGAATTAAAATTAGAGGGATAATGATGGCCGCAAGAGTTAGAGATATATAAATATCTGTATCTGTTAGTAGTAATACATTCCCAAAGAGAAATGACATCAAGTCACCACTGTTTCGACTTGTTAATGAATGAATAAGTGTCCCAAGTCCCATTGTTCCAGTAAAGAAAAGACCAATTAATGTGTCTGATGGAAGTGGTTGGCGCCATGTAGATTTCGCTAAAAATAGACTGAGAACGAGAGTGATACTTAAGGTCCATAAAAATAAAGAGAGGGGAGCATTACTTCCAGATAAATATAGACCCAATGATAGACCAAGTAAGGTTGAGTGTGAAACGGCTGAACCTAAGAAGGCGTACCTTTTGGCGATAATTAAAGGGGAAAGTAATCCACAAGTAAGTGCTAACAAGATCGTTGCCATGAGTGCACGGTAGAGAAATGGAAACTCAATAAAATCATGAAGACTAGATAACATTTTTTAGTTAATCCTCTTCATGATGGTGATCGTGGTCATGTTTACACTCATGGTGGTGATCATCGAATTGAGTTCCTGCTTCATGCAATCTAATATGTTCAAACTCACAGTGGTAAATATCATTTATAATATTCTGGGTAAGAAGTTCTTTTCGTTCATGCCAGTGGTGTTTCCGATTAAGGCAAAGAACTTTATCAGCGTGTTTAAGTACTTGATTGAGGTTGTGATCAACAACAACGATGGTAGTCTTTTCGTTCTTCTGTAAATCTTTTAGAAGTTGCATGAGTTGATCTTGTCCTTGTCCATCAAGCCCTGTCGTAGGTTCATCTAGAATGAGTACTTCAGGATTTTGTCTTAGTGCACGAGCAAGCATGACTCTTTGCTTTTGTCCGCCTGAAAGTTCGCGAATAAGTGATTCTTTTTTATCAAGAATTCCAACTTTCGAAAGACATTCATTTAAACTCATTTTTGCATGTTTTTTAGAAAGATTTAAAAAATCACTGACTTTGATTGGTAGAATATCATTAAGTTTAATTGTTTGAGGAACATAGACGGCCTTATTTGATTCTCTTAAATTCTTACCCTCATAAAAAATAGTTCCCTTATTCAAGGGGAGTAAACCTACAAGGATTTTGAGTAGAGTCGTTTTTCCGCCACCATTTGGGCCAATAATCCCAAGCATTCCACCTTTCTCGATTTTGAAAGATACGTCTTCAAGTACGATATCACCTTCGGGATAGCTAAATTGAATTTTAGAGGCTTCTAGCATCTGTTTCTCAAAGGTTTTCTAGTTTACTCGCTAAATCTACTAGCGGATCAATTGTCTTAGATGGAAAATCTATATTCGTATTTATATGAATTATAATATCACCTTTTCGCCACAATTGTTCTATTGCAGTAGGAAAATGTATTTGATCTTCCACAAGCCAGATAACTTTTTGGTGTGTTTTTAATAATTGATAAACTTTTTTTAATTGTTTCGGTGTTGGTTCTTCGTGATGTCCAGAACCCTTTATAGAAATAGCATTTATATTTTTAGATAAAAGCATTGGAACAATAGCGTCATGACTAACTATAACAGGCATCGAAAGGTTGATGTTTTTTAAAAGCTGACTTTCTTTTAGGTATGGACACTCCACTATTTGTGCGTTGTCGTTTATCCATTTTTGTAATTTCTCAAAAACTTCACATTTTATATCTGGATAAAGCCAAAAGTGAGCGAGTGCTTCACCATTCGATGCGGGATATTTCTTTAAAAATTCTGGATTGATTTCATAACTAAAACTTTTTAAATCTTTATTTTTATTTCTTAAATCGAGAATAGGAGTAGCCCATGGATGAAGTTCCTTAGGGCCAGCAATAAGGTAAGGTGTCCTGTAGAGAGCTTTTAATTCTTTTGCCGTTGGTTCTATTTCGTGAGGATCAGAGCTAACTTTAATGGCCTTGTCCAATGAAGGCATTCTCTGATTTGAGAGTTTAAAATAATCAAAAGCAAGCTGACAAAGTTGTGGGTGAGTACATAGCCAGTCTGCCTTGGCACTAGCAATGTTGACAGCAATAGATAAGATAAAGAGGATTTTAAGCATGTTCGCTTATAACACTGCGTTTACTCACAGTAAACGTGATGTCCCCATCGAAATCCTCGATTAAATAGAACTGTTCCGGTATCTCTGTCTGGATCATAGTCTAATGGGCTATCGATAAAGCTAAACGTGCGTCCTTGCTCGACATCTCCGTTAAACGAGCCTGAATTTGGTTGGGGATAGAAACTACCTAGCGCTGCGCCATTTCTGATCGAGTTTTGCTGGCAAAAAGCAATCCCAAGAGTTTCAATTTTAGAGAAAACTTCACTGCTTCTTTTTGGTTCACCCGTTTCTGGAATAAAGTCTTTCTCAAGTAGACCTCCACCAGGTAACAATGAACCCATGCCTTCTGAAGATACAAATTTATTAAAATAAACATTAAGATCTGTTCCAGAAGGAATAAGACAGACTAGGTCTCCATCATCATTTTCTGCCGCAAAATTAGAACAACATTTACCCGCTGATTCAGTAACGCTTCCAAGTCCACGACAACAGGTAAACTCATGGCCAGAGAAGATATCTGGTAATTTTACTTTATCCTTGAATACAACCCTGGCAACACCCCCAGATTTTGAAGCATCACTACCATAAGCATGTGTGACACCATCATCATAGATCTCTTCTATATTTCGGGTATCTCCAGTCGATGTCACAAATTCGTCATATGTAATAGAGTTACTTTGAAAGCTTGTTCTATCGACAATCGCATCATCAAAAATACCTAAAACGATATTGTTTCTAGCGGAGTTACAGTATAGAGGTTCATAGAAGATTTGAGGGATTCCTAAAAGTTCTAAGCGACCAAGTTTAGTCTCATAATAATTTGAATTACCCGAAGACATGCCTAGACCAATGGTTGGATTTAAGCCGGCAGTATCAGGATGAGCGCCAAATGCGACGTCTGATCCATAAACACTAAAATCTACTTCAACGCCTGCATAGAGCCAAAACTCACCATCAAAAGTTAGTTTATCATTGGCTATTACAACCAGCACATCATAGGGTCTTCCGTCTGCACCTGTAAATTGTTTGACACAATATCTACCAGCTTCAATACCGTCAGCTAAAGGTCCAGAATAGTCCAATGGTGTGTCTTGTTGCATGATTGGGTTTGGATTGGCTCCTACAGTGAAGCCGGCATCATTACAAAAGGCAGATTGAGAAATTACTTCAGTCTGTGGTTGATCCATGTCATCGCCATCAAATTTCAATCTAACAGCATCAATATTTGATAGGCTGCCAATATAGATAGGAAGAATAATGGCGGTCCTTCTTGTGACTGCACTAGAGATAAGGTTGAACTCATTTGAGGCTGCGGTGTAGAAGCCACCTCTAAATGCAGCCGGCTGATAATAAGCTTGAGCTGACACTGCCTGCGTAAATGAGGCATCTGGAAATGTTGATAGGCTGCCAGTCGTTTGTGAAATATTGCTAGGAACAATAATATTATCTGTAGCAGTACCTATTTTAATTCCTCTTTCAACGCATCCTTCATCAGCAGGGTTAATACAAACTTTAGTTATGCCATTTTGGTAGTTTCCGGTCGAAGTACTTGCAGGTTTTGATTCGTGAATTGTATTTTCATAGTTGAGACAACTAAAATTCGAAGAATTAATATTCAGTCTACTGTTATTGGTCCAGTCGTGACTGCCGTCACTGAATTTTCTAATCCAGCTTCCACCACAGCAAGTTTGATTTCCTGTATCGTTGATGGTTTTCCATTGGAAAGCAGGATTGTCATAACTTGCAGTAACGCTTGGGTTCGTTAAGTTTTTAGGAAATACTGCCTGTGGTTCTGTAATTGAAACACCATTATCATCATTCAAAACACCAGATAAAATTGAGTATCTTGAATATGGTTTAGAGCCGCCACTAGCTACAATACCATTAGGGAAAGTATTGGTGTCAATACTCAGCTCCTCGGCTTCAAGGTTCTCATCAATGGCCGCTGAGGTGATATTTGTATACATCGTAAAATCACCACCAAGTTCACGACAGCAGCTATTTAATGACATGTCATAGTCTTCATAATCAGCATCAAATACAGACGGAGGAGTAATTCCTTGGCGACACACTAGAGACTCTGTCCAGTACTTATATTCAGCTTCACTATTATTAAATGATGTATTGTCTAAGAAAATTGCTTGCTCGGAATGAAGTCTGTTCGGACCGCAGTCAAGATCAGTATGACAAATGGAACCTGCTTTTCTGAGACAGGCATCTGCTGCTAAGCTTGGTGCAAAGAGAGATCCTAATGTGATTAACGATGCAGATTCAATATCTTTAAATACACTTTGTGCAGCCCCTGAATTGTCTTTCCATTCAGCACCGCACATATTTTGTGTGACTCTGTTAGTAGCGATAGCGATCATATTTGATTCATAAATATAATTACCAAACTCAGCACTTTCAGGATCTATATTGATAATGGGGCAGCTTTGAACTCTTTGAGCACCAACATCTTCAGATGCACAAGAAGAAATTTGATTGATATAATCAGTTCTTGCCTGACCGTCTTCACTATTGTGTTGGTCAGAAAGATTTGTCGTTGAAATATTCTTTCCAGGTCGACATATACCCATTTCTGCCGCACTCATACCTTTTACAGAATTTTTAGTAGCGTTATATTCAAGGTTATCTTTAATTTCTCCTTCAAGATTACTAAATCCGAGAACATAGTTTACTGGTCGACCTAAAACGTCTGACTCTTGTCCAAACTGATATGTTTGAATCGCGGCTGGCTCTCTAACTACTCTGTCATTAAAATTATTGCCATCTAAATCAGCACAATAGAAGTTAGGTGCACACCTAAAATTTTCTTGGATTTCAGAGTTTAAAAGATTCCAATTTTTTGCACAGGGAGCACCTGCACCACGATAAATACATCGTTTAGAACCACCTAGTAGTCCTGCGTTTCCGAAAAGTACATCTTCTAAGCCAAAATTTGTATTCTCGCCAATGACTTCATCGCCAGAGCTATCAAATTTAGGCCAAGAAATATCTACAACATCAACATTGGCACATGAGTATTCCCAGCCAAGTTTACCAATACAATCAACATCTTTTTCACAAACATGAAATCTTTGGCAGCTGCCTGCACGATTTTGTCTAGAATCATTAAGTAAGATCGAAGGGTCATAATCCACAATTGCAACAGCGTTATTACCTAGATCAGCCACAATATTGACTGCAATATCCGTAGTGTCTGCTAAATCACCAAATGGGGCGTTGATGGCCAGGAAAAGACTTTCACTAGTAGAAGTAACTTTTCTGCCATTACCAATAGCAAACCATTTAACGCCGTCAAAAGAACCGATCAAGGCACCTTTATTGAACCCGAACCAATCTCTTTGGTAGCCATTTGACCAAAGGGCAGCCTGAGTCTTTAATCGAGCTTCACGTTGTGCAATTACTGAGGCTTCGGGTTTATGTGCAAATGGCAACATGGTTGGAGGAACCCAACAAGCACGTCCAAATATAGTGTCTTCGTAATTACCAAAACTTGAATTATTCGATAATAAATCTCTTCGCGTTGTATAGCCTAGCGCTTGAACACCAATTCCATCACGTGAGGGAGGCTGCGCTGTAAAAGAATCAAACCAAGCGTCAGCAGCGCACTGTGGACATGGAGTATAGAATCCACTTACCGCAGAAATAACATAATCTGCACCAAATTCTAGTTTAATTACTTTTGCTGGAAGAGCTTTGTTTAATGTTACTGACATCTGTCCTAAAATATCATTCATATTATAAGGCGAGTCTAATGGAGCGGTTTTTCCAGATTCATCTAAGTAAGCGAATGGAGTTCCTTCTGGAACAATTTCGGGAGTTATATTAGAGATTGTCGAAAGGTCATCTACTTTCTGACCATCGACACTTCTAAAAAAACGATGTGGAACACTTTTTGATGGAACGTTAATAGCTAAGCTCTGAAATGGTGTTGGCTGAGCATCAGGGAGTGGAATTAAACAAGTTACCGTTTCAACATTATTATTTGAATCGAACGTTGCTTGAAGACTATAGTCAGGACAATAAGGTTCTTCTAGTGGTTCGGCTTCACAACCACAGCGATCCCAAACTCTTAAGCGGACAATATTGAAATCATCAACGTCATTGTCGGAATCGCCATCTCCATCGACACAATTAGTATAATCAGCAGGGTCTTGTCCTGCACCTGTAAGACAGAGAAATTGGGCATACTCTTCTTGAAGTCTTGCCGTCGCAGTCGCTATTGCATCTGGTGCCGGAGTCGGAGTGGCCGTTACTGGTGGAGCCTGTGAACAAACATAATAAACATCAGGGTAGTTAACAAATAAAGCGGGATTGCTGGCAATATCGTTTTGCGCCTGAGTGTAATACGCACCTAAAGCCGAAGCTCCAGGTCTTTCAGTTGAATCAATGACACATTGGTTATCTAGGCAGCAATCAAAACCTTGTGCCAAACAGTCATTATTAGAACAAGTACTACCATTATTACCAGTACCACCATTGCCACTGATTTTAAGACCTAATGATCCAATGGCAGAGTCAAGGTCACTGATACGAGTCGTATCGTCAATAGCACCAGCAGAGATTTGATAAAGGGCAATATTTGTTGATGTTAGGCTACTGCAATTAGGACATACATCTGATAAAACAAAAGTTTTAGTTGTCAGCGATGGGGAAATAATTGTTGCTCCATCATAATATTGAGTGCCACCACCTGACATCGTGACTACAGCATTATCTAAAGCTGCAGCAACTTTTTTAGGTTCGCCACCACTTAGAATAGTATTGGAAAAACCTACTTCTTGAGCAGCTGTTCCGACTGATAGGCCTGCAGCAGTTGCAATATAAAGTTCTGAATTATTGACAGCAACATCGTTAACTACGTTGCTTCCCAAGCCATTTGCAGTAGTAATATTTACAGGTAAAACGGGAGCACCACCGGCAGTGATATCGTATTTAATGACGCCCGAATTAGTTGCAATAAAGAGTTTTCCGTTAGCGGCTGAAATACCATTTGATGAAGCAAATGTAAGTTGAGTAAATGTGGCTCCACTATTGATAGTATAAAAGACACCACTACTTGTAGAAATGAAATAGTAATTTGAAGTACTTTGAATTCCAACTATTTCATTAATGGTTGGAGTACCTGCTGTGTAGTTAAAAAGTGTAAAGCTAGATCCATTATTACTGGTGAAATAAAGATTGTTATCTGCGGCAACGGCCCATACAGTATCAATCCCACCAACGGCCGAAATATTTTTATTCTTAAACGTTGTAGGAGCCGTGAAGGTTGCAGCATTATCTAGCGACAAACCTAAACCAGACTGAGTTCCAACTACAACTGTATTGTTATGGGCATAGATAGAATTAACAGTATTTGATAAAAGTGAATTCCCATTAGAGTCTTTAACATCATCAAAGGCCCTAGAGTTGAAAGTTGCTCCAGGACTAGAATTGAAATATATACCTTTGCCAGTCGTTCCATTGCTGACTGCAAGGAAAGAGGTATTTCCTAAATAAAACGGAGATCTAGAAACAAGTTGACCTAAATTTCCAACTGTACCATCACATTCTGAAGTTGATAAATTCATATCAACTCTAAAAAGTCTTTCGAGCTCACCGGTTTGAAAATTATTGAAAGTTAAAGGTACAGCTCGTACACGAAGCTGATCTTTTGCTCCAACAGAATTATAACTAATAACTGTACAATAAACGGCACTCATTTGAGCACTCGATTGAGCTAAAAAACTATTGATTCCGTCCCCACGAATATAAACAACTGAAGAGAAGTCTGCTGGCAGATCTAAAACTCCATTTACTGTTTGTCCGTTATACCAATAGGCTTCGCCTGAGAAAGTGGGAGCATTGGGTGTAGGTGTTGCAGTTGCACCGCTTGAAGCTGTTTTAGATGATTTTCGAGTGGACTTCGGCGATTGCGGCACACAGGCCACAGCAAACAAACATAAAAGAATTAACAACGTCGAGGATATACTCTTCATCCGTGATACCACCTCACGGTAACTCTTCGGAATTTCTGGACTTGTTCTTAAAATCTTCACCTCTCTATTGTACTAGTTTTCCGGAGCGCTAAGGTCGGTTTTAGGAAGGTGAGATTGTGTTGTTCTAGGTGTTGATTATCATTAAAGAAATAATACCCATTGCTAAGCATTGGGTATTAGGTAGAGAAATAATTGCCAATAATATTTGTCTTAAATACCAGATGTATTGAAATTATAGCCAGCAGAATACCCAGTGAATTGTGGCAGGTAATATGGGTTATTAAAGCCAGGAGTACCGAAATAATTAAAGGGCGCATTCTCGCTATACCACTGATAGGCATATTGCTGTTCTAGTTGATTATAAATAGCTCTTTCTTGATAAGGAATATTATCTGTTACCATTCTGCCTTGAAAATAAGTACCAGCTAACAGGGGAGCACTATTTCCAAGTCCTCTAAGAATTCCAGCACCAATCATACTTCCAGTCGATCGTCGTCTTTCATAGTCACCATCAGAGTTTAAACGATAACCCCTTGAGCGAATTCTTGAGCCTCTTTCATGTGCAGTAACTGTACTGGCCGTCGTATTCATAGAAGTAATACTTTGACATGCTTGCTCAATTCCATTGGCATTAAATCCGTCGTTAGGTCTCTCAGTGTTTAATCGAGTTAAGCCTTGGCACGCACCACTCATATTTCCTAAAATCAATCGACGTTCTTGCAATGATGCATTCCCTAGATTAATCGAGCTTGGGTCATATTCAGCAAATAAAGCCTGAGTGACATTGTTTACATCATCGACGAGATACTCAACTCCAGGACTTGGATCTATATCAGAGTTACAGTTTGGAACTGAAACAACGATACTATTTTCGCTTGAACATCTCGTGCGATAATCCCAAACCATAAAATTCTTGATTTGATTAAGGTGAGAGTATTCAGGTCCTGACTTGATTCTAGCGATTTCAGCTCTTTTATCGCCTAGATCTTTATTAAATTTAGATGTCTGACTTTGCCAAAATTGGTGAACATCTTCACCGCTACCAAAAATTCCCATTAATTGGCTTGCATTATTGACCACGATTCCTTCTCCATCCTGTGCAATGGAAACGAACACATCACAGTCTATAGTTTGATTAGGCTTAATGCCTTTTGCTAATGAGCAAATTGCTTCATTTAGTCTCGATACAACTTCTGGCAGAGTATTTAGATTTATTCCATCCGCAACTGTATTCATTGAAAATTCAGAAGATCGAATATTATGATTCTCTGGTAAAAGAACTTTTCCTCGTTTGAAAATAGTGCCCAAACGTAGAGCGATATTATTAACGGATTGATTCATTTGATCAACGCTTATGTTAAGATTCTCCAAAGATCGACTCACGCCACTCTCTGCACTTCTGCTGCCTAGTATCCTTAAGGGGTTTGATATTGCATCAACATAAGACTTTAAAACATCATTATCATTATTTACAGTCTCGAAAGCCTCAGCAATTCTTGTATCCATGAGCGGAGATAGTTCGTTTTCTGCGACTGCAGTATTATCAAAGTTAAAGTCTAAGGTTTCATAAACCCGAGTTTCATAATTATTAAATGTTTGAAAAAGGCGAGTGAAACTATTTCCAGCTTCGTTCGCATATTGTCTACACAGCCTTCGTTCAAAGCCTGTGTCTTCTTTACACGCATCTCTTTGATTTGACTGTACTGTTGAAAGAGTACAACAGTAAGCAAAATTAAGCCTAGTTCGATCACTTGGATCAGATGCATAGTTTCGAATACGTGCAACGATTTGGCTTGACCTTGAATTAGCAACAACACCTCTAAAGCTTTCTGTTAGTGCCGTTAAGTCCACATCTTCTGGTAAGCCATTTCTTAATACGTCTTGATAGTTTTGGAGTAATTGAGCTCTATTTGAAGTGTTACTTTGATCTGCTGAATAAGCATGCAGAAATCCTGATATTAGATTTCGTGTTTTATTAGCTTTCTTGTTATCTTCAATAGTCTTACCTTCAAGAATTAGTTGTTCTTTTTCAACACTAGCATTAAGTGACCTACATAAATTTGAAGGACTGGCAGTTGATTGACATGCAGAGATTAAACTTTCAACTTTATCAGCGACTGCATCCTCATACGACTTTCCATCAAGATCAGCTTCGGTGACACGAAATCGGTTAATATCTATACTATTTGCTTGCTTCATTTCTGTTAAGAGGGCATCCATCGTAGACATGTTTTCCAATGCCGTTAAATGATTACGTGATCGGTCACCTTCTAAACTTTCCGTAGATATTTGGTCTAGCGCGCTCATAACTTCTGTGAACCCACCTTCACTAATTGGGACAGTTGTTTCTCGTAGGGCCCTGAAAAAACTATCATTTAATTGATGAAGTTCTCTGATGATTGCAACTTGTGAAAGAATATGATCATGCTCTCTTTCAAGATCAAGAAGTCGTTGAGTATTTTGACCACTACCTGCTTTCAGATTGTATTGTTGTGCTTGAATCGACTGAAGGTTTGTTCGTATCGCTGAACAGCTTTGGGCAAAAGTGCTTGTAGGATTAAATATTATTAAACATACAGCAGGTACTACTTTAATTAGTGAAAACTTAAAACTTAATCTATAATTTTGAATTTTCATTTTAAAAACCCATGCTGCGTATTTATTGGTTACCTTATTATGAATCCCATTTCGGTTACTTGAGCAAAAAACTAAACCAAACGTATTATTTGAGCTAACTCATAGAAAATATATTTTGAATGTATTTGCAACGCTGCCAAAGAAGATTGGCGATTTTCTAACCGTGGCCAGAAGTCATGAAAGCTTGGCTATGATCAATTCTCTTAAAGGCCATCCCTCTTTGAGTGAGGTCATTAAAATAGTCTTCAGTATATTTTAATGTTTCATCAACATTATTGTGATGAAAAAGTCCGCGTCTAAAATGAGTGACCCCATCAAATCCGGCGGCAAACCACATAATATGTTTTCGCATTTGAATGACTAACGTTTTTTCAACATCGGTATGACCATTCATATAATCAAAAAGTTTTTGAATGACTTCTAGATAATCAAGGGCGTTAAAACGAATTTGATCTTCTGGTTTTATATAAGAATCTAAAAAGATAAACGGATCACGAAGTGGTCCACGTCCAAGCATCAGCGCCGGGCAGTGAGTTTTATCCATTCTTTCTTTGGTAGCACTAGCGGTATGAAGATCTCCATTGCCAATGATTGGTAGTGGTGAAATTTGTGCCATTTTTTCTAGATATTCCCAGTTGGCTTCACCGGTATATTGCTGAGTTCTAGTTCTGCCGTGGATGGCGACAAACTCTACACCTTCTTCCTTGGCGATATGAATAACTTCATCAGCATTAAGATGATCGCTATCCCAACCGGTTCTAATTTTTATTGTCAGAGGAATGGTTAATTCTTTTTTAATTGTTCCAAAAAAATTCCCAAGCGCAGATGTGTCTTTTAAAAGGGCAGAGCCACCACCCTTTGAAACAACTTTTTTAACCGGACAACCCATATTGATGTCGACAAATTTTGGGTTGTGATCATTGGCGACTTTAGCCGCTAATGCCATGGCCTTAGGATCTTCACCAAATAACTGTAGACCAACATTCTTTTCATGGGGATCAAGTTTGAGCATATTTCTTGTTCTTAGATTCCCATGATTGATGCCATGGCAAGAAATCAACTCGCTAACAGTTCCACCGGCACCAAGATCTTCCATTAAGCGCCTAAATGGTGCATTGCAAATGGCTGACATGGGGGCGAGCAAAAGCGGCGACGCAAATTCGACGTTTCCAAGCTTGGTTGGAGTCATACGTGCTTTGGCACGATTGATTTTATCTTGTAAGGACTTGGAAAACATAATCAGCGCCTTTATAGTAGTGGACTTGGAGCGTCGTCAACCT